>CAYQOH010000374.1:0-2626 GCA_964419075.1 uncultured Opitutaceae bacterium | reverse complement strand
GACTCGTCGCTGTTGACGATCTCGGGGACGCCGGCGTCGACCTTCGAGTCCAGGGCCAGCGCGAGCGAGCGCGCCTTCGGGGCGAAGAACGCGCAGATGTCCTGGACGCACATGCGCAGCGAGAAGGGCGCGTGCTCGATGTCGATCTTGCCCGAGTCGATCTTGGAGAGGTTGAGGATGTCCGCGATGATCTTCTCCAGGGCGAGGCCGCTCGAATTGATCATCTCGACCTGCTCCCGCTGGTCCAGGGTCAGCGTGGTGGACGAGAGCATCTTCGAGAACCCGATGATCGCGTTGATCGGCGTCCTCAGCTCGTGGCTGACAATCGCGAGAAACTCGGACTTGGCCCGGTCGGCGGCCTCCGCCGCCTCCTTCGCCCGCAGGAGCGCCGCCTCGGCCTCCTTGCGCTCGGTGATGTCATGGCCCACCGACTGGTACTCCATGGTCGTGCGCTCGTCGTCCTTGATGGCGCGCTGGGTCCACCGGATCCACAGGCGCCTGCCGTCGTCGAACGGCATCTCGGTCTCGAACGTGTACGGCTCGTCCGCGATCGCGGCGCCAGGCGTGAAGTAGGGGAAGTCGACGCCGACCAACTCCGTGCGCTTGCGGTTCACCGCGCGCGCATAGGCGCCGTTCACGAACGTGATCTTGCCGTCGTTGCGGTAGCGGCAGATGAGGTCGGGCTGGTCCTCGACGATCCCCTTGTAGCTCGCCTCGACTTGCTGGAGCGAGCGGGCCATCCGCTCGATCTTGCGCGCAAGGCCGATGATTTCGTCCGAATCGGACTCGTCGCTGATCAGCGGCGCGTCCTCGATCTTGACCGAATCCGTCGTGTCATGCAGCGACTTGAGCGACTTGGCGAGCGTCTGGTCCCAGACGTAGCCTGCCAGCATCAGAAGCAGCGCCCCGCAGATCGCGAACCCGATGATGTAGAGTGTGCTGCCCAGGTGCTCCCGGACCTTCTCGTCGGTGATGATCGAGATCCACCCCACAACAAGCCCAAAGGCAAGGACCAGAATGAACGTGGTTTTGCGTTTCATCGATAGGGTTATATTTGTGGGTACTTTGCGGGAGCCGCTCATGGGAGTCGAGTACGGAACATACCCATAGGTCGCGCCTTAGGACGCGAAGAACGGGTTGTGGCCCTTCTCTTGTCCGACGGTGGTGAGCGGACCGTGGCCGCAGGCGAGGACGGTGTTGCGCGGCAGCCGCAGGATCTTCTCAACGTCGTTCTTGTATTGGTCGGCGAAGTGCTCCGCGCTGCCGCCGATGGAGCCGGCAAAGAGCGAATCGCCCACCACGGCAAGGGGATAGCTCAGGCCCGTCACGTAGAACGTCGTCTGGCCTGGGGAATGGCCCCAGGTGGACAGGGTCTTTATCGCGAGGCCGCCGATGTGGAAGTGGGCGTTCTCGCGGAACACCTTCGCCCCCGGGTGGCTTGAGGGCTCGCGCTCGCTCGCCCACACCTCGGCGCCCGTCTCGCCGGCGAGGCGCGCGAGGTCGGCGATGTGGTCGTCGTGCGTGTGCGTGATGAAGATCATCCGGAGGCGGATCTTGTCGGTGCGGATGACGTCGAGCATGCCCTGGGAGTCGGACCCGGTGTCGAAGGCGGCGCCCACCTTCTCGCGCGCGTCCCAGACGAGGTAGCTGTTCACGAAAATGTCCTCGAAGGGCGTGTTGAAGATCGCGAACCCGTGGGGGAATGCCGGGGCGTCGGGATACCATCGCTTGTGCGCGAGATCCTCGAGCGCGTTCGGGCCGAGGCGCAGGTGGCGGGCCACCCGGCGGATGACCGCGTCAATGACGCGCCCGGACTTGACGGCGGCGAGGTCCTCGGGCGTCACCTCGGCCCGCTTGCACAACTCCTCATCCGAGATCCGAAGGCCTCTCTGGGCCTTCGACACGACGTCGCTGAAGTTATCCTCTATCGGTATGCGCGGCATGCGTGTGGCGTATCACGGCCGGGGGCCGGGCGCGAGGCTTTGGGCGCACTGGGCGGCGAGCCGGGCCTGCTCCCCGCGCCCGGCCTTAAGGAACGTCTCGGCCAGGGAGCGGTAGGCGGCCGCGCCGCGCCGCGGGTCGGCCCTCCCTATGTCGGCCGCCTGGGCCATGGCCTTCGCCGGGTCGCCAAGGGGCCAGGGCGCCTTTGCGTAGAACCTCATGAGCCCCTCGCGCGCCTCCAGGTCCCCGGGATCCTGGGCGATTGCTCGCGTCATGGCCTCGCGGCCCTCCAGGGCGAGCGAGAACGAACTGTCGCGGTCCGCCGCAAGCAGGCAGAGCCCGGCGTACTGCGAGAGGTAGCCCTCGTTGTCCGGGGAGAGCCTGACCGCCTTGCCGAGCCACGACCGGGCCGAGTCAAGAGAGGACGGGCCGCCCTCACTCAGGATGGCCATGCCGAGGTAGAAGCTGGCCTCGGCATTGGCGGGCTGCGCGGCCGCCAGCGGCTCCAAGAGCGCCCTCGCCTCGGCAAACCGCTTCTGCCGGTAGAGCGAGATTGCGTCGCCGACCGAGGGCGGCGCGGCGGCGGGTGCAGCCGCCCCCAGGACGACCATGACCACCGGCAGGAAAATCCCCAAGGCGCCGCTGCGGCCCACGCTCATTTCGAGAACGCGATCCGGAGCGCCTC
>CAYQOH010000373.1:0-2629 GCA_964419075.1 uncultured Opitutaceae bacterium | reverse complement strand
GGCCGACCATCTCCTCGATCGTGCGGAAGCCGAGCTGGGCCATGATCTGGCGGGCATCCTCGGCAATGAAGCGCATGAAGTTCACGACGTGCTCCGGCTTGCCCGTGTACTTCGTGCGGAGCTCAGGGTTCTGGGTCGCGACGCCCGTCGGGCAGGTGTTCAGGTGGCAGACGCGCATCATGATGCAGCCGGTGGCGACGAGCGGCCCCGTGGCGAAGCCGAACTCCTCGGCGCCGAGGAGCGCCGCGATGACGACGTCGCGCCCGGTCTTCAGCTGCCCGTCCGTCTCGACCGCGATGCGGCTGCGCAGGTTGTTGAGGACCAGGGTCTGGTGGGTCTCCGCCAGGCCGAGCTCCCAGGGGAGGCCGGCGTGGGTGATGGAGGTCTGGGGCGAGGCGCCGGTGCCGCCGTCGTAGCCGCTGATGAGGACGACGTCGGCGTGCGCCTTGGCGACGCCGGCCGCGATGGTGCCGACGCCGACCTCGGCGACCAGCTTCACGCTGATGCGCGCGTCGCGGTTGCCGTTCTTCAGGTCGTGGATCAGCTCGGCCAGGTCCTCGATCGAGTAGATGTCGTGGTGCGGCGGGGGGGAGATCAGGCCGACGCCAGCGGTCGTCAGCCGGGTCTTGGCGATCGGGGGATAGACCTTGGTGCCCGGCAGCTGTCCGCCCTCTCCGGGCTTCGCGCCCTGGGCCATCTTGATCTGGAGCTCGCGGGCGTTGACGAGGTACTCGCTCGTCACCCCGAAGCGGCCCGAGGCGACCTGCTTGATCGCGGAATTCTTGGAGTCCCCGTTCGGCTCGAGCTTGTAGCGGGCCGGGTCCTCGCCGCCCTCGCCGGTGTTGCTCTTGCCCCCGAGGCGGTTCATGGCGATCGCGAGCGTCTCGTGCGCCTCCTTGCTGATGGAGCCGTAGGACATCGCACCGGTCTTGAACCGCTTGACGATGCTCTCGACCGGCTCGACCTCCTCGATCGGCACCGGCGTGGAGGGCTTGAAGTCCAGCAGGCCCCGGAGCGTGCAGGCGTTGACGGACTGGTCGTTGACCAGGTTCGCGTACTCCTGGAACACCTTGAAGCTGCCGGTGCGCACCGCCTTCTGGAGGCGGTGGATCGACTCGGGCGTGAACAGGTGCTGCTCGCCGTCGCTGCGCCACTGGTACTGGCCGCCGGACGGCAGCACGTGGCCGTTGACCGGCCGCGACGGGAACGCCGCGTGGTGGCGCATGAGCACCTCCTGGGCGATCACGTCGAGCCCGATGCCGCCCACCCGCGACGGCGTCCAGGTGAAGTAATGGTCGATCACGTCCTGCCTCAGGCCGAGCGCCTCGAAGACCTGCGCCCCGCGGTAGCTCTGGATGGCCGAGATGCCCATCTTCGACATGACCTTGATGACGCCCTTCGTCGCGGCCTTGACGAAATTCTTGCAGGCGGACTTGTGGTCGATCTTCACCAGCAGGCCCTCCCGGATCATGTCGTCGATGGTCTCGAAGGCGACGTAGGGGTTGATCACGCTGCATCCGTAGCCGATGAGCAGCGAGAAATGGTGCACCTCGCGCGCCTCCCCGGTCTCAAGGGCGAGGCTGACCCGGGTGCGCAGCCCCTCGCGGATCAGGTAGTGGTGCAGCCCGGCGACCGCCAGGAGGGCGGGCACCGGCGCGAAGTCCTTGTTCACGCCCCGGTCGCTCAGGATGATGAGGTTGATCTCCTCCTCCTCGATCATGCGGCGGGCCATGACGGAGAGTTCCTCGAGCGACTTGGCGAGGCCCCTCTCCCCGCGGGTCACCCGGAAGAGGATCGGCAGCACCCCGACCTTCAGGCCGGGCAGGTTCTGGCGCCGGATCTTGGCGAATTCCTCGTTGGTGATGATCGGCCACTTGAGCTCCACGCGGCGGCAGGCCGACGGCTGCGGGTTGAGCAGGTTGCCCTCGGAGCCAAGGCGGGTCTCGGCGCCGATGATGATCTCCTCGCGGATGCAGTCGATCGGCGGGTTGGTGACCTGGGCGAAAAGCTGCTTGAAGTAGTCGTAGAGCAGCCGCGGCCGTTTTGAGAGCACCGCGAGCGCGGCGT
Source organism: uncultured Opitutaceae bacterium (assembly GCA_964419075.1). Lineage (GTDB taxonomy): Bacteria > Verrucomicrobiota > Verrucomicrobiia > Opitutales > Opitutaceae > Palsa-1447. The sequence continues at coordinate 562 of CAYQOH010000373.1, read as the reverse complement.
CGTTGCCCATGGAGCCCACGGCCTCGACGCCGTCGCGGGCCATGGGCGTCAGGATGATGCGCTCGTCCTCGTTCGTGTAGCCGAACGCGATCTGGCGCTCCAGGAGCGTCTTGTGGTCGGGCAGAGGCAGCTCCGGCACGTCGGCAATGTCGGTCAGGTGGACCAGGTGCTCGTTCAGCCACTGGCGGTAGGGGCGCTCCGAGCAGATCTTCCTCTTGATCTCCTCGTCCTCGATGATCCGCCCCTGCTCGGTGTCGACGAGGAACATGCGGCCGGGCTGCAGGCGGCCCTTCTGCTGGATGTTCTCCGGCGGGATGTCGAGCACGCCGGCCTCGGACGCCATGATGACCAGGTCGTCCTTGGTCACGTAGTACCGGGACGGCCGCAGCCCGTTGCGGTCGAGGACCGCGCCGATCTGGACGCCGTCCGTGAAGGCGATGGAGGCGGGCCCGTCCCAGGGCTCCATCAGGCAGGAGTGGTACTGGTAGAACGCCCGGCGGTCGTCGTCCATGTCCTCGTTGTTGGACCACGGCTCCGGGATCATCATCATCATCGCGTGCGC
>CAYQOH010000372.1:0-2631 GCA_964419075.1 uncultured Opitutaceae bacterium | reverse complement strand
GCGAGCCTGCGCGAGCTCTCGGCGCAGGTGCTCTCGGCCCAGGAGGAGGAGCGCAGGCGCATCAGCAGGGAGCTCCACGACGAGATTGGCCAGGCGCTGACGGCGATCAACGTGACGATCGCGATGCTGAAGCGGCAGGTGGCCAGCGACCCGGCGTTCCAGCGCAACGTCGCCGAGGCGGAGCAGCTGCTGGAGCACACCCTGGAGACCGTCCACTGCTTCGCCCGGGAGCTGCGGCCGGCGATGCTCGACCACCTCGGCCTGCAGTCCGCGCTGCGCGCCCACATCCTGGCCTTCACGCGGCAGACGGGCATCCGGACGGAGCTTGTCCCGCACCCGCTCCTGGCCCGGCTCGACGAGAGGCGCGGAGAGGTCCTTTTCCGCGTGGCCCAGGAGGCGCTCAACAACGTGTTCAAGCACGCGGGGGCGACCGCCGCGAGGATCGAGTTCACCTCGACCGGTGGGTCCCTCAACATGGAGGTCGGCGACAATGGCTGCGCCTTCAACGTCGAGGAGCGGCTGGGGGCGAAGCGAAACGGCTGCCTCGGCCTCCTCGGCATGCAGGAGCGCGTGCGCCTGGTGAAGGGGAGCTTCTCGATCGACTCCGCGGCCGGAAGCGGGACGCGGGTCCGCGTGGCGGTTCCCATCGATCCGCTGCCGGGGGGCCGGACCGGCGACGACGCCCTCCTTGCGACGCTGACCCCCCACCCGGACGCATACTCCAACCTCTATGAAGAAGATATCCGTTCTGTTGGCTGAGGACCACGTGGTCGTTCGCCAGGGCCTCCGGTCGCTCCTGTGCGCCGAGGCGGACATCGACGTCGTGGGCGAGGCGGGCAACGGCCGGCTGGCGGTGAAGATGGCGCGGGAGCTGCGGCCCGACGTCGTCATCATGGACATCGCGATGCCGCTGCTCAACGGCCTCGAGGCCACGTGCCAGATCGTCGCCGAGGGCATCCCGACCCGGGTGCTGATCCTCTCGTCGTACGCCGACGACGAGTACGTCCACCAGCTGACCGAGGCCGGCGCCTGCGGCTACCTCATCAAGCAGTCGGCGGCCAGCGAGCTGATCATGGCCGTCCGCGAGGTCGCCCGGGGCAACGCGTACTACAGCCCGCCGATCCTGAAGCGCCTGATCGAGCTCTACCGGGAGTTCTACGTGAAGAACCGGCTGCTCGGCCGCAAGGATGGCCATTTGACCAGCCGCGAGCAGGAGGTGCTGCAGATGGTCGCCGAGGGCCACGTGAACAAGCAGATCGCGTCCGCGCTTTGCCTGAGCATCAAGACGGTCGAGAAGCACCGCCAGCAGCTGATGGACAAGCTGGACATCCATGACATCGCGGGCCTCACCCGCTACGCCATTTCCCACGGCGTCGTGGAGAGCATGGGCCGGGTCCGCGGCGTGGCCGAAACCCTTGACGGTTCCGAGGCCGGGGAGGGTGCGGCGGCCTCCGCGCAGCCGCACGTTGCCGCGGCGCCCCGGCCCTAGCGCGAGCGGCCCGCGGAGCCCCAGATGGCGCTCCCGTCCACGAGCGAGAAGGTCATGCCGCTCACCGTAGAGCGCCCGAGGCCGACCGAACCCGCCGGCACCGTGAGCCGCACCCAGCGGCCCGCAGGCGGCAGGGCGCCCGCCGGGAAGCGCCCGGCCGAGCCGCTCGCCCCGTAGGTGATCGTGTTGTCCCCCCAGTAGGCGCGGTGCTCCCAGGAGGAGCCGTCGTTCCATGAGAGCATGATCTCGCGGGGAAGATGGGCGGGGTCCAGGAGGACCCAGGCAAAGAGGCGGTCGCCGGCCCTGACCTCGAGCGTCGCGCTGGCGCCGGTGAATCCGTGCTCGTGCAGGCCGCCGTGCAGCCCGGAGCGGTGCGCGAGGGGGCCCGAGCCCGGCGCGGGGTCGGCCGGGGCCCAGTCCCATGCGTCGCCGCCGTCCGACGCGGGGACGGCCCCGGCCGGCACGGCGCCGTCCATCCACGCGACGACGGCGCTGTCGGCCGCGAAGCAGGCCGCCGCGAAGGCGCGGCGGCCGTCGGGCCACTCGGCCTCGGCCTCGACCCACTGCGGGCCGCTGGTCCTCGGCGAGACGGTGTACGTCGGGCCGAAGGCCGGCTCCTGGTCCCGCGCCTCCCAGACGACGCGGGCGAGCGACAGGCTCTCGCCGGCCACCTCGAGGCGCAGCGTGACCGGGGCGTGGAGCGGGACCGTCGCCTTGGGGAGAACGATGTCCGCGCGGGCGAACGTCCACTTCCGATCGGAGGCCGTGGAGCGGCCGGCCAAAAACGCCGCGACCATGAGGCTTCGGGCCTGGTTCACCGCGATGAACTCGGTCGTCACGTTGTACGCGTCGCTCCAGCGGTCGTAGAAGGGGTAAGGGCCCTCCGCCGCGTTGTCGTCGGGGTAGGTCGCCTCGCGAAGCCCGCGCCCGTAGGCCGGGATGAACTGGAAGGCCGCCTGGAGGTTCCCGATCGGGATCCCCGAGGGCGGGAGCACGCGGCGGACGTTCTGCGCGAACTGGTCGACCACCTCCCTCTGGCGCCGGGTCCCGAGTCCGGTCAGGTAGGCCACGTTGACGGGATTGCAGCCGCCCTCGTAGTTCATCGCCCCGACCAGGGCGTCGATGTAGGCGGGCTTCGGGTC
>CAYQOH010000371.1:0-2635 GCA_964419075.1 uncultured Opitutaceae bacterium | reverse complement strand
AGTGGAAGACGTCGTCGTCGTTCACGTAGCCGATGTCGCGGATCGCGTCGCGCACCACGAGCTCGTAGTTGACCTTCGCCGCGGTCGTGATCTCGCCGGCGATGACCACCTGGTTCGACTTGACGAGGGTCTCGCACGCCACGCGGCTGGCGCGGTCCTGCGCCAGGCAGGCGTCGAGGACGCTGTCCGAGATCAGGTCGGCGACCTTGTCGGGATGGCCCTCGCCCACGGACTCGGAGGAGAATACGAATGATTTTGACATGTGAAATCGGCTGGGAAGACACAATCGAACCGCCTGGAAAGGGGGTAAGGCAAGACAAATATCAACATATCTCGATCTTGTGATACGACGTTCCCGCGAGCAGGCGGTTTCGGACCTACGTATTTCTCTGGCCTGCGACCCTAGCTCGTTGTCTCATTGCCACTACGCCAATAATGGATGACCCCGTGATACACCCGTCCATCGACCTGAAGGGGCGGAGGATACTGGCTGTCGACGACGACCGGATTAACCTTCGCATCATCGGCGGCATCCTCCGCAACGAGGGCTACGAGATCGCCGAGGCCGGCTCGGGCGAGCAGGCGCTGGAGGTCTACGCCGCCTTCCAGCCGAACCTGGTCCTCCTGGACGTCATGATGCCCGGGATCGACGGCTTTGCGACCTGCCGGACGCTCAAGAAGGCCTACGGCGACAAGTGCGCCCCCGTCATCTTCGTCACGGCGAAGAGCGAGGCGGACGACGTCGTGATGGGGTTCGACGCCGGCGGCGTGGACTACCTCACGAAGCCGTTCCGGCCGAAGGAGGTGGTGGCGCGCATCCGCACCCACCTGAGCAACCAGCAGCTGGTCGAGCAGCAGAAGCACCTCGTGGACCAGCTGAGCAAGGCGAACGCCGACAAGGACCGCTTCCTCGGGATGTGCGCCCACGACCTGCGCAACCCCCTGTCCTCCATCCGCGGACTCGCCGAGCTCATGGACGAGAACGCCATCGGCGAGCTGACCGCCGAGCAGCGCGAGATCGTCCAGACGATCCACGGCGCCAGCCAGTCGATGCTCCAGCTGGTGAACGAGCTCCTTGACGTCGCCACGATCGAGGCCGGCCACCTGAAGCTCGACAAGGCCCCGACGAGCGTCGTCGAGATCGTCGAGCGGTCCGTCCACCTGAGCAACATGGAGGCCGCGAAGAAGAACACCCGCATCGAGATCGTGAAGAGCAACGGGGACCCCATGGTGGACGTGGACCGCAACAAGATCCGCCAGGTCGTCGACAACCTGATCAGCAACGCGGTCAAGTACTCCCCGCGGGGCTCGATCATCACGGTGCTGATCCACGCCAACGACTCCGTCGCGGGATTCGCCGTGCGGGACAGCGGGCCGGGCGTCCCGGAGCACGAGCGCCACAAGCTGTTCAAGGACTTCGGCCGGCTGTCGGCGCAGCCGACCGGCGGCGAGAAGAGCACGGGCCTCGGGCTCGCCATCTGCCGAAAGATCGTGGAGGCCCACAGCGGCACCATCGGCGTCAACAGCGTGCCGGGCCGGGGAGCCGAGTTCTTCGTCAACCTCCCGCTGTTCAAGTGAACTTCAACGGAAGCATCCTGCTCGTCGACGACGAGGCCCACATAAGGAAATTCATCTCGCTCCTGCTCCGGCACCTCGGCGTCGACCGGATCTCCGAGGCGCGCAACGGCGTCGAGGCGATCGAGGCTTACAAGAAGGACAGCCCCGACCTGGTGATGCTCGACGTCAACATGCCGGTGATGGACGGCATCGAGACGCTGCGCGCGCTCAAGGCGATCAACCCCGACTGCGTCGTCGTCATGCTGACGTCGCTCGCCAACCGGCAGACGATCGACGACGCCGCCGCGCTTGGCGCGGCCAACTACATCCGCAAGGACGCGCCCCCGGAGGACATCGGGCGGGCGCTCTCCGACACCATCGACTCCTGCTTCGAGTTTGACGACTCCGAGACGGGCACGCCGCCCCCCGAGCCATGAACGAGCCCGACCCGTCAGCCCCGGAGAACGTTCCCGCCGCCCCGAAGCCGGCCGTGCTGGCCGAGGTCCGCTACTCGCTGACCGAGATGCTGGCGGAGATCCAGGCCGAGAAGGGCTCCGCGTCGTTCGCGATGGAGAAGCTCGACCAGGCCGAGATCGGCAAGCTGTTCAAGTCAAAGAAGCCCACCCGTGTTAAGCCAAAGAGTTGAGACCTTCTTCGGGAAGCTCCGCGCGACCCCCAACTTCGGAAGCGAGGAGGAGCTGCGCTCCATGGGCGAGCGCTACGGGGACAAGCCCGACATCGTCCAGGCCGTCATCGACGCGAAGATCGCGGTGAAGGACGACGCGTGCAGGTACTGGGCGGACACGATGAACGTCGCCTACGTGGACCCGTTCGTCTCCGTGATCACCGACGAGGCGATCGAGAAGATCCCGCTCGAGGTGGCGAAGAAGGTCCAGGCCATCGGGCTGTACATCTTCAACGGCGTCATGACGGTCGCCATGGCCAACCCGGACGAGCAGGAGACGGTCAAGCGCCTCGGCCAGATCGCCGGCATCCCGGTGAGCCCGGTCTTCTCGCTTCCGCGGGAGGTCGAGGACTCGATCGCGATCCACTACTCGAACGAGGAGCGCCTCGAGGA
>CAYQOH010000370.1:0-2694 GCA_964419075.1 uncultured Opitutaceae bacterium | reverse complement strand
TCAGCTTGCTGAACTGCGTCACGTCCTGGATGTCGATGACGTCCATCTGCGCGCGGGAGATGATCGTCACGTTCCTGGGCACATCCATGATGTTCTCGTCCGTTCCGAACACGGAGGCGAACGGACGCGAGGTGGGCAGGATCTGCTGCTCAATAGGCACGTCGCTCACCTGGTACTTCTCCATCTGGACGGCCTTCTCCGTGGACGCGGCCGTCGGTGTGCCCGCAGGCGTCGCGACCTGCGTTGGGCTCGGCGTCGTGGCCGTGGTGGAGGAGTCCGCGGCGGGCGCCGGACTCGCCGTTTGCGCCAGGCTCAATGGCGTGAGTGTTGCCAGGGTCAGGCTGGCAACGAGCCCCAAACGTTTGGTGTGGTGCATGGTTTGAGGAATGCGAAAAGCATTCGACATGCCAACCGCCGGGCATGAATCTCCGCAGGAAAGGCCGCTGTGCGAACCTCCGGAAGTCGACACGGCGCACGGCCGGAGTTACCCGGGCACATGCGGGCCCGGCTACGGGCGGGGAAGGTCGTCCGTATTCCAGCCCCCGCCCAGCGCCTCGATCAGGGCGACGCTCGACGTCAGCTGGGCCTGGTTGATGCCGAGGGCGGTCTCCCGGTTGGTGAGCTCGGTGACCTGCGCGGTTGCGACGGTCGTGAAGTCGACCGTGCCGGCGTTGTACTCATTGAGGACGATCTGTGCGGCCTGCGTCGCCTCGCCCACCGCCGCCGCCTGCACCTCGGCCTCGTCCTTGAGGAGCCGCAGGCCGGCGAGGTTGTCCTCCACCTGCTGGAGCGCCGTGAGCACGGTCTGGCGATAGTTGGCCGCGGTCGCCTCGTAGGCGGCCTTGGCCGACAGCACGAGGTCGTGGCGCTGGCCCCAGTCGAGCAGCGAATCCGCCGCCTGTGCGCCGAGCGTCCAGTACCTGAACGGGGCCGTGAAGAGCTGGCTCAGGGGCGATCCCTCGTAGCCCGTCGCTCCGGAAAGGCTTATGGACGGGAAGTAGGCGGCGGTCTGGATCCCTATCCGCGCGTTTGCGGCGGCGGCAAGGCGTTCTGCCGCCGCGATGTCCGGTCGGCGCTCGAGCAGCGTCGACGCCAGCTGTGGCGGTATTTCGGGAATCGAGAGCCCGATCGTCGGGGTTCTCGCGATCGAAAAGTCCGCGGGCGCCCGGCCGACAAGGACGGCGATCGCGTGCTCGAACTGAGCCCGCTGCACCCCGGTCGCGATCAGCTGGGCCCGCGTGCTGTCGAGCTCTGTCTGGGCCGTGATGACATCGCTCCGCGCGGCCACGCCGACCGCGTACTTGTTCTGGGTGATCTTGAGCGTCCTCCTGTAGGCCTCGACGGCGTCCTCGAGCAGGCGCAGCTTGTCGTCCGTCGCCCGCAGCCCGATGTAGTCCTGGGCGAGCGTCGCCTGTGTGGACAGGCGCGCGAGCGCCAGGTCGGCGGCGCTCGCCTGGGCGTTGGCGACGTCCGCCTCGACCGTCCGGCGGAGCTTGCCCCAGATGTCGGGCTCCCACGAGGCCTGCAGGTCGGCGGTGTACAGGGTCGAGGTCAGCGGCCGGCCTGTGGTGCTCGTCCCCGACGGCGACCGGGAGCGGTCGACGCTGCCAGCGACCCCCACGGTGGGCAGGTAGCCCGTCCGGTCCGAGCGCGCGATCTGCCTCGCCTCCTCGTAGTTGGCGACGGCCTGCCTGACCGTCTGGTTGGACGACTCCACGCGGCCCTCCAGCTCGCTCAAGACCGGGTCGTTGAAGAGCTCCCACCACGGGCCCCGCTTCGCGCCGTCATTGGGAGCCGCGACCGTCCAGCCCGCGTTCTCCTTGAAGGCGGCCGGGACCTGCATGTCGGGCCGCTTGAAGTCGGGACCGACGGCGCATCCGGCGGCGAGCGCGAGGCACGCGGCGAGCGCGAGGGCGGTCCTTTTCGACGCGGCGGGTATCTTGAGTCTGGATTCGGTCATTTCGTTGGAATCTGGGTTCACACCGGTGCGAGCGCGGGCTCCTTGCCGGGGGCGGCAAGCCCCAGCCTCACGCGAACCCGGCGGGTCCAGCGGCTGGCGCGGTCGATGTAGAGGTAGACGACGGGCGTCGTGTAGAGGGTCAGCAGCTGGCTGACGACGAGCCCGCCCACAATCGCGATGCCGAGGGGCCGTCGCAGCTCGGCCCCCTCGCCGTACCCGATGGCCAGCGGAACCGCGCCGAGGACCGCCGCCATGGTGGTCATCATGATGGGCCGGAACCGCAGCTGGCACGCCTTGAAGATCGCGTCCCTCGGGCTCAACCCCTCGGTGCGCTCGGCGTCGATCGCGAAGTCGATCATCATGATCGCGTTCTTCTTCACAATCCCGATGAGGAGGAACACGCCGATGAGCGCGATCAGGCTGAACTCAACATTGAAGAGCATGAGGCCGAGGAACGCGCCGATCCCCGAGGACGGGAGCGTGGACAGGATCGTGAACGGGTGGGCGTAGCTCTCATAGAGGATGCCGAGCACCAGGTAGATCGCCACGATCGCCGCCAGGATGAGCACCGGCTCGCTGGCAACCGACTGCTGGTAGGTCTTGGCGGTTCCCTGGAAGCTCCCGTGAATCGTCTTCGGCATGTGGATGGCCGCCGCCTGCCGCTCGATCGCCGTGACCGCCTCCGAGATCGAGGCGTCGGGGCTCAGGTTGAACGAGATCGTGCCGGCCACGAA
>CAYQOH010000369.1:0-2699 GCA_964419075.1 uncultured Opitutaceae bacterium | reverse complement strand
CAGAAGTCCAAGTTCGGGGTCTTCTTCGGCGACAACGTCTACTACGCCGCCGCCTGCGAGGAGCTCTCCGAGATGCTCGACCGGGCGGGCGGCCGCGTGGACGCGTCCAGGTACCGCGCGCGCGCCGCCGACATCCGCGGCAGGCTGGACCGCCTGTCCTGGAACGGGAGGTTCTACACGCACTTCATCGACGAGGACCCGGCCGTGAGGCGCGACCTCGGGGTCGACCTCGCCGCGCAACTCGCGCAGGGAAACGCCTATGCGCTCAACCGCGGCATCCCGGCCGACCACGCCGCGGCCATCCTCGGCACGTACCAGGCGCTCAGGGGCCACCTTCCCCCGGGCTCGCCGGGCGAGTGGTACGCGATCTATCCCCCGTTTCAGAAGGGCTTCGAGCGGGAGAATGCCGTCTGGCAGTACATGAACGGCGGGGTGGGCGGCCACGTCGCCGGCGAGCTCGCCCGGGGGGCCTTTGAATTCGGCCAGGAGGCCTACGGGCGCTCGATCCTTGACCGGCTGACGGAGCTCGGGCACCGCCACGGCGACAAGATCGCCTTCGCCTACACGGGCTGCCTTGCGCCGGCGCCGGCGCCCCCGGCGTTCCGGCCGGTCGACCTCTCGGCGCTCGCCAACATGGACACCGAGGACCGCGGAGGGCCCGGATCGGCCCGGTGGATGCTGGGCACGAGGGCGGGTGATGACCTCCGCGGCCTGCCGACGGGCGAGCAGCGGTTCGCGGGGATCACGTTCCACGTGGCCGATCCCGCCGGCAACCAGCGCCGCTCCGTGGTCGCGGTGTCGCACCGCCCCGGCCTGCCGGCCGCAGTCGACATCCCGGTCGGCGGGACGGCCGCCTGCCTCTACCTCCTGCACACGGCGACCAAGCCCGGCCCGGAGAAGGTCTGCGGCAGCGTGCAGCTCGTGTACGAGGATGGGACCCGCCACACCCGCTACCTGATCATGGACCAGCAGCTCACCTACTGGTGGTTTCCCGAGCTGAAGACCGACCACTCGGGCGTCGCCTGGCACGGGCCGAGCCCGGTGAGCGCCGACGTCGGCCTGTCGTGGGCGGCGATCGACAACCCGCATCCCGAGAAGGTGATCCGGGCGGTCCACGTCCAGGCGCCGGAGGACGACGGCATCTACACGCTGGCGGCCCTGACGCTCGCCGACCGGCCGCACTACGTGCCCGTGGACCCAGTCTCGTTCGGGGGACCGGACAACTGGGCGGCGGCCACCGCGATGGCGGCGCTGATCGAGGGCATGGCGGGCGTCAAGGACGCCCCCTTTAGCCAGGCCTTCTCGCACCCGGTAGTGGCGCCGCGCTGGGACCTGGGCGAGGCGCGAACGATCGGCGCGACGGTGCGCTACGCGGCCTCCGCGGGCTACGTGGCGTACCGGTTCGTCTGCCGGCCTCAGGCGCGGCAGATCGAGCTCACGGTCACCGGAAGCGGGCAGGCCGTGGACTGCCACCTCCCGCTGCCGGCGGGCGCGCCTGCCGCCCTGTCGCTGGAGGTGGACGGCGCGCCCGTCCGCCCGCGGGCGTCGGCCGTCGGGCCGTCGGCCTACCTCGACTTCACCCTGGACAACGCGCACCCGCGCACGATCCGGCTGCGGTACTGACGCGGCGCACCCCCCCGCCTAGGTGTTGAACCGGAACAGCGCGACGTCGCCGTCCTGGAAGACGTACTCCCTGCCCTCGAGGCGGTACTTGCCGGCCTCGCGCGCGGCGGCGACGCTCCCGAGCCTCGCGAGGTCCGCGTACGAGACGACCTCGGCCTTGATGAAGCCCCGCTCGAAGTCGGTATGGATGACGCCCGCGGCCTGCGGTGCCTTCCAGCCCTTCTTGATGGTCCAGGCCCGGACCTCCTTCTCGCTCGCCGTGAAATAGGTCAGCAGCCCCAGCAGCGCATAGGTTTCCCGGATGAGCGAGGAGACGCCTGAGTCACTGACCCCGAGGTCCTTGAGGAACGCCATCTCCTCCTCGGGCGTCAGGTCCCCGAGCTCGGCCTCGATCCGCGCGCTGATGGGCACGTAGGCCGCGTCATGGTGCGCGCGGACGAACTCCGCGACCTTCTGGACGAACGGGTTCTGCTCGGCGGTCGCCAGGTCCGCCTCGGCGACATTGCAGGCGTAGATGACCGGCTTCGCCGTCAGCAGCTGGAAGAACTTGAGCATCCTCACCTCGTCCTCGTGGGCCTCGAGGATGTTCGCCGGCTTGTTCGCGTTGAGGTGCGGGACCAGGCGCTCGAGGAGCGCGAGCTCGGCCTGGGCCTCCTTGTCGCCGCTCTTCGCCTTCTTCTGGCCCTTGTCGATGCGCTTCTGGACGGCGTCAAGGTCGGCCAGGACCAGCTCGGTCGTGACGACCTCGATGTCCCGCACCGGGTCGACCGAGCCCATCGTGTGGATGACGTCCGCGTCCTCGAAGCAGCGGACCACGTGGACGATCGCGTCCACCTCGCGGATGGTGGCGAGGAACTGGTTGCCGAGCCCCTCGCCCTTGCTCGCCCCGGCGACCAGCCCGGCGATGTCCACGAACTCGACCGCCGCCGGGATGACGACGTCGGTCTTGGAGATCCTGCGCAGGACCTCGAGCCGGTCGTCGGGCACCGTCACCACGCCGATGTTGGGATCGATCGTGCAAAAGGGATAGTTGGCCGCCTCGGCCTTCCTCGAGCGCGTGAGGGCGTTGAACAGGG
>CAYQOH010000368.1:0-2701 GCA_964419075.1 uncultured Opitutaceae bacterium | reverse complement strand
CGATGTGCTTGTCGTTGATCGTCACGCCCTGGAGGCGGTAGACCTCCTGGACCTGCCCGATCAGGAACTCGTAGAGCGCCGCCGGCCCGAGGATCTCGAGGATCTCGTGCGGGTCCGCCGCGCCCTCGGTGAGGTGCTGGCCCTTGTGGACGACGTCGCCGGGCTGCACGATGATGTGCTTGCCGGCCGCGATCAGGTGCTCCTCCTCCTGCTGCGTCTCCTCGTTCTTGACGACGAGCTTGCGCTTGCCGCGGATCGTCCCCTCGAAGGAGACGATGCCGTCGATGCGCGCCATCTCGGCGGCCTCCTTCGGGCGGCGGGCCTCGAAGAGCTCGGCGACGCGGGGAAGGCCGCCCGTGATGTCCTTGGTCTTGGACGCCTGGCGGGGGGTCTTGGCGAGGAGGGCGCCGGGGGCGATGGTGTCGCCCTCGTTGACCGTGATCTGCGCGCCGACGGGGATCGAGTAGGCGGCGAGCGCCTTGTTCTTCGCGTCGCGGACCTCGACCTGGGGATTCAGGTCCTCCTTGTGCTCGATCACGACGGTGGCAATGCGGCCCGACGACTCGTCGAGCTCGCGCTTCACGGTGACGCCGGGGATCATGTCCTTGAAGACGAGCGTGCCGCCCTTCTCGGAGAGGACCGGGACGTTGTACGGGTCCCAGACCGCGAGCACGGCGCCCTTGGCGATCTTCTCGCCGTCGCCGACGTGCAGGAAGGAGCCGACGACAATGTTGTAGGTCTCGAGCTCCTTGCCCTCGTCGTCGAGGATCTGGATCGTGCCGGTCTTGTTGAGGACGATGTTGCCGCCCTCGGCCGCCTGCACGAGGCGCAGGCCGCGGTACTTGACGGTGCCCGCCGCCTTGATGCGGATCTCGGGGGTCTTGAAGCCGCCGGAGGCGACGCCGCCGATGTGGAAGGTCCGCATCGTCAGCTGGGTGCCGGGTTCGCCGATCGACTGGGCGGCGATGATGCCGACCGAGTCGCCCACCTTGGCCGTCTTGTTGGTGGCCGGGTTGATTCCGTAGGACTTGGCGTCGATCCCGATCTTGCTCGTGGATGTGAGGGGCGACATGACCTTCACGCGCTCGATCCCGACGTCGTCGACCTTTGCGGCGATTTCCTCGGTGATGAGGTCGCCGGAACCGACGATGAGTTCGGTCGGCGTGAGCGGATTGTAGACGTCGTCGCTCGAGCAGCGCCCGATGATGCGCTCCTTCAGGCCGACGATCTCGTCGTCCCCCTCGATGATCGCCTTCTTCCAGACGCCGTCGCGGGCGCCGCAGTCGTCCTCGCCGATGATGACGTCCATCGCCACGTCGCAGAGCTTGCGGGTGAGATAGCCGGCGTCGGCGGTCTTGAGGGCGGTGTCGGCAAGGCCCTTTCGGGCGCCGTGGGTCGAGATGAAGTACTCGAGGACCGTCAGGCCCTCGCGGAACGAGGACAGGATCGGCCGCTCGATGATTTCACCCGAGGGCTTGGCCATGAGGCCGCGGGCTCCGCACAGCTGGCGGACCTGCTGCTTGTTGCCGCGGGCGCCCGAGTCCATCATGATGAAGACGGGATTGATCTCGGGCTTGCCCTCGTTGGTCTCGAGGCCGAGGAAGACCTCCTTCGCGATTCTGTCGGTGGCGTTGGTCCAGATGTCGACCACCTTGTTGTAGCGCTCGCCGTCGGTGATGATGCCCTTGTTGAACTGGGCCTCGACCTCGGCGATCTTCTTTCGGGAGTCGGCTACGATCTCCTTCTTCGCCTCCGGAATGATCATGTCGTCGATTCCGATCGAGATTCCGGCCTGGAACGCGGTCGTGAAGCCGAGCTCCTTCAGCTTGTCGAGGGTCTCGACGGTCACGGCGTTGCCCGAGACCTTGTAGGTGTTGAGGATCAGGTCGCCGAGCTTCGCCTTGGCGCACGGGAAATTGACGAAACCGAGGGCGGCCGGCCAGATCTGGTTGAAGATCACGCGGCCGACGCTCGTCCGGAGGATCTTCCTGTCCTTGTTGCCGTAGACGGTGTCGCGCTTGAAGTCGGGATTGGGGATGTCGACCCAGTCGTGCACCTTGAGGGCGCCGTCCGCCTTGGCGAAAAGCACCTCCTGGAGGCCCGAAAGGAGCGGGACGCGCTGGTCCTTCGCCACCTTCCTGCGGGGCTCGATCGTCAGGTAGTAGGCCCCGAGGACGATGTCCTGGGAGGGCGTCAGGATCGGCTTGCCCGAGGAGGGCGAGAAGATGTTCGAGGTCGCCATCATGAGGAGCTTGCACTCCATGATCGCCTCGAGGGACAGGGGGACGTGGACGGCCATCTGGTCGCCGTCGAAGTCGGCGTTGTAGGCCGTGCAGACGAGGGGGTGGATGCGGATCGCCTCGCCCTCGATGAGGACGGGCTCGAAGGCCTGGATCGAGAGGCGGTGGAGGGTCGGCGCGCGGTTGAGCAGCACCGGGTGGCCCTTGGTGACCTCCTCGAGGATGTCCCACACCTCGGGGGATTTCTTCTCGATCATCTTGCGCGCACCGCGGACGGTGTGCACGAAGCCGAGTTCCTTGAGCCGGCGGATGATGAACGGCTCGAACAGCACGAGCGCCATCTTCTTCGGCAGACCGCACTGGCTGAGCTTGAGCTCGGGGCCGATGACGATGACGGAGCGGCCGGAGTAGTCGACGCGCTTGCCGAGGAGATTCTGGCGGAAGCGGCCCTGCTTGCCCTT
>CAYQOH010000367.1:0-2727 GCA_964419075.1 uncultured Opitutaceae bacterium | reverse complement strand
CGTAGCCTTCCGCGTACTCGACGGCGTTGTTGCTGGCCTCCGAGATGCACAGCTCATACGAGAAGAGCTCCTTTTCCGCCACGCCCTGCTCGGCGAGGAAGGTGCGGATCGCGATCGAGACCGCTCGGGCGCTGGCCAGGTCGGGCGCAAAGGCGAGCCTGAGCGTCGCGGGCCGGGCCGGCTCGAGCAGGGGGGAGGCCATGGCCTCAGCGCCTGACGATTTCGAAGAGCTGCTGCATCTGGGTCAGCTCCAGCAGCTGCTGGATTTCCGGGACGGGGTTCAGCAGGCGCAGGATCACCCCGGGGCGCTTCGCGGTGGCCCGGTAGAGGGCGAAGAGCGCCCCGAGGCCGCTGCTGTCCATGAAGCGCGTCTTGGAAAGGTTGATCTCGATCAGTCCGGGCGACGTGCCGAGGGCGGCCTGGACTTCGTCGCGGAAGGAGGCCGAGTTCTGGGCGGTAAGCTCTTGGATGTCGGAGATGCTCAGGCACTCGCCCTGGTTTTCGATTTTCATAGGACTTTTTCCGGTCGAAGGCCGGAGAGTTTCAGGTTCTGCGTGCGGTCAAAGCTTGCGCCGAGCGCGGCGATCAGCGTGCCCTGCGCCTCGGGGGTGCCCAGCGTCCCGAGCGACCGGCCGTAGCGGTCCGTGGTGGCCGCCAGACGGGGCTTGGCGAGGGAGCAGAGCAGGAAGGGGTCGGGCACGCGGAGCATGGAGTCGGTCCTCCAGTCGATGAGCGTGCTTCCCCAGGCGAGCGAATGCGCCACCGAGGTCATCGGGCCCACGGAGGTGTCGGGCCCCACCCAGCTCTGGGTGACGGTGGCCCTGGCGCCGACGACGGAGCGGTCCTCGAGGATGGCGCCCGCGCCGACGGTGGCGCCGGCCCCGACGACCGCCTGGTCCCCGACCCAGCACGGCGCGATCAGCTCCGCGTCGGCCGAGACCCTGGCGCGGCTGCCGATCCAGACGCCGGGCCGCACCTCCTTCACCCGGACGCGGGCCGGCGTGAGGGCCATGGGCATCCAGGCCGCAAGCGCGGCGAACCAGTTTGCATAGCCCTCGAAGAGCGCCATCTGGGGGCAGCCCGGGAGGTGGGATAGGGGGACGATGTCGTAGGGCGCCGGGAGCCATCCCGGCTCCCCGTGCGGGCGGTACCTCTCGGCGGCCGCCTCGCGCGTGGGTTCAAAGTTCGAGTCAATCACGCTGACGCGAACGCCCCATTGGGCCCCGTCGCCGACGGCCGCGAGCACCCGATCGCAGCCGCCTGCGGCGAGGATGGTGATCTCCCGGGCGCCCATGGCCGCCAGGTGCTCGATCCAATGGACCGCGAGGCAGCCGCCGAGGATCGGTGCCGTGGCGAGCGGTCCGGAATCCGCCAGGTGCGGGACGGCCGGCCTCGAAGCGGGGCAGATGAGCAGCGCCTTCATCAATAGGCCCCGGAGCCGAAGATGACCGCTTTCGGGGTCTTCGCCAGGATCTTGACATCCTGACGCAGGCTCTGGCTGTCGATGTAGGTGACGTCGAGTTCGACCTGGCCCGCGAAGTTGATCTCCGCCCTGCCGCTGATCTGCCAGACGCAGGTGATGCCCGGCTTGACCGAGAGGCGCCGGCGGTCGGCGAGCGTGTAGAGCGCGACCTCGCGCGGCACGGGCGGGCGCGGCCCCACGAGCGACATGTCCCCGATCAGGACGTTGTAGAACTGGGGCAGCTCATCGAGGGAAAACCTCCTGAGGCACCGGCCCACGCGGGTGACGCGCGGGTCGTCCTTGATCTTGAAGGTGACGCCGTCCCCGTGCTTGTTGGCCGCGAGCAGCCCCACGAGGAGCTTCTCGGCGTCCGGGCGCATCGACCGGAACTTGAACATCTTGAACTCGCGGCCGTGGAGGCGCACGCGCGTCTGCGCGAAGAGGACCGGGCCGCCGTCCAGGCGGACGAGCGCGGCGATGGAGAGCAGGAGCGGGCTCAGGATGACGAGGGCGGCCAGGCTGCCCAGCACGTCCATGACCCGGCGCGCGACGTCGGCCGATCGCAGCACCACCCGCCCCGCCAGGCGGCGCGCGGCGAACCGGGCGTTCAGGCGCAAAAGGCCGGTGCGGCTCTCAAAGGAGGCGAACTGCCCGAGAAGCTCGGGGCGGACGCGGTGGTGCGGCGCCTGGTTCATGCGAGGGCGGCCGCGGCCTCCGCGGGCTCTGCGGTGCGGGCAAAAAGGCCCTCCAGGCCGCTGATGTACGCGTCAAAGCTGAAGCGCTCGTCGGCCATGTCGCGGCCCCGCTGGCCGAGGCGCCGGGCAAGCGCCTTGTCCTGGAGGAGCGTGTCGATCTTCGCGGCGAACGCGTCGCGGTCCTTCCATGGCACCAGGAATCCGCCGACCCCGTCGACGAGCCATTCGCGGATCGCGCCCGCGTCGAAGGCCACGACGGGCAGGCCGCACCTCATGGCCTCGAGGCCCGCGGCGCCGAAGGGCTCCGGCCAGAGCGAGCTCATCACGGCGAGCGAGGCGTCGCGATAGTACTCCGCGACCTTTGCCTGCGCCACAAAGCCCGCAAACTGCAGGCGGTCGTCCAGGCCGAGGCGCGTGCACAGGCGCTCGCACTCGGCCCTCTGGTTGCCGTCGCCGAGGATGACGCACTCGAAGGGGGACTTGACCCGCGCGAGCGACTCCAGGAGCACGTCGATGCCCTTGCCCCGGATGATCTGCCCCGAGTAGACGATCAGGTTGCGCCGGCTGAAC
>CAYQOH010000366.1:0-2748 GCA_964419075.1 uncultured Opitutaceae bacterium | reverse complement strand
GTCATCCTCAACATCCAGCGCCAGCCCGGCGCCAACGTGATCAAGGTGGTCGAGGGCGTCCGGGCCCTGCTGCCCGCCCTCCAGGCGTCGCTGCCCCCCGCGATCGAGGTCACGGTCCTCACCGACCGCACGGAGACGATCCGGGCCTCGATCAGCGACGTCGAGTTCGAGCTCACGCTGGCCGTGATCCTCGTCGTGCTCGTGATCTTCATCTTCCTGCGCAACGTCCCGGCGACCCTCATCCCGAGCCTCTCGGTGCCGCTTTCGCTCATCGGCACGTTCGCGGTCATGTACCTGCTGGGCTTCAGCCTGAACAACCTCTCCCTCATGGCGCTCACCATCGCGTCGGGATTCGTCGTGGACGACGCGATCGTCATGATCGAGAACATCGCGCGCTACGTCGAGAAAGGCGACTCGCCGCTCGAGGCGGCGCTCAAGGGCTCGGAGCAGATCGGCTTCACGATCATCTCGCTCACGATCTCGCTGATCGCGGTGCTGATCCCGCTCCTCTTCATGGGCGACGTGGTCGGCCGGCTCTTCCGCGAGTTCGCGATCACGCTTGCGGTGACAATCCTGATCTCCGCGGTCGTCTCGCTCACCCTCGTGCCCATGATGTGCGCCAAGTTGGTGAGGCACCGCACGGAGGAGGAGATCCCGGCGTGGAGCCGCGTCGCCGGCGCCTGGTTTGACCGGCTCATCGCCCAGTACGGCGTCGCGCTGCGCTGGGTGCTCGACCACGAGATGCTGACGCTCGGCGTCGCGGTCGGCACCCTGGTCCTCACGGTGTTCCTCTACATCGTGATCCCCAAGGGCTTCTTCCCGGTCCAGGACACGGGCCTGATCCAGCTGATCACCGAGGGGCCCCAGTCCGCCTCCTACGAGGCGATGGCCGACCGCCAGCAGGCGGTGGCCACGGTGGTCATGAACGACCCGGCTGTGCAGAACCTCTCGTCCTTCGTCGGCGTCGACGGCACCAATACGACGCTCAACAGCGGACGGATGCTCATCACCCTCAAGGCGCGGAGCGCAAGGGATGACACCGCCTCGGGCGTCATCCGGCGCCTGCGGGGCACGCTCGCCGAGGTGCCCGGCATCGCCTCGTACATGCAGCCCGTACAGGACCTGACGATCGACGACCGCATCAGCAGGACCCAGTACCAGTTCGTCCTCGAGAGCGCGGACCCGGCCGACCTCGTGACGTGGATCCCGAAGCTCACCGACCGCCTCCGCCAGCTGCCGCAGATCAACGACGTGGCCACCGACCTCTCGGAGGGCGGGCTCGCCGCGTTCGTCGACATCGACCGGGACACGGCCGCCAGGTTCGGCATCACCGCCGCGACGGTCGACAACGCCCTCTATGACGCGTTCGGGCAGCGCATCATCTCGACCATCTTCACGGAATCGACCCAGTTCCGCGTGATCATGGAGGCCAACCCGGCGCTCCAGCGCTCGCCCGAGTCGCTGGCGCAGATCTACCTGCCGTCCGCCTCCGGCGGCCAGGTGCCCCTCTCGGCGATCGCGAAGTTCGACGAGCGGCCGGAGTCGCTGCTCATCAACCACATGGGCCAGTTCCCGGCGAACACCATCTCGTTCAACGTGCCGAGGGGCGGGTCCCTTGGGAACGCCGTCAAGGCGATCCGGCAGGCCGAGACGGAGATCAAAATGCCGCTCAGCATTGTCACCAGCTTCCAGGGCGCGGCGTCCGCCTTCGAGTCCTCGCTGACGAACGAGCTCTTCCTCCTGGCGGCGGCGGTCCTGACGATGTACATCATCCTGGGGATTCTCTACGAGAGCTTCATCCACCCGATCACGATCCTCTCCACGCTGCCGTCGGCGGGCATAGGCGCGCTCCTGGCGCTCATGCTGGTCGGAAGCGACCTGGGGGTCATGGGGATCATCGGGATCATCCTGCTGATCGGCATCGTCAAGAAGAACGCGATCATGATGATCGACTTCGCCCTGGACGCCGAGCGGCGGGAGGGGCTCCCCGCCCGCGATGCGATCTACCAGGCGTGCCTCCTGCGCTTCAGGCCGATTCTCATGACGACCATGGCGGCGCTGCTGAGCGCCGTCCCGCTCATGCTCGGCACGGGGATGGGCTCCGAGCTCAGAAACCCGCTCGGCGTGACGATCGTGGGCGGGCTTATCGTGAGCCAGGTCCTCACGCTCTTCACGACGCCCGTCATCTACCTGATGTTTGACCGGGTTGCGGCGCGGTTTGGGGAGAAGGGGGCGGACCTGGCCCCCGCGGCGGCGGAGACGGCGACATGAACTTCTCGGAGGTCTTCATCCGGAGGCCGGTCGCGACGACCCTCTTCACTTCCGGCATCGTCCTTGCGGGCGCGACCGCCTTCATCAAGCTGCCCGTGTCACCGCTGCCCCAGGTCGACCAGCCGACGATCCAGGTCCAGGCGTCCATGGCGGGCGCGAGCCCGGAGACGATGGCGACGACCGTGGCGACGCCCCTCGAGCGCCACCTGGGCACCATCGCGGACGTGACGGAGATGACCTCGTCAAGCTCGGTAGGAGGCACGGGGATCACGCTCCAGTTCGGACTCAGCCGCAACATCGACGGCGCCGCGCGCGACGTGCAGGCCGCGATCAACGCCGCTCGGGTGGACCTGCCCACCGCGCTCAGGTCCAACCCGACCTACCGAAAGGTCAACCCGGCCGACGCGCCGATCATGATCCTCGCGATGACGTCGGCGACGCTGACCCAGGGCGAGCTCTACGACAAGGCGTCCACCA
>CAYQOH010000365.1:0-2749 GCA_964419075.1 uncultured Opitutaceae bacterium | reverse complement strand
GAGCGCACGGGCACGGAGATCAGCCACTCGGTGTGCCCCGAGTGCTACCAGCGGGTGGTGGTGCCCGAGCTCGAGCGCCTCAAGAAGGAGGCGCTCCGCACGCCGGTCGCTAGAAGGACGCGGTGAGCTCCTGCTGGGCCCCCGGCGCGACGGTGCGCTCGCCGAGGCCCGCGGATTCCGTCTCGTCGTTCTTGTAGAGCTTGAACCGGACCGGGGCCGTAGCCTCGTTCGTCTCCCAGCGCCATTTTCCGATTGAGACGAAGCTGAGCGGCACGCCCTTCTCCCAGCTGAGCCCCGGCCCCTCGCCCCGGATGAAGAGCCGGTTGCCGATCCCGATGTACGCGGTGACCACAAGGCGGGTGGCGCCGTCCGCGGACACCGCGGGCTCCGAGATCTCGGGTGCCGGGAACGTCGGAGATTCGGCCGATGCGGGTGACTCGAGGACGAGGTCCGGTGCGGCGGTCTCGGGTGCGGCTGCCTCGGGTGCGGGCACGGGTGCGGGTTTCCTCGGGCTGCGCTTGCGCGGGGGCTTGGGCGCCTCCGGCACGGCCGCCGCCGGTTCGGTTGCGGGGACCGGAGCCGAGGCGGTCTCGGGTACGACCTCGGCCGCCGGCGCAGCGACGGGCGTCTCCGCGGCGGCAGGGGCGTCCGCGGCGACCGGGGCGGCGGGCGGCGCCTCGAAGGGGTGATCCGACTTCAGGACGGCCGGCTTGATCTCGACCATCCTGCTGGCGATCACCGGGGGAATCTCCGGAATCACGGGCGCGACCGCGGGAGCTGCCGGCGGGGCCGCGGGAACGGCCTTCGCGGCCTCGACTGCCCTCGAGACCGCGGCATCGAACTCGGCTGCGGCCTTGGCTATCCGCTTCGCGGTGGAGTCAAGCTTTGAGGCGGCCTCGCCGTCGGCCTTCGTCGCACTCGCGAGATTCGCCTCAAGCTCCGACAACTTCTTTGCTGCAGCCTCGAGCCTCGCCGCAATCTCGCCGTCGTCCTTGCGCGCGCCCGCGAGGCGGGCGTCCAGCTGGGCGATCTTCTCCTCGATCTGACGCGAGAGCTGCTCGGACTTGCTGAAATTGTCCTGGGCGGCCTCGGCGATTCCCTGAAGGCCGGTCGCCGCTATCGAGACCTGCTCCGAGACGGAGGCCACGGTGACGGACAGCGCCTGGAGCGAGCGCTGGCGGTTGTCGAGGGCCTCGTCCTGGCGGTGGGCGTAGTCCGCCATGAAGGGGATGACCGCCAGCCAGGCCGCGCTCAAGACGCACACGCTGACGATCAGCGCGATGATGGTCGAGGTGTGCGCCGAGGAGCTGTAGATAAACCAGGCGGCCGCCAGCAGGAAAACGGCCCCCAAAAGAAAGATCCACTTGGGCAGTCTTGGGGTTTCACTGGGAAGATTCATAAGAACGGCGGCTGATTATTTCTGCTTCTGAGTCTGTCGGGATTTCAACATGTAAGCGGCCTCAGTGCGAGCACCTTCCGAAATGCTCCGAGACCGTCGTGAAGAGGCGGTCCCACTCCGGGGGATTGAGGTCGCGCTTCCTGCCCGGCGCTACCTGGCGGTGGTCGGTGATGCGGTCGGGCCCCCAGCCGAGGGGCGCCCAGCGGGCGGCGAGCCATTCGAGGGCCGAGGCGAGCTGGGGGCCGGACAGCGGCACCTGGTACGTGTCCCCGGCGAACGCGACGCCCAGCAGGAAGTCGTTGCAGCGCTCCCGGCCCATGAACCGCGAGGCGCCGGCGTGCCATGCGACCTGCGTCTCGGGGACCAGGGTGCAGCGCGTCCCATCGGGGCCGATGAGGCAGTGGTAGCTCACGCGGCTTGCCGGGTCGAGCATCCGCCCGATCGTATCGGCAAATCCGAGGCCGCTGTGGTGGAAGAGGACGCCTAGGCGCTCATGGGCCGTTTCATCCCGGTTGGGCGAGAGACTCTCGAACTGCCTGAAGGGCATCGGCAGGCCGGAGCTAGACGTGCATCCACGCCAGCTCCGAGAGGGGGGCGAGCGCCGCGACCCGCATGCAGCCCTCGATGGTCAGCACGACGAGGATCCAATTGAGCCCGCAGTTGCGCCGCACCGCGTACCCGCCTGCGGAGATGGCGATCAGGGCGAGGGCGAAGACCCGTGCGCCGGGGGCGGCCAGGAGCGCGGCCATCCAGATGCCGTACAGGACGATGCACGCGATCCAGAGGAAGGCGACAAGCTCGCCCGGGCCCATCTGCCGGGGGTCGGCGCCCCGGGCGATCTGCTTGATGCCGACGTAGCGCTCGCACATGACCAGCTGGCAGACCTCAAAGGCGAGGAAGAGCGGCGCAAGCAGCGGGAGGCTGTTCACGCCCGGAGCATGGCGGCCTCGCGGCGCCGGGACAATCCTGTTCGGCCGACTTGCGCTTGCGCCGGGGCGTCGCGGCTGTAAGCTCCCGCTTCGACGTGCCTATACGAACAGTCATTATCGAAGATGAGGTCGTATTTCGGCAGATGCTTACATCGGCGCTCAGCCGCGTCCGCGGGCTCGTGGTCTCCGGGGCGTTCAAGGACGGGAAGTCGGGCCTCGATTACTGCCTGAAGGATCCGCCGGGCCTCTTGATCGTCGACCTTTACCTGCCCGGGATGCACGGACTCGAGGTGGTTCGCGAGGTCCGCGCCAAGCTTCCAAACACAAGGATCCTCGTGCTGACCGGGCATCCCGACGGCGACCTGCCCGCGAGGCTCATCTCGCAGGGCGTGCACGGGTTCGTGGACAAGAGCGCGCCGAT
>CAYQOH010000364.1:0-2752 GCA_964419075.1 uncultured Opitutaceae bacterium | reverse complement strand
GTTGTTGTTTTTCATGGCTTTCTTTCAAACTCCGCGCGGGGCGGAGAGTTGTTTTTCTGGCTTATGGTTAAGCACCCCGTCATCGCCGGTGCGGAAGCACCGGCAAAGTCAGGGGCGTTCTGACCGCGAGACACCGCAAGGCGCTCATGGTCAAAATTTTAGTCTTGGGGCTTACCCGGGCCAGATGCCCGGCTGGCGGGCAACTCGCACCCGAAACGCCAGCCGAAAGCCTCGTTATCCCGCCGGAAGGGGCCGGTCGGGACTAAGATCAAAGAACATTTGGGAGTTCCTTGAAAGCAAAGTGAAGTCGCGTGACTTCGACGGGACAAAGCTACTCTTGTTCCAAGTCCTCAAGCAAATACGTCCTGAAATGTAAAAAGTAACCTGTTTGACACACACCATCAGCGGGTTGCGAAATCCCAAGGCCTGTCATAACCGGTTCCCGCGCAGGCCCGGAAACCGGGCCTGCCAAGGCGGCGGAGGGCCTAGTCGATCTTCTTGAGGATGATGTCCCCGTTCAGCGTGGCCGCCTGGATGCTGACGCCGCCGCCGTTCAGGGTCCCGGACACCACCTTGCCGCCCGTCATCGGGGGAAGGGGGGCGAAGTTCCCCCCGTTGAACTGCGCGTGGAACTCGGCCATGCCCTCGTGCACGGCCTCGGCCGCCTCCTTGGCCGCCATGGCGGCCTCGTCGGCGGCCATGCGGATCGAGTCCCGCACCTCTGCGTGCCAGTCCCCGTCGGAATCGTCCGATGACTCGGCCGGCGTCGCGGGCACCGTGGGCACCGCAGGCGCATTGAGGAGGACCGACCCTGAGCCCTTATCGAGATCAACATTGACGCTCAGATTGAGGTCGGCGCCCGCCTTGTCCTTGTGCTTCTCCTTATTCTTCGCCGAGAGGGCGCGTATCTTCTCGTGCGAGACCACGGTCTTTGTGACCAGGGCCTTGTCGTCAAAGTTCGTGAGGATGACGCCCCGATGGGTGCGGAAGCGCAGGTCGGCCTTCGAGTCCTGGGGAAGGCGGATCGAGATCTGGCCGTGCATCGAGGTGAACGACAGGGGCCTCTTGGCCGTGAGTTCCTTAACCTGCACGTCGATCTCGCCATTCATGGTCTCGACCGTCGCGCCGCCGGAGATCTCTTCGAGCTTCACGTCCCCGCTCATGGTGCGCACGTCGACGTCGCCCGACACCTCCGAGCACTCGAAGTCGCCGTGGGCCGAGTTGCCCATGACAATCGACGTTGCGCGCGGCACGGTGATGTCGAAGTCGGCGGAGCCGCCCGTCCAGCCATCCGAGCCGTACTCAAGGGTGACGACGTTTTCCTTCTCCGTAAGCATGAATCCCGACGACGAGGAGAGGACCCGCATGCCGTCCTTCCTGGGGGTCGGGCTTGCGGGAGCGCTCTCGGACTTGACCGAGATCGCCTTCACGTCGGCGCCGTGGATGGACACGTCGCCGTGCCAGACGCGTATCTTGAGGGTGCCCGGCTTGGACGGGTCCGAGAACGCGATGTCGGTGGTGGCTTCGTCGGCGAACGCCGAGCGCAGCGGAACGAGCGCAAACGCCGCCGCGAGCATGAGGGTGAGGAGTGTGTGGGTGGTCTTCATTGTATTAAATCGTTTCCTTGAATGAGGTTAGAGCAGGTCTATCGCGCGGCGGGCCGAATCGCGGACGTCGGCGTTCGCCTTCTCGTCGCTGGCCAGCTTGCGCAGTTGCGGCGAGGCCTCGCGGGCCTTGGTCGCCACGAGAAAATCGATCATCGAGACCTGGACCAGGGGGTTGGCCTCCCGGGGCAGGCACGCGAGCACTCCGGCGCGCACGACCTCCTGGTCCGCGTGACCGTAGAGGGCGGAAAGCGCGTTCAGGCGCACGTTCACGCTCGGGTCGAAGGCGAGGGAATTGATCAGCCCATCGATGACGCGCTCGTCGGGCTTGCCGGTGCTGGCGGCCGTGAGGACGGTCTCCAGCCGGTCCCCGGTCGAGCGCTTCTGGAGGACGGACTGCTCGACCAGCTGGCCCACCGTGTCGACCCGGGCGCGCAGGTCGGCGATCTGGCGCTGCGTGGCGGTGCGCTCGCCGAGGATGAAGCCGAGCGCGACAAGCGCGCACACGCCGGCCGCCTGGAGGACGTACGCCATCCAGGGGAGGCGGCGGCGGGGCCGCGACACCTCGGCGGCGCGGATGGACGACGCCCATGCCGCCTGGTTGCGGAGCGTGAGCTTCTCGGCCTCGATGGGCCCCATGACGCGGGCGCGCAGCCGGTGCGTCGGGGGGGAGGCGGGGACGGCGTCAAGCGCCCCCAGCGTGAGCGTGAACGACTCGAATTCGCTCCGGCATTCCTCGCAGGCGCCGATGTGGGCCCGGACGCCTTCGGCCGTCTCGACGTCGAGCTTCGCGTCGGCGAACTCGATCATGTGTTCCCGGCAGGATTGGCAGTTCATGTGAGCGGCTCCTTTTGCATCTTGAAATAATGGTCGCGAAGCGTCCGCAGGGCCCGGTGGGCCCGGACCCGGGCGGCTCCGACCGAGCATTCGAGGATCTCGGCGACCTCGGCGAACGAAAGTTCCTGAAGGCGCGAGAGGAGCAGCACCTCCCGGTCGTCGCGGTCCAGCCGGCCGAGCGCCCGCTGCAGGAGGGCGTGGTCGTCGCGGGACGAGGCGGACTCGTCGGCGCTATGCGCCTCGTCGGCGTGGGCCGCCAGGTCCGAGGGGTCGACCGCGATCGGGGCGGACGACGCCTTGCGGTAGTGGTC
>CAYQOH010000363.1:0-2763 GCA_964419075.1 uncultured Opitutaceae bacterium | reverse complement strand
CCCTTCAAGCGGCTCGAAGCGACGGAATCACGTCAGTCCACCCGAGACGTTGACTAATGAACTCCATTAGAATAACTACTCACACGCCGGCTTCGGGATGCCCTCATATTCTCCACACTTGTCAGACGATGGGGATCGGAATGCGCGAAGCCGTCGCGTGAATTCTCGGCACGCTCGGACTTTCATCGCGGCAGGTGGATCACGCCTCGCGACGCGGATGCCATCACTGGTTCTGGCGCAGGCGGAATCTGATCGGTCGCGATGACTGACCTTTCATTCGCTAACACGACAACGGCCTCGCCTCCCTAGCCTACACCATGAGCTGTTCTCCCCATTCCGAAAATCGCGGTTCAGCCGGCTGCCATATTCTCGCCCTTGGTGCTGCATTGCTGTTGTGGGGAGCTCCGACGCAGCTTCGGGCCCAGGTGACGTATCTGGTAGGAGACGAAGCCCCAGACGGCGACTTGAGCTCAATCATTGACGGGGCAGCAGGAAATGCCCAGGCGGTGTTTCAGCACGGGACAATGGGGCTGGACCTGCACTCGGCCTCTGCGCCCACGAACGAGCCGCCGTATTTTGTGAACGAGAGGTGGGACGACGGCACCTGGCAATTCGACGGAGGCATCCTCGGGTTTAATTTTGGTCGTGCCGGTCCCGCGCCCGGAACCACGACGTCCTACGTCTCGGGCACGTCGGGGATCGACAGCTCGGGCAACTTCACCCTCGTGGGCCGGACGGACACGCCGTCATCGCGCTACGGCGCCGTCTTTGGAATCTTCCAGTTTTCCTCAACATCGACCCTGAACGGGAACATGGGCCTGCTCACCGGACTTCCACCGGACACCCTATACAGCAATTTCAACGCGGTGAGCGCTGACGGATCCATTGGGGCCGGATTCCTGATCAACGGCAGCTACAACCGCCTGCCGCTGGGAGTCGCCCTTCCGGGAGGAACATTGGGGACCCTGACGCTGCCCTCCGGCATGCTGAGCGGGGAGGTGACGGCGATGACCCCGGACGGCTCGGTCTTAGTCGGAGACGGTCCGGCACCCGGTGTGAATTTCAGCGAAGTAATGCTCGATTGGTCGAAAGCCACAGCCGAGGAGATCTACGCAAACTATAACGCCCAGTTGATAGGCGGCATCCCGGGCTCAGTGGGCACCTATCCGGCCGCGGTCTCGGCCGACGGCAACACTATCGTGGGTATGTACTTAACACCCTCCTATATCAGCGATTCATTCGTGTGGTCGGCGGCCAGCGGCTTTGTAGACCCGGGCATTGGGGCGCCGCCGGGCTCCGTCGCTGGTCAGGCGTCTGCGGTCACCGGCGACGGCTCAGAGGTCATAGGATTTGGCGTCAACGGCTATGAAGGTTACACTTGGACGGCAGCCGGCGGCTTTGTACCGCTTCCTGCTCTGGAGGGCCTCGTCTACGCGGTGCCCCAATGCGCGTCGAGCGACGGGGCCTTCATCGCCGGGGCGAGTTATGACGCTTCCTTCGCTGTGGGCACAGCCGAGATCTGGACCCGCAGCGGCCGGTACTACAACCTCCTCAGCCTCCTGGAAATGACGGGGGCCGACTTCACGGGCTGGCAGCTCAACCAGGTAACCGCCATCGTGAAGAATGCCGACGGCACGTATATCTTTTCGGGAAACGGGACCCTGAACGGGATCGCGACGGGCTTTGCGGTCCAGATGGGGCTTAGGGTGATCAACCCCGCAGTAGCAGGCGTGGCGACCCATTTCCAGTTGGTCGTCCCGTCGAACGCGACCTCAGGGACGCCGGTGCCGGCAGGCGTGACGGTCATTGCGCTCGATCTCAACAACATCACGGCGCCCGCCTATGCCGGGACCGTGCACTTCACGAGCTCGGACGGAACCGGTGTGCTGCCAGCGGACACAGTCCTTGCCTCTGGTGTCGGCACCTTCCCTTTCACCCTGAATGCGCCGGGGTCGCAGACAATCACGGCGACGGACACGGTCACGGGTTCGATCACCGGGACCTCGCAATCGATCACGGTCGCCGCAGCGCCGTCCCCGACACCGACGCCCACACCATCCCCGACGCCGACGCCTTCGCCGACACCCACACCGACGGCTACGCCATCCCCGACGCCGACGCGGGCACCAACGCCGACGCCAAGGCCGAGTCCGACCGCAAGACCGAAACCCACCGCGGTACCGAGCCCGACCCCGGGGATAACCCCGACTCCTTCGCCAAGCCCAACACTCACGCCGACTCGGGTGCCCACACCGACCCCAAGACTGAGTCCGACCCGAGTGCCAAGTCCGCCCCCGGCACCGAGTCCGACTCCTGGAATCACCCCGACTCCGTCGCCAACCCCGACGCCTACGCGGGCGCCGACGCCAACGCCAAGGTCGAGTCCGACTCCAAGGCCGAGCCCAACTCCGTCAGCCACACCAACGCCTTCGCCCGCCTAAGAACCAGGGGTGAACACTACCCAGACATGGTGTCAGACATGGCATTGGCAGGGCCTTTGCCGAGGTTGACCAGGTGTCTTGAGCCGGTTGGCGGCCCGATCCATAGACGCCCCGCAGTGAACTCATTTCCGCCCAGGGGCTTCTCAGCACGTCGGCACAAGGAAGGCACTCATAATCCTTTGGTTCAGGGTTCGAATCCTGTGGGCCCACCATTTATCAGCAACCGGTCACAAATTCTTGGTCGTTCACACAAAAACGACATTCCGTTTACATTCCGGCTTTTCGAGTCTTCTAGTCGACGCAACTTGTGGCCCCGAGTAAC
>CAYQOH010000362.1:0-2765 GCA_964419075.1 uncultured Opitutaceae bacterium | reverse complement strand
ACGGTCGCCAGCGAGATCACCGGCATCTCGGGCCTGGCGCGGGCGTACACCTCCTCCGCGGTGGGGTGGTCGCGTTTCCTCAGGAGCACGCTGTAGATCACCTCGCGCTGGGGGGTGGCGCGAAGCCCGCTGTCGGAGAGTCGCTGGGCAAGGGTCTCTGAGCTGTCGGTGGTGGAGACCATGGGCAAAGGGTGGTTGATAGCAGTTAATTGGAATGGGTCCAAGTTTCAACTGGGAATTAGAATCATTCCAAAGATCGTTTGTAATAATATTACTAGCAGACAGTTAATACTCTAAAGTTGCCCCGAAAAACACCAATGCCACGGTTCGAATGCGATGCCGTGGGCGTTGTCCCTGGGATAGGACAGCCGGAAGCCGTATTCGTGGGCATGGTCCACAAGCCATGAGAACTCCCGGGTCAGCGAAAAACCCTCCGTCAGAAGCGGCTCCCCCGGGGCACCGACATCGATGGCCCGGCCCGTGTGATGCTCGCTGTAGCCCGGCGCCGCCATGGTCCGCAGGACCGCGTCTATCCGCACCCCCTTTGAAAGCCGGCCACGGATGATCTCGTCCTGCCGCTTGATGCTCCGGAAGCCCGAGATCGCCACCAGCGTGCATCCGTCTGCGGCGGCCGCATCACGCATCCGCGCCCAGGCCGCGGCGGCGGCGGGCTCCATGCTGATGTCGCGCCCGTCCGGATTGGCCCCGATCGAGACCAGACGGGTCGCCTCGGCGTGGGGCGGCAGACCGCGCGCCTTCCCGTAGTCCAAGGGTATGCCGAGCGTGTTCACCCGCCGTGCTCGGCAAGCCAGCGCTCGGCGTCAATCGCGGCCTGGCATCCCATCCCGGCCGCCGTAATCGCCTGACGGTAGACGTGGTCCGCGCAGTCGCCGGCGACATAGACTCCCGGGACCTTCGTCCTGACCTGCGAGCCCTTGGCGGGCACGAAGTAGCCGTTCTCGTCGACGTCGAGGGCCGCGGCAAACGGTGCCGAATTCGGCACGTGCCCAATCGCGACAAAGATCCCCTTCACCGGAAGGACCGTCTCGGCACCCGACTTCACGTTTCTGACCTTCAGGCCGGTGACTGCGCCCTGGGGGACCCCCTCGACCTCGGCGGGCACGCTGTCCCACACCATCTGGACCTTCGGGTGCGAGGTGGCCCGGTCCGCCATGATCTTTGACGCGCGAAGCGAATCGCGGCGGTGGACGAGGTACACCTTGCTCGCGAACCGTGTGAGGAAGAGCGCCTCCTCGGCCGCGCTGTCGCCGCCGCCGATCACCGCGACCTCCATTTTGCGGTAGAACGCACCGTCGCACGTGGCGCACGTGGTGACGCCCTTTCCGCCGTAGAGCTCCTTTTCCCCGGGGATTCCCGTCATCCTTGGCGAGGCGCCGGTTGCGATGATCACCGTGCGGGCGAGGATCGTCCGGTCGCCGCACACGAGCTTGCGCGGGAGGGCCGAGAAATCGACCGCCTGGACCTGCGCCTGCTCGAAGCGGGTGCCGAACTTCGCGGCCTGCTTGCGCAGGCCGTCCATCAGCTGGAAGCCGTCGACACCCTCGGGAAACCCGGGGAAGTTCTCGACCTCGCTCGTCGTCGTCAGCTGGCCGCCCGGCAGCGGGCCCTCCAGGACGAGCGGGTTCAGATTGGCGCGCGCGGTGTACACTGCGGCGGTGAGCCCGGCACAGCCGGTGCCGATGATGACGACGTTTTCCACGGTGGGATGGGACATGATAGAGGGTTAACCAACACAGAGCTTCGGAGTCCCCGCAGTGCAACTCCGGATATTTGACCGTATTGAAAGAATTGAGGGACAGGCCCTTCGGGCCCGGGACGGCGCGACCTGCGCCGTCACCAGCCGTGGAGGCGCTTGATCTTGAGCTCCTGGTAGAGGTCCGGGGAGAGCTCCTGGAGGAATCGGCTCGGCGTGAGCATCATCCCTCCGGGTCCGGGGCGCGAGGCGATCTTCGGGAAGCTCAGGTAGAGCTCGTTCCTCGCCCGGGTGACGGCCACGTAGAAGAGGCGCCTCTCCTCCTCGACGTCCCCGGCCTCGATCGAGCGGCGCCCGGGGAACTGGCCGTCCGCCAGCCCGATCACGAACACGACGTCGTACTCGAGGCCCTTCGCCTGGTGCACCGTCGTCAGCTTGACGGCGTCGGCCTCGGCGTCGACGTGCCGGTCGCTGGTCTCGCTGTTGAGGAGAAGGATCTGGGCCAGGAAGTCCTGCATCTCCTCGAAGCGCTGCGCGAACCCGACGAGCGCGGTGAGTTCCTCCAGCCGGTCGGTGTAGTCGGCGTACGCGCCCTTCAGGTAGTCGCCGTACCAGCCGTCGATTGCCGTCTCGACCGCGTCCGCGGGCCGGCCCTCGTGCATGGAGTCGGACACCTGCTTGAGCGACACGGCGAGGGCCTCCCATTCCCCGCGCGCGTCCTTGGGCACCTTGGAGCGCACGGCCTCCGCGCCGAGGGCGTCGATGAAGTCGGCCTGCGCCTCCTTGGCATGGCCCAGGGCCGCCGCGTGGAGCTTCTGCGCGCCCTTCTCGCCCACCTTCGGCAGCAGGACGGCGATCCGCTCCCACGCCTGCTCGTCTGATGGGTTGTAGACGAAGCGCAGGAGGGCGACCAGGTCCCGGATGTGCTGGCGCTCGAAGAACTTAACCCCGCTCGTGATGTGGTAGGGAATCCCGGCGCGCGCCAAGGCGATCTGTGTCTCCACCGCGATGAAGTGCGAGCGGTAGAGGACCGCGATGCTGCTCAGGGCGA
>CAYQOH010000361.1:0-2769 GCA_964419075.1 uncultured Opitutaceae bacterium | reverse complement strand
TCTCCCAAATGCTTGATGTCGACCCCATGAATCTCGTCTAATCGCCCGCCATGCTGATCCATTCCGTGTACTTCTGGCTCAAGCCCGACCTCGACGCCGCCGGGCGCGAGAATTTCCGCGCCGAGGTGAGGAAGCTCTCCGCCGTGCGGACCGTCGAGAAGCTCTACGTGGGGCCGCCCGCGTCCCTGCGCGAGCGGGACGTGACCGAGCGGAGCTTCGACATGGCCCTCACGATTGTCTTCAAGGACGGCCCGGCGCACGACGCCTACCAGGTCGACCCGGTCCATCTCGCCTTTGTCGAGAGGAACCAGCGGTCATGGACCCGGGTCCAGGTCTTCGACTCGCAGGAGTGACGGAAGGCCCGCCGGTCCGGGTCCGCGCGGCGGACGGCCAGTCGTGGTGCGGGAGGGACGTCGGGACCCGTGGCGTCTAGGCAATTCTCGACAACCCGTCGGCGCCGGCTGACGCCATCCGCTCGGACGCACGCTGGTACCACGCGAGGTCGGTCCTGTTCCTGGCGAGGATGAAGGCCCTGTCCGCGGGGGAGATGTCGTAGAGCTCCGCCGTGCGGCCGGGATTGACGTTTTCGCGCGGCAGATGCCGGGGCCTTCGGTAACCGAAGATCCCGCAGAAGCGCTCGACGCTCTCCGGGAAGCGTTCCGCGATCCCGATGAACTCGAAGGCCTCGACGGGCTTGTTCGCCAGGTACCGCGTCGTCAGGTTCCTCATCCAGTCCAGGTCGGCGAAGCCGCGCAGGTCCAGCTTGCGCTCGTGCAGCGCGCGGCAGCAGTCGTCGCGCATGTCCGGCGACCGGAGGAAGTGCTGGTAGTTGGACACGACCCGCTCCACGGGGTGGCGCACCCAGGTCAGCAGCCTGCGCCCGGGCATCACCTGGTCGAACGCGTCCGCGAGGAAATGCCCGTGGATCACCTTTGCGCCCGCAGGCACCAGTTCGGGCCTCGCCTGCTCCCGGGTGAAGATGGTGCCGTAGTTGAACCAAACCTGGGCGCCAAAGAGCGCGTCCAGAACCTGGCGGAAGCTGGTTCCTGCACTCTTGGGCACATGGACGCTGATGAGCATCGAGCGGACGATGAGCAGGATCCGGAAGTTTGTTACAATTCCAAGACGATTCTTCCGCCCGGCGCCGTCGCGCCGCCCGGGCCGCTCGCCCCCGGTCAGCCCTGCCGGTCGTTCCAGGCCGCGTAATCGGCGGGCGTGTCGATGTCGGCGCCCAGCTGGGGCAGGTCGATCGCGGCCACCCGCTCCGATTCCAAATTGAGCAGCCTGCGGGCGCCCTCCTTGCCGCTCATCGCCATGAGGACGCCAAAGTGGTCCCTGCCGAAGACGGCGGGGGCGCCGTTGCGACCCTGATAGCGCGCGGCCGAGGTGCGGCCCGTCGCCCGGTGGAGCGAGGCGAGGAGCCGGATCACGTCCGCAGAGAGGCCCGGCAGGTCGCACGGCGCCAGGAGGACCGCGCCCAGGGAGGGGTCCGCGGCGAGGGCCGCGGCAAGACCCGTGCGGATCGAAGCGGCCATGCCCTCCTCCCACTGCGCATTGTGCACCGCAATGACCGGCCGGTCGGCGATCGCGGCCCCGACCGCCTGCGCATGGGCCCCGAGGACGACGACGACCGGGCGCGCCCCCGAGGCGAGCGCGGCGTCGACGGCGCGGGCGACCATGGGCGTGCCCCCGAACGGCAGGAGCTGCTTCACGGTCCCCATGCGGGAGGAGGCTCCGGCCGCCAGCAGGACGGCGCCGAGCTTCACGGGCCCCCCCGTCGCGTCCGCGTCCTCAGGCATGGATCGGCAGCTCGCGCTCGCGCAGCGGACGCGCGTCGCGGCCCGAGAGGACGGCGCTCATCTCGGCCACGATGCTGAGGGCGACCTCCTCGGGAAGGTCCGCGCCGAGGTCGAGGCCGACCGGAGCGCGCAGGCGCCCGCGCATCTCGGCGGTGACGCGCAGGCCGTGGCCGGCGAGGTCGGCGACGATCTTCTCTGCCCTGCGCCTGGGTCCCAGGAGCCCGAGGTAGGCCAGGGGGAGCGGCAGGAGCTCGCGCAGGAGCGGCACGTCGTGAACGTAGTGATGCGTCATGACGACGGCGAGGGAGCCGGGCCCGGGCGCGGCGCGCCTGACGAGGGTGTCCGCCGGGCCGGCAATAAGCGCGGCCGCCCCCGGGAAGCGCTCGGGCGTCGGCATCGCGGGCCGCGGGTCGGCCACGGTGACCCTCCATCCGAGCTCGCGGGCGAGCCGCGCGAGCGGCTGCGCGTCGTCTCCCGCCCCGAAAATCGCAAGGGAGACCGGGGGCTCGATCCGGTCGATGAAGACGCTGGCCCCCGGGCCCGGAGGGGCCTCGGCGGGGTCGTCGCGCAGCCGGGTGCCCACCGGCCCGCCCGGGTTCTCCCACACGACGGCGAGCTCCGTGGGCCTGCCCGCGCGCAGATTCTCCTCGACCGCGGCCGCCCAGCGCGGCCGCGGCGCCAGGGGCTCGAGCAGCACCCGCACGATGCCGTTGCAGCCAAGGCCCACGCCCCAGACCAGGTCGTTCTCCGCCGACGTGTCGTAGACCACGAGCTCGGGGCGCCCGCTCTGCGCCACGCGGCCCGCCCGCTCGACCAGGTCCTCCTCGAGGCACCCCCCGCTGATCGAGCCGATCCGCCTCGGCCCCTGCGTGACCAGCATCCGCGCCCCGGGCCTGCGGTACGAGGATCCCTCGACCTTGGTGAGGGTCGCCATCACCCCGCCCGCGCCCGCTCGGCACAGGTGCGCGAC
>CAYQOH010000360.1:0-2773 GCA_964419075.1 uncultured Opitutaceae bacterium | reverse complement strand
TCGCCGACACGAGCAAGGCCGAGGCGGACCACCTCAAGAATTACATCTCGGGCGGTTTCCACGCCTGAGCGCGCCCGCGCCCCGCGAACCCGGGGGAGGGCCTTCAAACCGCTGATTTGACGGGGGGCGCCGGGTGGCGCATGCTTTTGCCCGAACCTCGATTCCTCTCCATGAAAGCCATCACCACAGCCCTAGCCGCGGCCCTGGCCGCAACCACCATGAGCGCCTCCATCGTCACCCGGGAAGTCGATTACGAGCACAACGGCGTCAAGCTGCAGGGGTTCCTGGCCTACGACGACGCCGGCGTTAAGGGCGGGAAGCTGCCCGGGGTGCTCGTCGTCCACGAGTGGTGGGGCCTGAACGACTACGTGAGGGGCCGCGTGCTGAAGCTGGCGAAGTTGGGGTATGTCGCCTTCGCGCTCGACATGTACGGCAAGGGGGTGCTCGCCACGGATCCGGACAAGGCGGGGGAGCTCTCCGGGCAGTTCAAGGGGAAGCCCCTCATGGCGGAGCGGGCACGGGCCGGCCTCGACCAGCTCCTGGCCACGGGCCTCGTCGATCCCTCCCGGGTCGCGGCCATCGGCTACTGCTTCGGCGGCTCCACCGTGCAGGCGCTCGCGTACTCGGGGGCGCCACTCGCGGGGATCGTCAGCTTCCACGGGGGCCTGATACCGGCGTCCGAGGATGCCGTCTCGAAAAACAAGGCGAAGATCCTCATCTGCCACGGCGCCAGCGACCCGTCGCTCAAACAGGAGCAGATCGACGCCTACCTTAAGTCCCTGAACGACGGCAAGGTGGACTACAAGTTCGTGGTCTATGCGGGCGCGCTGCACGCGTTTACCAACCCGGACGCGGACACGATCGCCTCGGAGAATCCGAGCATGAAGGGCTTCATCGGCTACAGCCCCTCCGCGGACCACCGCTCGTGGGAGGACATGAAGGCTTTCTTCGGCGAGATCTTCGCGAAGGACAACGGCTGACTGCCGACGGGACGGGGATCCGGGACCGAGGCGGCGGCGCACTGCCGCCGCGCGTTCAGGAGCAGCATTCTGGCGCGCAGCAATTCTCGCCTGGTTTGACCGCCACGACCTCGGCCGCGAAGACCTTGGACTCAAACCCCCGCTTTCCCTCCCAGCTCGAGATGACCTGGTCGGTGTTCCCCTTTGGCTTGATCGAGATGTCCTTGAAGCCCGCCTCCTCGAGGATCTGCACAAGCTCGGACAGGACGGTCGCCCCGGCGAGGCACCCGCTGTAGAGCGACAGGTCGCTCTTCACGTCGTCCGGAAGCTCCTCCCTGGCGACAACGTCCGAGACGGCAAGGTGGCCGCCCGGCCGCAGCGCGCGGTAGGCCTCACGGTAGACGGGGCGTTTGTCCGGGCAAAGGTTGATGACGCAGTTGGAGATCACGACATCGACCGTCGCGTCGGCTACGGGGAGCGCCTCGATCTCGCCCAGCCTGAACTCCACCTGGGCAAAGCCGCCCTTCCTGGCATTGGCGCGGGCCCTCGAGAGCATCTCTGGGGTCATGTCCACTCCGATGACCCGCCCGGTCGGCCCCACGGCCCGGGCGGCTAGAAAGGCGTCGAAGCCCGCCCCCGAGCCGAGGTCGAGGACGGTCTGGCCCTGTTGCAGGGACGCCAGCGCCACGGGATTGCCGCAGCCGAGACCCAGGTTTGAGCCATCCGGCACGGCCGCGACGTCGTCGCCGGAGTAACCCAGCGTGCGGGCCTGCTCATCGTGGGGGCGGCACCCGCAGGACGCGGGCGCCGTGGCGGGTTGGCCGCAGCAGCCCTGGGCCGCGTTGGCGTTGCCCTCGAGCAATGTTTCGCCAGCTGCGATGGATCCGTAGCGGCGGCGAACTTCGGCCTTGATGGCCTCGGAGTCGGGTAGTGTGTTGTTCATGGTGATTCTTGGAAGGAGGGGCTGGCGGGGACCCCGGGGGCCTGGAGCTCCGGATTCTAGAGGGCGAGCTCATACCAGTGCTTCGTTTTCACGCACGCCCGGCAGACCGAGAGCATGACGGGCACTTCGACCAGCACGCCCACCACGGTCGCCAGCGCGGCGCCTGAGGTCGGGCCGAAGAGCGTGAGCGCCACGGCGACCGCGAGCTCAAAGAAGTTGCTCGCGCCGATCAGGGCGCCCGGCGACGCGACGTTGTGCGGCACCCTGAACCGACGCATCAGCAGGTATACGAGCCCGGAATTGAAGTAGACCTGTATCAGGATCGGCACCGAGATAAGGAGCACGACCGGCCACTTCGAGAGGATGTTCTCCGCCTGGAACGCGAAGATGAGGACAAGCGTCGCCAGGAGCGCCAGGATGGTCACGGGCTTGAAGACCGGCAGGAAGCTACCGTCGAACCACGGGCGGCCCCGCAGGCGTATGAGGGCGGTGCGGCTCAGCCATCCCGCCAGGAGCGGGATCACGATGAAGACGATGACCGACGTGAACAGGACCTCGCGCGGCACCGTCACGCCTGCGACGCCGACCAGAAACATCACGATCGGGGCGAAGAGCACCAGCATGATGAGGTCGTTGATCGCCACCTGCGCCAGCGTGTACGCCGAGTCGCCGTCGGTGAGGTAGCTCCAGACAAAGACCATCGCGGTGCAAGGCGCGGCGGCAAGGATGATGAGCCCTGCCGTATAGCTGCGGGCGGCGTCCTCGGGGATGAGGCCGAGGACCCGACCGAAGATGACCCTAAGGAACAGCCAGCCCAGGAACGCCATGCCGAACGGCTTGACGAGCCAGTTGACGAAGAGCGTGATCGCGA
>CAYQOH010000359.1:0-2784 GCA_964419075.1 uncultured Opitutaceae bacterium | reverse complement strand
GCCATGCCCTCGTTCCCGCTCGTGTTCTCGTTCGGCCTCGTCTTGACCTCCATCTTCGTGTCGGTCGCCACCGGCGTCATCTCCGGCTTCGTGCCGGCCCTCGGCGCCTCGCGCCTGGACCCCGTCGTCGCCCTCCGCTATGAATGAGATCCTGAAGATGGCGTTCGGCTCGCTCGGGGTGAACAAGCTCCGGTCGTTCCTCACGATGTCCGGCATCACGATCGGCGTGTTCTCGGTGATCGGCGTCATGACGGCCGTGTCCGCGCTCCGCGGCTCGATCGAGACCGGGCTGAGCTTCCTCGGGTCCAACATGTTCCAGTTCGCGAAATGGCCGACGGGGATCCAGGTGGACAACGGGAACGACTGGCACAAGTACGCCTCCCGCAGGAACATCAAGATCGCCGAGGCGCAGCGCTACATCGAGCTCATGCGCGGCACGGCCGACGTCATCTGCCTGAAGGCGTTCGAGAACAACAGCCCGGTGCAGGCCACCTACGGCGGCCACAAGACGACCCCGGGCGTGACGTTCGGCGGCACGAACGAGTACTTTTTGGCCGCGAACCAGTACACGATGGACACGGGCCGCAACTTCACCGGCGCCGACGTCGACCTCATGCGGCCCGTGGCGATCATCGGGCAGGACATCGTCTCCAAGCTCTATCCCGCCGAGAACCCCCTCGGCAAGGTCGTGAAGGCGAACGGACGCACGTACACGGTGATCGGGACCTACGCGAAGAAGGGCTCGATGTTCGGCCAGAGCGAGGACCAGGTCATCATGGTGCCGATCACGCGCTTCCTCATGGATTTCGGCGCAGAAAGGTACACCATCAACGTCGCCACCCAGGCCCCGACCCAGCTCCTGTACAACCAGACCCTGGACAAGGGGATCGGCGCCATGAGAATTGTCCGCGGGCTGCGGCCCGGCCAGGAGGAGGACTTTGAGGTCTATTCAAACGACTCCCTCATTGCGGCGTTTGCCAAGATAGCGGACGTCATCAGCGGCGGCGCGTTCATCATCAGCGCCATCGCGCTCCTCGCGGCGGGGGTCGGCATCATGAACATCATGCTCGTGAGCGTCACGGAGCGGACGAGGGAGATTGGCGTCCGGAAGGCGGTCGGCGCACGGAAGATCTTCATCCTGACCCAGTTCCTCATCGAGGCGGTCGTGCTCTCGGTGACCGGGGGGCTATTCGGCATCCTTTTGGGGACCATCGCGGGAGACGGGCTCGCGATGTGGCTCACGGTGTCGATCGTGTTCCCCTGGGGATGGGCGATCATCGGAGTCCTGGTGTGCACATTCATCGGCGTCGCCTTCGGCCTCTATCCCGCCTGGAAGGCCGCGACCCTGGACCCGATCGAGGCCCTGCGCTTCGAGTAGGCCCCTCTATCCCCTTCGGATCTCGGAGCCTGTGAACCGGATCTGGATCCGGTAGACCTTCTTCTGCCGGCATTTCACCGCGCCGGTCTTCAGGTCCACATGCTCGGGGACCTCGATCCGGTGGATGTCCACCGCGGCGTGGTAGCCGCGCTCGGAGAAGATGTCGATCAGCATGGCCAGAGCGCGCGGGTCGTCGAGCAACGGATCCTCGGTGTTCACGAGCGCCGTCCCCGATATCGCGTGCCGCAGGACGATCGGCACGATCTTCCGCTCGACGAATATCGCCACGTGGCTGAAGAGCTCCTCGTGCTCGAGTTCGTACGCGTCGAGGCGCTTCACCAGGTCCTGCCGGGCATGGACCACGATCTCGCTTGCGACCGGGATGCCCCGGAGGCGGTCGACCGTCCTCGGGTCCAGCTCCAGTGTGCTCTGGTACTCGAGCTCCTTCAGGATGTTCTTCTCGACCTCCGGAAGCGTGCCCTGGGCGTTGACGAAGTGGTAGTGGAAGATCTCCTTCAGCTCCTGGAGGGCGTCCCAGGTCTGCTCCTTGAACACCCGGTACCTGCGCTGCGCCAGCGCCTTGTCAAAGTCCGTGGCGCGCTCCTCGAGCAGCTCCCCGATGCCCGTCCGGCGCACCTCCTTGTTGTGCGCACGCACCTCCTGTCCGCGCCGCAGCTGCCGGGCGACGCTCGTCGCCTCGTCCACGAAGAGAACCATGATGTGGATCGTGGGCTGGCGAAAATGGATCCCGAGCGGGGTCCGGTAGAACTGCCTCCGGAGCGCGTGCATCTTGTCGACGAGGAGCTTGAGGCACTCGACCTGGACCTTGGTCCTCGGGAACCCGTCCAGGATGACGCCGTCCCGGTACTCGGGCTTCAGGAGCCGGTGGAACAGCAGGTCGATGACCTCGCGGTCGCCGACCATGATGCCCGCGTCCTTGAAGCGCCGGGCCTCGGGCGAGTCAAGGAGCGCGCTGATCACGATCGGCCCGTGGGTCAGCCCCTTTGCCTTGGAGATGAACCGGGTATTCGTGCCCTTGCCGGCGCCCGGCGCGCCGCCCAAGAGGATGATCTCCTTCGGAAAACGCAGATGCTCCAGGCCGATGTCGGCCTCCAGGCGCTGCCAGACGGCCCCGAAGATGATCTGCGCGTCCTTGATCTCGAGGTCGGTGATGCGCGCAGCCGCAGCCGGGACCGGGGGGACGGAGGGGGGTTTGGCGGCTTTGGTGGGCATATTGGGGTTTTCGCGACGCTCAGAGCGGGTATCCCGGCTGGCAAGCTTTCTGTGGGAACCACAAGGGCCCGATAATGTCGAATACACCGTGCCATCTCGGTGGGCTGTCAGCCCGCGGGAGCACTTAGTTGAAGCTGGACCTGGCGGGGCCGCGCAAGCGGCCCCGCCTAGGC
>CAYQOH010000358.1:0-2801 GCA_964419075.1 uncultured Opitutaceae bacterium | reverse complement strand
GACTGCCCCGGCAAAGGTCCATCTCAGAGATGGGAACGTCGATTTCATAGGTGTTGGATTAACTCTCCCGAATAGAAGTCTCCCAGGTGAGGAGGCTGTAGTTGCTTACTCTTGTCCATAGGCACAACTGCGTTTCCAGTGCCAGTCAAGCATCGAAGCCGAATGATTCTGAAAGACGCAAACTTGTAACCGGTAGGTGCAATTGCGAGCCTCGTTCGTGCCATTTGCAGGCTTCAGTTCGGAATGTAGATGCAATACGCACGACATTCGCGGCCGTAATGCAGGGCCTTCCCGTCATCATGAAGATAAGCGTGTCCTGAAGAGTAACTTACTGCAGTCCGGCATCAGTTGGCACGGGGAAAGGTGTGGATTCTGGCATCATGAATGCCGAAGCACTCGAGGACGCCCTTCTCGTACGGAAGTTCAACGGCGGCGATGAGTCCGCCTTCATCGAAATCATGAGTCGCCACAAGGCCCGGATCTTCGCGGCCGCAATGGCCCTGCTGAGGAACCGCGCCGACGCCGAGGAGATCACCCAGGACACGTTCATCCGGGCCCACCGGGGCCTCTCGGCCTTCCGCGGGGACGCGTCGGTCGCGACCTGGCTGCACCGGATCGCGGTCAACCTGGCGAGGAACCGCTACTGGTACTTCTTCAGGCGGCGCCGGCACTCGACCCTCTCGCTTGACGCGGCGATCGGCGAGTCCGGCGACTCCACCTTCTCCGACCTGCTCTCCGCCGCGGATCCGGACCCCTCGCAGGAGGCCTCGCGAAGCGAGTTTGCCGACGCGGTCGAGTCGTGCATGGAGAGGCTCGAGCCGTCGCACCGCCGGATTCTGACCATGCGCAGCGTCCTCGACCAGTCCTACGAGGAGATCGCCGTCGAGCTCGGCATCAACGTCGGGACCGTGAAGAGCCGCATTGCGAGGGCCCGCGAGCGCCTGCGCACGCTGCTCGAGCAGGTGTGCCCTGAGTTTGCCCGCGAAAGCGAACCCTCCCTCTGGTTCGAGCCCGCGCGGTCGTCGGGCCAAATCACGGCCGCCGCAATGTAGGCCTTCCGGGCTCAAGCCCCAGGAACCGGGCCAATTCCCTCACCGCGGGCGCGGAGGCGTGGCCGCGCCTGACGCCGCGCGAGACCACGGCAAGCCGGCGGCGTTCGCGGTCCGCCTTCAGGTCGACGTGGCCCACGAGCTCCGTGCCCGAGAGCACCGGCAGCGCGTAGTGGCCCCGCTTGCGCTTCGCCGGCGGCACGTAGGCCTCCCACGTGTAGTCGAACTTCCAGAGGTTGCGGATCACCCGCCGGTCGTAGATCACCGGATCGAGCGGGGCCAGCAGCAGCGGGGCCGCCGCCGCGCCGTCGCCCTGCGGCTCGTCAAGCCAGCGGAGATCCTCCTTCAGGCAGAAGAGCGCCGGGCATCCCTCGACCTCGATCGGCTGGACGAGGTCCCCCACGAGCGCGGCCTCGGCCCGCTTGAGCGCCACCAGGCGGTGCTGGCGAAGGCGGGTCAGCGCGAGCCAGCGCCGCGTCTCCTGCGCGGCGGGCTCCGGCTCCGCCAACACGGCCCCGGGAAGCACGCGCTCGGGAAGGTCGTAGAGCCTTCGGTTGTTCTGCCGGCCGGCGATCAGCAGGCGCCCGTGGAAGAAGAGCTTCTGCAGCGTCGCTTTGGCGAGCGTCGCCGCCCCCCAGACCCTCCTGCCCCTGCGGTCGTCGTCAAAGGCCTCCGGGCCCAGCGCGCCGCCCGCGGCGAGGCGCTCCATGATGCGCGCCGCGAGCTCCTTCTCGCGCGGCGTAAGCCGGCCCGACCACGGGCCCGGCTGCCTTGCGCGGGCGCGCATCGCGGACTGCAGGTGGGGCCATGCGTCGAGGGGGAACGCGGCCAAGATGCGGGTCGAGGGGAGATGGTGCTCGAACGCGCAGCGCTGCCCGGGGGCCACGTTTCCGCGGGCGCCCGGGCCGTGGAGGTGGCCCATGAGCCCCCCCTCCGGGTAGCCCTCGACACGGTTGCGCAGGATGTGGTCGTGCATCCGCCCGCACACGTTGATGGGGTCGATCTGGATGTAGCCGTGGTAGGCCAGCGCGGCCGCGACATCGGGAAGCTTGGTGTCGAAGTGGTGCACCCGCCTCAGGAACCGGCGGGCGTCGGCCGGGGCCAATTTCCTCGCGCCGGTCACGGGCCGGAAGGCCGCGTCGGCTGGGCCCTCGCGGCCGGGGCGGGCGCCGGCGCGGAGGGCCCCGCGGGCGCCGGCTGCACCTGAGCGGGACGCAGGCGCCGGAGGATCTCGGCGTAGTCCTGGATTCCCGCGACGATGGCCGCGGCGATCGCGTCGCGGCAGGCCGGGGTGGCGAGGCGCGCACCCTCGGCGTCGCTCGAGAGGAAGGCGGGCTCCACGAGCACGCCCGGACACTTGAGGCCCCGAAGCGCCCCGAGGTGCTCGAACTTCTCGCCCCGGTCGCCGTCGCGCATCGCGTCGAGGAGCCGGCGGTGCAGCGGCCCCGCGAGGACCGTGTTCCAGGCGTCGAACGCGTTGATCGGCTCGCCCGTGTCCTGGTGGTCGTCCTTCTTGCCGGGGCTCCACGAGTCGGCGGAGCGCTGCGACTTCGGGGGGAAGAGCATGAGCTCGACCCCGGTGGTCCTCGTGTTCGGGTAGAGCGAGTTGAAGTGCACGCTCACCATCAGGTCGGCGCCCGCCTGGTTCGCGATCTCGGAGCGGAACTGCTTCTCGACCGAGGTGTCCGACTCGCGGGTCATGACGACGGTGTAGCCGGCCTGCTCCAGGAGCCGCTTGAGCCGCAGCGACAC
>CAYQOH010000357.1:0-2808 GCA_964419075.1 uncultured Opitutaceae bacterium | reverse complement strand
AGAATCTCGCGGTGCTTGGCGCCGAGACGGTCCATGCCGCTGCCGATCCGCGAGACGAACTCACGGGTGACCGTGATGTCGTCCGGCGTCTCGACCTCGGCCGGGATAACCTCGGCCAGTGTGGTGGTGTTATCGGGGCCCATGGGGGCATCGAAAGATACGGACTTGTCGCGCTTGCGCCGCCACCAGTACCAGTACCGGTTTCGGGCCAGGTTGGTCGCGATCTGGTAAAGCCATGTCGAAAAGGCCGAGTCCCCGCGGAAGTTCGCCAGCCCGCGGTGGGCGCGAATGAAGGCGTCCTGCGTAACCTCTTCTGCATCTTGGGTGTTGCGCAGAAGCTGGTTCACCATCGAGAAGATGCGGTCCCAGTAACGGGACACCATCTCGTCAAAGGCCGAGGCATCGCCGCTCTTGAATCGGTCTACAAGAACGCGGTCCAGGGCGACTTCATGAGCTTTGGTCGACATTCGGTCTTCCACGCTCTGACGTGCATATTTGTGGATTGTTCCCAATGATTGAGAGAGAAGGGGCAGCAAATCAAAACGCCTATTGCGCAACG
Organism: uncultured Opitutaceae bacterium; assembly: GCA_964419075.1. GTDB lineage: Bacteria > Verrucomicrobiota > Verrucomicrobiia > Opitutales > Opitutaceae > Palsa-1447. The sequence continues at coordinate 2,249 of CAYQOH010000357.1, read as the reverse complement.
GTCAACGCCTTCGATGGTTCGCGGGCCCGCGACTGCCGGCGCGCAAACGCGCGGTCCGCCGAGCGCGGGACCCCTCGCCGATTAGCCCGCCTGACGCAGCTTAGTAACATTTGAACTTGCGAAATCAGGAGGGCGCACCCTTAAACGCTCCGTTCTGGCCCAGCCCATGCTCCCCACCGTCGATTTTGACAACCCCACCGAGGTCGCCGAGTTTGTGATGGCCAAGTTCGGCGAGCTGTATCCTGCGGCCGACCGCAGGCTGCTCAAGCAGCTGTTCCGCGATGTCGAGGACCTGTTCGGGGGCCGCACCCCTGCCTACGCCGCGATCGACCTGAAGTACCACAACTTGCGCCATACCCTGATGGCCACCTCGTGCATGGCGCTTCTCCTTGAGGGCCAGCACGCCTCCGGGACCAACGAGCGCCTGAGGCCGCGGGACTATGAGCTCGGGATCGCCAGTGTGCTGCTCCACGACTGCGGCTACCTCAAGCTCAAGACCGACACCGCGGGAACGGGCGCCAAGTACACGTTCTGCCACATCCTCAGGAGCTGCGCCTTCGCGGCGTCCTACCTGCCTGAGGTCGGCGCGACCGACGTCGAGATTGAGAGCGTGCTCTCCGCCATCAATTGCACGGGGCCGAATTCCGAGATCAGCCGCCTGCGCTTCCGCGACCCCGTCAGCAAGATCGTGGGCTGCTCGCTGGCCACGGCGGACTACCTCGGGCAGCTCGCCGATCCCCGCTACCCCGACAAGCTGGGCGAATTGTACGCCGAGTTCACGGAGTCCGACACCTTCGCCAACGTCCCCGTCGACGAGCGCATCTTCAAGTCGGAGGAGGACCTCGTCTGCCGCACGCCCGCATTCTGGAACCACTTCGTCAGGCCGAAGCTCGAGAACGACTTCCAATCCGTGTACCGCTTCCTCGAGCGGCCGCTGCACTCGGGCATGAATCCCTACCTCGCGGCCGTGGAGAAGAACTTCGTCCGGATCGACCGGATGATCGCCGAGATCAAGTTGGCCGGCCGTTAGGGCCCGCACGGGCACCCCGGACCCGGGTCCCTTTGGTCTTGCGGCGGGCTGGGATTCACCCGTACAACCTGCCTCTCAACACGCCTTTAGGGGCGTTGGCGGCCGCGAGGGTCATGCCTTGAACCGCGCGCCGATCAACCGTCCGCTAACTGCGTGGAGGTCGGGTGATTAGGGATCGGATGGAAGGCCAGATCGCTCGCGCAGGTCCACATATTTCAATCACGGGTTGGTAGCTCAACGGTAGAGCAGTTGCCTTTTAAGCAATTGGTTCTGGGTTCGAATCCCAGCCAGCCCACCACCTTGCCACCGCCACAGGCGCCCGCGAACCCAAGCCCCGATGCACCGCCTTGTCATCGCCGAGGACCCGACGGCCGTCCGGGAGATGCTCGCGGAGGTCCTCGCCGCTGACGGGGCTTGCGACCGGGTGGGCCCGTGCGGCGAAGCTCGCGATGAGCGCCAAGACGGTCGACGACCACGGACCAACCGGATGCGAAGGCCCGACATCCGCGACCTCGCCCGCCTCACCCGGCGGGACCTCGACCGGGGCCTCCTGGACGACGCCCGGCGCGGGTGATCCGCCCTCTTAATTTCTTGCGGCGATCAAAAGTTTGGCCAACAATTTACCTTTCCGGTATACCAACTTTTTACAACCACATGAAACTCGCCTCCAAGTCGCTCCTCATCGTCGCCGCAAGCGCCGCCGTCCTCCTCGCCGGCTGCTCGAAAAAGCCGGTTCGCCCGGACCCGAGCGCAACGGCCCTGGGGCCGCAGAGCGGAGGCCCGGGCCTGCAGCCGACGGAGGTCGCCGTGGCCCCGGACACCACGCTCCAGCCGCGCGCCGACGGCGTCATCGAGGACGCGAACACGATCCGCGGGCTCCTGCAGCCCGTCTACTTCGACTTCGACCGCTGGAGCATCAAGGCCGACGAGCGCGCGAAGCTCCAGGCCGCGAAGGAGTACCTTGAGAAGAACCCCACGTACCGGCTCCTCCTTGAGGGCCACTGCGACTGGCGCGGCACCGCCGAGTACAACCTGGGCCTGGGCGACCACCGAGCGTCGGCCGCCAAGAAGTACCTGGCGTCGATCGGCGTCGCATCGGACAAGCTCGAGACCCTCTCAAAGGGCAGCGAGGAGGCCACAAAGAACGCCGACGATGCGACAAGGGCCAAGGACCGCCGCGACGACCTGGTGATCCTCAAGAAGTAGTAATACCCAGAAG
>CAYQOH010000356.1:0-2826 GCA_964419075.1 uncultured Opitutaceae bacterium | reverse complement strand
CGTTGACGATGCTCGAGTCGAGCACCGCCATGAACGTGCCGAGCATGATGATGCCCAGCACGCCCCACCGGTTAGCCCGCAGGCTCTCGTCGCTAGTCATGCGCGTCCCCGCTGCGCGCCGAGCTGCCGGAGTGGATCCGCACCTCGACCGAAAGGCCCGGCCCAATCGCAAGGTCGGGAGGCGCCGCGACGGCGATCCTCAGGGGCACGCGCTGCGTGACCTTGATGAACGTGCCGGAGACGCCTTCGGCGGGAATGAGGCTGAACTGGGAGTTGGCGGCGCGCAGGATCTCGGTCACGCGGCCGTGCAGGCGCAGGGAGGGGAAGGCGTCGACCGAGATGTCCGCCGTGTCTCCGATCGCGACGTCGTGCAGGTACTTCTCCTCGATGTTGGCATCCACGCGCAGCGTCGCCGGGTCGAACAGGCTCACCACCGGCTGCGCCGTGAGCGGCATCGCCCCCGGATCCAGCCAACGCCTCACCACCCAGGCGTCGAACGGCGCCTTGACGGTGCACCGGGCCAGGTCGCTTCGGGCGTTCTCGACGGCGGCCTCGGCCTCCTTCACCCGGCTCCGCGACAGCTCGACGGCCGCCTTCGAGGCCGAGATGTCCTCCCGGCGCGTGCCATGCTGGAGGAGGGCCAGGTTCTGGGCGGCGTTCTCAGAGGCCTGGCGGGCCGACTCGTAGACGGATCCCGCCCGGTCAAGCTCGGCCTGGGACACCGCGTTGTCCTTGAAGAGCGCCTTCGCCCTCTCGAAATCGAGACGCGCCTGGCCCTCGTCGCTCTGGAGGCGCCTGGACGTGGCTTCGGCCGCCCGGATCTCCTCGGGCCTGCTGCCGTTCACCGCCTTCTCGTTCATCGCGCTGCTCGAGGCCACGCTGGCCTCTGCGGACGCCAGGAGCGCCTCCGCCCGGCTCAGGGCCGCCTGCGGCATCGCCGGATCCAGCTGGAAGATGACCGCGCCCTTGCGGACAAACTGCCCCTCGTGCACGGCGACGTCCGTCAGGCGGCCGCTGATCTCCGGGGCGATGTCGACCAGGTGGCCGGCGAACCGGGCGTCATCGGTGTAGACGATCCCCCACATGAAGAGGAGCCAGTAGCCGAGCACGCCGAGCCCGATGGCCGCCACCACGGCGATCCCGATCAGGATGCTCTTGCGCCGGCGCCCTCCGTTGGGGGCCTGCGGCGGGCTCGCGGCGTCAAGGGGCCCGGGCCCCGCGCCTGCGGGAGCCGGGAAGGAGGGTCTGTCGTCGGTGCTCATGTTTCCTTGGAGTTGTTTCGGTCCGCGGCGGGCCTGCCGGCGCCGGTCGTGAAAAGGTCCACCACCCCGGCGAGGCTGCGCTGCGCCTCAGGCCAGTCCTCGAGCTCCCACGAGCGCGTCCGCAGCATGCCGAGCAGGTACTCGGCGAGGATCCCGTTCGGCACGTCCGCCCGGATCTCCCCGGTCGCCACCCCGCGTGCGAGGATCGTCGAAACGGCATCGGTCATCGTCCTGCGGCGCCCCCGCCAGCGCTGGTGCAGCCCGCCCGAGCCGCTCTCCATGTCGCGGTCACCCTCGGACAGGATGATCCGGAAGAGCGGGCGCCTCGCCCGGAAAAAGATGCCGATGTTCTCGCAGGTGCGCAGGAGCGTGCCGCGGAACGTCTCGCCCTCGGGCGGGTCCAGCCGCAGCTGCAGGCACATCGCGTCGAAACCCTCGACCGCAGCCTGGAAGATCAGGTCCTCCTTGTCGGAGAAGTAGAGGTAGATGGTCCCCTTTCCCACATCGGCCGCCTTCGCGATCTCGTCCAGCGTGGTCTCATGAAAGCGGCGGGTACGGAAGAGCCGCTCGGCCGCTTGCATGATCCGTTGCTTCTTGTCCGGGTTCATGGGGAAATATGACTGACCAGTCAGTCATCATTCGATGCCAAGTCAAACCCGGAGGAGCTCACAGGCCCAAGGAGCACGTGGCTGCTTATGTCGTTCTCGGAGCAAGCACCTATGCACAACGATTCGCGGCCGCGCCCTCGCGCCGTCCGCTGGCGCGCAGAGCCTCCGGAGCCGACCGCGGCAGATCAGAGCAACGCGTTGCCCACCGAGAACGCCTGCCCCATGGGGCGCCCGATGCCGAAGTAGGACTGCGTGTCCGGGGCGAAGACGAGCGGCGCCATCTTCTTGATGTCCACCAGGCCCTTTCCCACCAGCACCGACTCATCGGCCTTCACGTCGAGGATCTCCCCGACAAACTGCGTGTGCAACCCGAGCTCGATCGTGTGCGTGAGCCGGCATTCCAGGACCAAGGGGAACTCCTTGACGTAAGGCGCGTCGACCAGGTCGCTCCGGACCGGCGTCAGCTTTGCCGCGGCAAACTTGTTGGCCGTCCTGCCCGTGGCCAGTCCGAGGTAGTCCGCCTGCTGGACATGCTCCTCGGAGGGAATGCTCACCGTGAACGCCTTTCGCGCCACGATGCACCCGTGCGTGTAGGTCGCCTTGCGCAGGGATACGGCGACGCTGGGCGGCTGCGAGCAACAGATGCCTCCCCAGGCGGCGGTCATCGCGTTGGGCTTGCCGGCCTTGTCGTAGGTGCCGATGACAAACACGGGGGTCGGGTAAAGCAGGGCCTTGGCGCCAAGGGATTTTTTCATGCGGATCTTGTTTTGCGGGATTATGCGCCGAATCCCAGCCGACCGCAGTCACAAAATGGAGGAACGCGGGGCTCCGCATCCGCGCCAATTGGACCCCGCGGGCGCCGTCCCGGGCCGGGGTTAAGGAGGCCCCGGTGGGCTCACTTCGGCCTCGAGACGGCAAGCACCCGGGCCACCGTTTCCAGCAGCACCGCGGCGCGG
>CAYQOH010000355.1:0-2842 GCA_964419075.1 uncultured Opitutaceae bacterium | reverse complement strand
AGCAGGACTGCTACGTATTCAAGTTCAAGGCCCATGACTCGGACTGGCCGCTGATTGGCTCCCACGAGGCCGTTCCACAGCTCCCGGAGCGCGTGAGCGCAGCCAACGTCGGGGCGGACATGCCCGGGGTGAGGATCCTCGACGTCCTGAAGGTAGGCGACCATTTCAGGATCGCGTCCGTCCGCCGCGACGAGAGCCGCGCCGGAACGACGATCACCTTCGAGATCGCCCTGGCGGACGAGGCCACCCGCAAGTACCCGCGGCTCGATGCCTTCTGGATCATGGACCACGCGCCTGAGAAGACCGGCGCGGCGCCGTGGATCCAGACGCACTTCGCCGTCCCGGAGGGCAAGGAGTGATGAAGATCGCCGTGACGGGCTCAAGCTCGGGCATCGGACGGGCCCTCGTCCTTCGCCTTCTTGGAGAGGGCCACCAGGTCTGGGGGCTGGCGCGCTCTGACCAGTCGGCCTTCGCCGCCGCGCAGAACGGCGCCTTCCACTCGAGCCGGTGCGACGTCTCGGACTGGAGCGCCATGCTGCGCGCCACCGCCTCGGTGTCCGAGAAGTGGAAGGACCTGGACGCCCTGGTCTGCTGCGCGGGCTCGCTCGGCGAGGTGAGCCCGGCCGTCCACGCCGACCCGGTGCGCTGGAGCGCCACGGTCCGCGCCAACCTTGACGGGACCTTCTATGCGATCCGCGCGTTCCACAGCCTCCTGTCCCGCGCCTCGCGCCGCTCGAAGATCGTCTGCTTCTCCGGCGGGGGTGCCACGAAGGCCCGGCCCAACTTCTCCGCCTACGGGGTAGCCAAGACCTCCATCGTGCGCCTCGTGGAGACGATCGCCGTCGAGGAGCGCGACGCGCCGCTCGACATCAACGCCGTCGCTCCGGGGGCCATCGCCACCCGCCTCACCGACGAGGTGATCGCGCTCGGGCCCGACGTGGCCGGCCAGGCCGAATTCGACTCCGCCATCAAGCAGAAGTCCGACAGCGGCGCCACGCTCGAGCGCGCCCTCGACATGGTCGAGTGGCTCCTGTCCGCCAAGAGCGACGGCATCAGCGGCAAGCTCCTGAGCGCCCCGTGGGACCCCTGGCAGCGGCTCCTCGAGAACGCCGTCCACCTCGAGCGGAGCGACGTCTACACGCTGCGGCGGATCGTCCCCGAGGACCGGGGCATGACCTTCTGACATGAACGCGATCGCCATCGTGGGATACGGGTACTGGGGCCCCAAGCTCGCCCGGAACTTCGCCCAGAACGGAAGCTTCGGGCGGGTCGTGATCTGCGACGAGGACCCCGCCCGCCTCGAGCGCGGCCTGCGCGAGAACCCGGGCGCAACCGGCGCGCGCCGTTTCTCCGAGGTGCTCAAGGACCCGGCCGTAGGCGCCGTCGCCCTGGCAACGCCGGTGGCGTCGCACTTTCCCCTGGCGCTCGCGGCGCTCGAGGCCGGCAAGCACGTCCTCGTGGAGAAGCCTCTGGCGACGCGCTCCGCGGACGCCGAGCACCTGATTCGCGCGGCCGCGGCCGCGCGAAAGATCCTCATGGTGGACCACACGTTCGTCTACCACCCGGCGGTCCAGAGGATACGCTCCCTCATCGACTCCGGCGAGCTCGGCCGCCTCAACTACATCGACTCGACGCGCATCAACCTCGGCCTGTTCCAGCACGACGTGAACGTTCTCTGGGACCTCGCGGTCCACGACATCTCGATCGTCAACGTCTTCACGCGTGAGCGGCCGATGACCGTGCAGGCGATCGGCTCCGCGCAGCCCCCGGGGCCGCTCGCGAGCATCGGCGTCCTCACGCTGCGTTACGCCTCGGGGCTCTTCGTCCACATCAACTGCTCGTGGGTCTCGCCGGTGAAGATCCGCCATATGCTGATCGGGGGCGACAGGAAGATGATCGTGTACGACGACCTCAACGCGACGGAGCCGGTCAAGATCTACGACTCGGGAGTCGTCGCCCGGACGGACGAGGAGCGCAGCCGGCTCATGTTCGAGTACCGGACGGGCGACGTGTACTCGCCCAAGATCGCCCCCAGGGAGGCCCTCGCCAACCTCGTGGCCGACTTCGCGGCGGCCGTGCGGGAGGGGAAGGCGCCGCTCTCGGACGGGCAGTTCGGGGCCGACGCCGTGAGGATCCTCGAGGGGGCGGAGCGCTCCGTCACCGGCGCGGGCGTGGAGGTCGCGCTCACATGGAGCTGATCAACGAGGACAGCCCCCGCAGGTCGCTCGTGAACGTGCGCGTCGGGGCGAACGTGCGCTTCTTCAACTTCGTGAACGCCTACGGCTGCGAGATCGGCGACAACACGAAAGTGGGCAGCTTCGTCGAGATTCAGAGGAACGCCCGCATCGGCAGGGACTGCAAGATCTCGAGCCACACGTTCATCTGCGAAGGTGTCGAGATCGGGGACGGGGTCTTCATCGGCCACAACGTCTCGTTCATCAACGACAAGAACCCGCGCGCCACCAATCCCGACGGCTCGATGCAGACGGAGGCCGACTGGAAGGTCGTGCCCACCCGCGTCGAACGGGGCGCCGTGATCGGCACCGGGGCGACCCTCCTGTGCGGGGTGGTGGTCGGCGCCGGGGCCGTAGTCGGCGCAGGCAGCGTCGTGACCCGCAGCGTCGCCGCGGGCGCCGTCGTGGCGGGAAACCCGGCGCGGCCCCTGGGAAGGAAGCCTTCAACGTGAATGTACCCTACTTCGACCTCCCCGACCAGATCCGCTCGATCCGGCCGGAACTTGACGCCGCGATCGCGCGCACGCTCGACTCCTGCGCCTTCTGCCTCGGTCCCGAGGTCGCGCAGTTCGAGCGCGACTTCGCGGCGTACCAGGGCGCCCGGCACT
>CAYQOH010000354.1:0-2845 GCA_964419075.1 uncultured Opitutaceae bacterium | reverse complement strand
CGATCTCGGACTGCACCTGCTGGAACATGAGCGTGCCCGGGCGCACGCCCTCCGGCCGCGAGTGCAGCGCCGCGGCGTAGGCGTCGGCCGCACTCCGGAAGTCGCCGGCGCGGAACCACGCCTCGGCGACCAGGACGCTGAATTCCGAGCGAATCGCGCCCGCGGGCAGCTCCCCGCCCGCCTTGAACCCGAAGTCCGCGGCCGTCCTGTAGCGGCGCTGCTCCCAGGCCGACCCGGCGAGGACCGCGTACGCGCGGGCCTTGAGCGGCGAGCCCGGGAATTTCTCGAGGAGGGCGTTCGCGTCGTCCTCGGCCCTCGCGTAGAAGGACGCCGACTCGCTGACGCCGAGGTGCGCCTCGCTGAGCGCGAGCTCGGCACGCTGCAGGAGCAGGCTCTCGAGCACCGGATGCTGCCTCGGCTCCCCGATCAGCCGGTCGAGCCTGCCGCCGAGCTCGGTGCGCGCCGCCCCCGTGGGCGAGCTGCGGACGAGCAGCTGGAGCGCGATCCGCTGCTGGTCGGGGTCGCTGCCGGACTCGAGCAGCTCGTAGAGTTCCTGGCGGCCCACGCCGGCCTCCGCGCCCGCGATCAGCCCCAGGAGCAGCCTGAAATGGTCGGTCTCCGACCGCTCCTCGGCCGGCAGGACGCGCAGCGCGCCCAGGAGGACGTCGACGGCCTGCGCCTTGCGGCCCAGCGCGTTCAGGGCGATCGCGTATTCGCGCGTGAACCCGTAGCCGATCTTCTGGTTCTGGAACTTCTCGGCGTTCTTTCGGTCCGCGTTGAGCTGCTCCTCGGTCACGCCGCCGGTGCGCAGCCGGACCTGCTCCTCGGCAAGCAGGAACCGGGCCCTCTGGAGGTCGGAGACCGCCGCCGCCGCCGCCTGCTGGTAGAGGCCGGCGGCCCGCACGGGCTCGTTGGTCGCGTCCGCCAGCATTCCCTCGAGGAAGAGGTACCAGCCGCGCTCGGCCGGCTCGAGCTCGTCGGACCGCGTCAGGCCGAGCTCGGCCCTCGCCTGGTCCGTCCTTTGGAGGTGCGCAGCCACCAGACCCTCCCGAAGGTGCCAGCCCGCGTCACGGGCGCCCGCGTACGCCTCCAGCACCCGTCCGGCCCCGGCGACGTCGCCGTCGTCAAGGAGCGCCGATGACAGGGCAAGCGTGAGGCGCCGGGTGTCGGCCCCAGGCAGCGCGAGCAGCCCGCGGTACAGCGTGACCGCGGTCGACAGGAACCCCAGCGCCTGGGCGCGTTCCGCCGAAACCATCTGGTGGGCGAGCTCCCCTGCCGAGACCGCGGACGCCGGCGGGGCGAGCGGCACCGGCGCGTTCAGCGGCCCCGGCGCGGCCGCGGCGGCGGCCGCGGCGAGGAGCGGGGCGAGAACGGTCGGGAGGCGCATGGAAACCGTCCTAATCCTTGTTGCAACCGGGGTAACAATCAACCCGGGATTGGCCGGGGCCCCTGAAGCACGCCCCCTGGCTCCGCGCGCGCCCGCCCAAGAACAAGCTTTGTCTCCCGTCGCCCATGGCATACTCCATTCTCTATCCCCAATCCGTAGGCCCCCGACCCGCCAGGTTCCAAAAGACCATGAAATCCCACACGCGCCCCATCGCCCTTCTCGCCGCCGCGGCCGTGTGCTGCGCGGGCCCCGTCCTCGGCGCCCCGACCGACGACGCCTACCTCCTCGGGCCCGATTCCGAGGCGCATCCCGGCGTTCCCCAGGGACGGGTCACCGACTGGGAGACGCTTCCGAGCGAGGCGTATCCCGGGACCCTGCACGACTTCTGCGTCTACGTGCCCGCCCAGTACGATCCCGCGACGCCCGTGTCGCTGATGGTGTTCCAGGACGGCCAGGCGTGGCTGCGCCCGACGGGCGAACTGCGGGCAACCTACGTCATCGACAACCTGACCTACCGCAGGGAGATCCCGGTCATGATCGCCGTCTTCATTAACCCCGGCCGCGCGCCCGACCAGCCCGTGGCGACCCAGAACGAGTGGGGCGACCACTCGTCGAACCGTCCGCAGGAGTACAACGCGCTCGACGACAAGTACGCGAGGGTGATCGTCGACGAGCTCCTTCCCGTCCTCTACCAGCGCTACAACGTGTCGAGAAACGCGGGGGACCACGCGATCGGCGGGGCGAGCTCCGGCGCGATCGCCGCGTTCACGGTGGCCTGGCACCGGCCCGACCAGTTCAGCAAGGTGCTCTGCACGATCGGCAGCTTCGTCAACCTGCGCGGCGGCCATGCCTACCCGGACCTCATCCGCGCCGCGCAGAAGAAGCCGCTGCGCGTGTACCTGCTCGACGGTGTGAACGACAACCGGGGCCTGCGCCCGTCCGATCCCGCGGCAGCGTACGATCCCGAGCGCGACTGGCACCTGCAGAACCTGCGGATGCTCGCGGCGCTGTCCGACAAGGGCTACGACGTGGACTACTGCTGGGGCATAGGCTCGCACAACCAGAGGCACGCCGGGGCCGCGCTGCCGGAGATGATGCGCTGGCTCTGGCGCGACTACCCCCGGGCGGACGACCCCCACAGCCTGGTGAACCGGACGCTCCTCGGGGCGGCGGCCCCGGCGCAGGCCCCGGGCCCGGCGTCCGCCAGGAAGTAGCCGGCGCGGCACGGCCCCGAAGGGGGCCGGCCGGGCCCGAGCGGGCGGAGTTCCATTGACCCAGCCGCGTCCGGGGGCCAGTCTGGGATCCCCATGATCGCCATCATCATCCTCGTCGGGTTGCTCGCCGTCATTCTCGTCGTGGCGCTCTCCGCCGCCGGAATCTACAACTCCCTCGTCTCGCTGAGAAACCGCTTCAAGAACGCCTACGCGCAGATCGACGTCCAGCTGAAGCGCCGGTACG
>CAYQOH010000353.1:0-2855 GCA_964419075.1 uncultured Opitutaceae bacterium | reverse complement strand
GAAGAACGGGCCGGTCGGCTTCGTGAAGCACGAGAAGTTCTCGGACACCTTGGACACGGTGATCCGGCAGCCCGGGATCCGCCTCGCGGCGGAGGCGAGGAAGGCGCGCAGGTCGCGCTCGGCCGCGGCGTGGTCCTCGACGGCGAGGACGCGCCGGTCGATTGAGAAAGAGGCCAGGGCGGGGACCGTGTTGATCTTCGCGCCCTCTCCGCACGAGAAGACGCCGCCCACGTTTATCGTCGGGCGCATCGTCTTGCCCTCGGGGGTCAGGAAGGTCCTCCGGGCGATCCGTTTCTTGTAGGCCTCGAGCTCGAGGACCAGGGCCGCCATCTTCTCGAGGGCGTTGACTCCCTCATTGGGCGTGGAGCCGTGCGCGGCGCGCCCATGGACCGTGACCTCTAGCCAGAGCGTGCCGTTGTGGCCGCAGCAGATCTGGTCGCCCTCCCCGCCCTCCATCACGATCGCGTAGTCCGGCCGTATCGGCGCCTCGTCCACCACCCACCGGGCTCCAAGGAAGGAATCCGTCTCCTCGTCCGCCGTGAAGGAGACCTCGACATTCATCAGGGGCCGCGCCCGCGTCCGCTGTATCGCGTCGATGGCGGTCAGCAGGCTGGCGATCGAGCCCTTCATGTCGGCCGTGCCGCGGCCGTAGATCAGGCCCTTCTCAACGGCGCCGCTGAACGGGCTCCCGTGGCGCCAGGTGCCGGAGACGGGAACGACGTCATAGTGCGCATTGAAGTGGATCGTCTTTAGGGCGCCGGGCGCCCGGAGCTTCCCAAGGACGTTGTAGCGCGGGTAGCCGTGCTGGGCTGCGGGCAGGCTGCTTTGAAGCAGCTTCCTCGGGATCGGAAGCCTGCGCGCCGCGACGCCTATTCTTGCGAGTTCGCGGGTCAGGTAGCCGGTGACGCCCTCGTAGTCCGCCCCCGGGGGGTTGATGGTTTGGAAGCTGACGAGGCGCTTGAGGCGGCCGAGCAGGACCGGGCCGCTCCGATCGATGAAGGTGTTGAGCCTGTCCATCCGGGGAGCATCGCCAATCGGGGTTGGGCTGGGAAGCCCGGAATGGCGTGCAAATCCCGGGTGGATTATCTATCTTGCTGTCTATGAACGTTGAAGCGCGGCAATTGATTTCCAAGCTCGGGCTTGCGCCGCTGCCCGGGGAAGGCGGTTTTTTCGCCTCGACCTGGACGAGTCCGGAGCCCGGGCCCGGCGGCCGCGCCTGCGGTTCGGCGATCCTGTTCCTGATCACCGACGACGAGTTCTCGGCGCTTCACCGGCTCGGAACAGACGAGATCTGGCATTTTCATGCGGGGGACCCGGCGGAGCTGGTCCAGATCGAGCCGCTCACGGGTTCCTGCCGGACCTGCATCCTCGGGCCCGATGTGCGCGGAAGCCATGTGCCCCAGGCGGTCGTCAGGGCCGGCACCTGGCAGGGCGCGCGCCTCTGTCCCGGCGCGGGATCCGGCGCGCGTGGGTGGACCCTCTTTGGGTGCACGCTCTCGCCGGCTTGGGAGGAGCAGGATTTCGAACTGGGGCTACGCGAAACCCTCCTCAGGGACTTTCCCGGGCACGCCAGGGTCATTCGCGCCCTCACCCGCTAGCGTCGGAGGATGTTTTGACAGGCCAACCGCGCACGCACAAGGTGCCCGGAAATGAGCCTGGCCGACCTTAGGACGGAATACTCGCTCACCGGCCTGTCGGAGAAGGACGTCGCCCGCGACCCCTTCCGGCAGTTCGAGAAGTGGTTCCAGGAGGCCGAGGCTGCGAAGGTCCGCGAGCCGAACGCGGCGGTCCTCGCGACCGCGGCCAGGGACGGCCGCCCCTCGGCGCGGATGGTCCTTCTGAAGGGCATCGATGGGCGCGGGTTCGTGTTCTACACCAGTTACGACAGCCGCAAGGGGCGGGAACTGGAGGCGAACCCCCGCGCGGCGCTCGTCTTCCCCTGGGTGGACCTTGAGCGCCAGGTGATCGCAGAGGGGACCGTGACGAAGGTCGCCCGCGAGGAAAGCGAGGCGTATTTCCACGGCAGGCCCAGGGCAAGCCAGCTCGCCGCGTGGGCGTCGGCTCAGAGCTCCATCATTTCCGGGCGCGAGGCGCTGGAAGCGGCGATGAAGGCGGTCGAGCGAAAGTACTCGGGCGTCGAGGCGCCCCTTCCCCCGAACTGGGGAGGGTTCAGGATTGTCCCCGAGCTTGTCGAGTTCTGGCAGGGACGCAGGAGCCGCCTCCACGACCGGCTGCGGTACCGCCGCGAGGCAGCGGGGGCCTGGGTGATCGAGCGCCTTGCGCCCTGAGCGGACGTCATCAATAGGAAGACGATGATCTACCTCATGCGCCACGCCGACGCGGTCTCCGACGAGGTGGACCCCGCGCGTCCGCTGAGCGCGAAGGGACGAGACCAGGTCGCGCGGGTGTGCGCGGCGCTTGCTGCGGCCCATGGTTTCAGCCCGTCCGAAATCTGGCACAGCCCGCTCGCCCGGGCGAAGGAGACGGCCGAGCTGCTGGCGCAGGGCCTCAATTTGTCGGCCCCGCTCGTGCTGACCTCCGGGCTGCGCCCCAACGACGATCCGGCACCGATCGCGGCCGTCCTCGAATCCCACAAGGGCGACGTGGCCGTCGTCGGGCACGAGCCGCATCTCGGCGTGCTCGCCTCGATGCTGGTCCACGGACCCGATCGTGGCGGCGTGTTCTATCCGTTCGCGAAGGCGGGGGTCCTTGCCCTTTCCCGCGAGGGAAAGCGTTGGCGGGCCGGATGGCTCGTCCGCCACCCATGAAGCTCGACGTCCTGCCCGCGCGCACGGGTGGTGCGGCGGAGAACATGGCGGCGGACTTCATGCTCCTGCAGCGCTATCCGCGGGAGG
>CAYQOH010000352.1:0-2875 GCA_964419075.1 uncultured Opitutaceae bacterium | reverse complement strand
CAACGGTACCGACGTTCTACCAGTGCCGTGGAGTGCCTGGCCACTTCATCTTCCCTTCGACACCTCCCTTGTCCGCAACAGGATACCAGGTCATCGCGAGAAAATGGCGGCCGCAGACGTTTGGCGACGTCGTCGGCCAGGACCACGTGGTGCGCACCCTCCGCAACGCCATCGCGCGGGGCCGGATCGCGCACGCCTACCTGCTGGTCGGCCCGCGGGGCACGGGGAAGACCTCGATCGCCCGGATCTTCGCCAAGGCGCTCAACTGCACGGGCGGCCCGAAGGCCGACTTTGACGAAAACGACCCGGCGGTTAAGGCGATCGCGGAGGGCAGCCACCTGGACGTGATCGAGATCGACGGCGCGTCCAACAACAGCGTCGAGCAGGTGCGCGACCTGCGCGAGACCTCGCGCTACGCGCCGGCCCAGGGGAAGTACAAGATCTACATCATCGACGAGGTGCACATGCTCTCGACGCAGGCCTTCAACGCGCTCCTGAAGACGCTTGAGGAGCCTCCCCCCCACGTGAAGTTCGTCTTTGCCACGACCGAGGTGCAGAAGGTGCTCCCGACGATACTCTCGCGCTGCCAGCGCTTCGACCTGAAGCCGATCCCGGCCGCCCTGATCTCCGAGCGCCTGAAGGCGATCGCCGAGTCGGAGCAGGTCAAGGTGGACGACGCCGCGCGCGCGTGCATCGCGAGGCTTGCCGACGGGGGGATGCGCGACGCCCAGTCGATCCTCGAGCAGATGATGGCGTTCTGCGGGGGCGAGATCGCCGAGGCCGACGTGCTCGATGTCTACGGGCTCGTGGCCGAGGCGAAGATCGCCGAGCTTGCGGCGGCGCTGGCCGCCGGCGACCACCGGCGGATCGTGGCGGTCGTGGACGAGTGCGATTCCGCGGGCCGCGACCTCGTGAGGCTCCTCACCGACCTGCAGGCGCAGGTCCGCTCGGCGCTCCTGGACTCGATCGCGGCGGGCGGACGAAGCGGCCGGCTCGGCTCCCCGATGACGACCGAGCAGCTGACGCGCCTCCTGGACGGGCTGCGCGAGGGGGAGGGGAGCGTCAAGCTCGGCCTGGCCGAGAAGATCAATTTCGAGGTCACCCTCCTGAAGGCGGTTGAGGCGAGCCGCGCCCGGGCGATCGACAGCCTCATCAAGGAGCTCGCGAGCCTCGCCGGCGAGGCCGGCGAGCCCGCCGCCGACGGCGAAAAAAAAAAGGGCTGATTGACCGGCTCGAGGCCCGCTTGGCCGCGCTTGCGGCCGGTGCGCCCGCCGCGGCGCCTTCGGATGAGACCGAGTGGCCGGACGAGTCCGCCGAAGCCTCCTTCCTTTCGGAGGCGGCGGCGCGCGGCGACGCCCCCGCTCGCCCCGCGGACGGGAACGCGGCGCTGGTCGTGGGCGACAAGCTTCCCCCCCTGGACGAGCTCGTGGCGCGGGTGCCCGCCGACGTGCTCGGGCTCCTGGACGACCTGTTCCGGGCGAAGTTCACGGGCGTTCGGAAGTTCGCGGTGCCGCCTCCGGAGTCCGCCCCGGCGCAGGGCGCGGCCGGGGTCCCGCCCGCCTGAGAAGGGAGCCGTCCGGGGCCTATCCCTGCCAGACGGCCCCGAGGCGCTTCGCCCCCTCGACGCTCCTCAAATAGAGGTAGGCCTCGACGTGACGCTGCGCGTAGGGATCGAGAAGCGGCACCCTTTCGCGGCGGTAGAGTCCCTCGGACGTCCCCTCGAGGACGTCTAGGCCCGAGAGGCACTCGTCGTCCACGGACCAGACCTCGCCGCTTACGCCCTCGGCCGCGGCCGCGTCCGCCACCATGCCGGGATATCCCCCGAGGTCGTGCAGCACGAAGCCTGGGGCCGTCCTGGCCTCGCCGACGAACTCCTGGCCCTCCATGAGGTAGTGGTTGGCGAAGCCCCGCTTCAGGGTCCCGTAGACAAAGACGAGGTTCATGGCGCGCAGCCGGCCTCGGGCGCCGGAATCTCGATCACGAGCGCCGTCGTGTTGTCGCGGCCGGACTCCCGGACGGATTCTTCGACAAGCGCCTGCGCGACCGTCGGCCCGTCGCGCGCCGGCGAGTGGCTGCGGATGATCTCCTCTATCCTCCGGTCCCAGAGGCCGTCCACGAGGCCGTCCGAGCAGATCAGGAACCGGTCGCCCCTCTGGTAGCCGACCGCCCCGATGTGCGGCTCAATGAACTGATTGCCGGCGCCGAGCGCCTGCTGGAGCGCGTTGCGGCGCGGGTGGCTTCGCGCCTCGCGCTCGTTCAGCTCGCCCTTGCGCCGGAGCCAGCCGACGTGGGTGTGGTCGTTGGTGACCTGCGTCATCCCGCCTCCCCGCGGCAGGTAGTAGACGCGGCTGTCGCCGAGATGCCCGAAGTACATCCAGTCGGGCCTGACCCAGCACAGGGTGAGCGTGGCCCCCATGCCCGCGCACTCGGAATAGGAAAAGCCGAAGTGCAGCATGTCGGCATGGATCACCGAGAACAGCTCCGAGAGGATGTCGTCAAAGCCGCTGGCAATGCCCGCGGCCGAGAGCCTGAAGCCCCGCGGCAGCAGGCGCGTGATCCGGTCGACGGCGATGCGGCTGGCAAACTCCCCGGACCTCGCCCCGCCCATGCCGTCGCTCACGGCGAAGACGAAGTCCGCCTGGGCGAGCGAGGCCTGCCCGGTCTTGCCGAGGTAGCTCACCTCGTGCCCGTCGAACTTGAGCGCCAGGAACGAGTCCTCGTTGTTCGACCGGAAACGCCCGACGTGCGTGATCCCCGACCAGCGGAGGTCCGGCCCTGAGGCGGGTGCCCGTGGGGCGCGCGCGGTGGGTTCTTCGGGGGTCATTGGGCGGCCGAGGGCTTGAGCGACACGGCGTCGGGCCCGTCCAGCAGCGTC
>CAYQOH010000351.1:0-2876 GCA_964419075.1 uncultured Opitutaceae bacterium | reverse complement strand
CCACGATGATCTCGTCGACCGCCTGGGCCAGCACGCGCACCCGGCCCTCGAGGAGCGCCATGTCCTGCGGGCTGTTGTAGCAGAGGGGGCCCTTCTCCCCGGCGGGGACGACGGCCCCGGAGACCCGCAGGCCCCTGGCGCGCAGGTCGGCCGCGATCCCGCGAAGGGTCGCCACGGCGGCCGGGTCGCCGTTCGCGTTCTCGAGGTACACCTTCGAGAGCCGCAGCGGCGCGAAGTACTCTAGGGCGGCCTGGCGGTCCGCCGGCTTCGCCAGCAGGGTGTCCACGTCCCCGCTCGTGAAGAAGAGGGCGGTCGTCAAGTGCTCCCAGCGGGCCCCGGGCGGCGTCTCGGCCCGCAGGGGTTCCCCGGCGAGCGCGAGGCCCCCCGCGGCGAGGAGCGCGGCGGCGACGCAGCGCATCGCGCGGATAATGCTGGCTTCTGGGACGGAGCTCGTGGGCATGGCCTTCGGGGGTTTGTGGGGGTTCCCGGCGACGGACGCCGGGCCGTGCGGCCGCCCGCGGCTCTAGCTCCGGCCGGGTGGCGCCTCGACCCGTCCAAAATGGCCCCTCGCGATCGGGTGTCAAACCCCGCATGCCCGCGCCGGGCGCAAGCCCCATGGCGCACGCCCTGCGCCTGCGCCAGTCAGTAGATCTCGGGAACCACCATCTCCGGCCGGAGCGGCTCGCGCCGGTAGTCTGGATGATGGATGCGGGGGGGAAGCGTGACCTGCTCGTGCTTCACCTCCGTGTACTTCACCTGGGAGAGCAGGTGGTGGATGCAGTTCAGCCGCGCCTTCTTCTTGTCCGCCCCCTGGACCACCCACCACGGCGACTCGGGCAGGTGGGTGCGCTCGAACATGACCTCCTTGGCCTTCGTGTAGAGCTCCCAGCGCTTGCGCGACTCGAGGTCCATCGGGCTCAGCTTCCACTGCTTCAGGGGGTCGTTGATCCTGCAGCGGAACCGGAACTCCTGCTCCTCGTCGGGGATGGAGAACCAGTACTTGATGAGCTGGATGCCCGAGCGGATCAGCATCTTCTCGAAGTCGGGCACCGACCGGAAGAACTCCTCGTACTCGGCGTCGGTGCAGAAGCCCATCACCCGCTCGACGCCGGCGCGGTTGTACCAGCTGCGGTCGAAGAGCACCATCTCGCCCGCCGCGGGCAGGTGGGCAATGTACCGTTGGAAGTACCACTGCGTCTTCTCGCGGCTTGACGGCGCCGGAAGGGCCGCCACCCGGGCCACCCGGGGGTTCAGGCGCTGGGTGATGCGCTTGATGACGCCCCCCTTCCCCGCCGCGTCGCGCCCCTCGCAGACGATCACCAGGCGGTGGCCGGTCTCGACGATCCAGTCGTGCATCTTGACCAGCTCCCCCTGGAGCCGGAAGAGCTCCTTGAAGTACCGGTTGCGCTGCTCGCGGTCCGAGTCATGGGCCAGCGGGCGAAGCGGGGCGTCGGGCCCGAGCTTCTCCCAGTCGTCGCGCTCCATCTCGAGCTCCTCGTCGTAGTCGTCGATGAGCTCGCGGTGGACGCGCCGGATCAGCTGGCTTTCGCCGTTGGCGCCGTTCGCGTGCTCGGTGGAGTCGGAAGTCATGGGAAAAGAGGGTGTGCTGCGGCAGGCAACGAAACGCCTAAATCGGGTGGCGGCAAGTGGCCAGGCGCCTCGGGACGGCGCTCCGGCCAGATTTAACATTCAGCCTATGCCGCGGCGCCGGCCCTTGGCAACCTAGGGAGACCGGCGGGCCGCGCCAGGGCGCCGGGGATTCTGCAATTCACCTGCGCGGGGGCGTTAGTCGCTTGTAGCCAACCTATTACTTGGTGCAAAGGGTCCTTTACCGGGGCGCCAGCGGCCGCATTAAAATGCTGTGAAGAACCCCTTCCGCCCAAGCCGGCCTAAAGGGCACCGCTTCAAGGGCCGATAGCATTACCGGCATTCCGTCCCATGTCCCACGTCCACTACATCAACGGCCAGCTCGAGTCCGCGGACCGGTACCAGGCTTTCCTGGACCAGACCAAGGCCGTGCGTCTGGCCGAGAAGAAGGAGCGGACGAGGAAGCACACGGGGACCCGGGCGTTCGAGACGGCCATCGACGCGGACGAGGAGGACGAGGATACGCCCGAAGATTCGGGTAGGGAGCGGCGGGACGAGGCCGCCCCGGAGCCGGCCCCGGAGCCCCTCTCAGACCCCGAACGCAACCCGGAGGCCGACGGCGCGCAGCACGAGGGCTTCGGGCAGCACTACGCATGAGGCGGCGGCGCCCCGTTCGGGCGCGGGAAGGGAATCCGAGGCGCAGGGCCTGCTGGCCGCAGCCCGGAGAACGGCGTGTCAGGACGGCTTGGCCGACATGCCGGTCTTAACGACCAGCACGCTGCACTGCGCGTGGTCGGCAATGCGGTCGGCCGTGTCTCCGAGCAGCCGCCCCCACAGTGCCGAGTGGTCGCTGTGGCCGACGACGATCAGGTCGTAGCCGCCCTCGGTCGCGGCCTTGATGATGGCCTTGGCGGCGTGCCCGCGGGCGGACTCGCACGGGATCGGCAGACCCGCCTGAGCGGCCACCTCCGCGACCTCCCCCTTGCGCGCGGCAAAGTACTCGTCCGCGGCCTCCGACTCCTCCTCGATCTCGCCGGGAAGGTCCGAGTGGCGGGGGAGCGGCTCGCGCACCCAGAGTGCGGTCACCTTTCCCCCGAACTCCTTGGCGAGCCTGGCGCCCGCGGCAAGGGCGGCCTTGCCGCCCCTTGATCCATCATAGCCTACGAGGATGTTGGTGTACATTGGGGTCCTCTCCTGTTGGCGCCTATGGGCGCCGGGGTTTCGAGTTGATGCGTTCGGCGTAGATGCGCCCCCACTCGTGCATCGCCTCGAGCGTGGGCTGGAAGAAG
>CAYQOH010000350.1:0-2894 GCA_964419075.1 uncultured Opitutaceae bacterium | reverse complement strand
CCGCCCACGGCGGCGTAGCGCAGAAGCCTTGGAAGAAGGGCTGCCATCGACCCATAAGAAGAATCGGCTCGCGACGTCACTGACAAGCCCGCGATGATGGGGGCATGACCTCGAGCGACTCGCCTGCACGCGGATGGCGCGCTTGGGTCGCCCGCCATCGGCGCGATATGCTGGACCTGTCCGCGCTCGCCGTGTCCTTCGTCGCGACCCTTCCCTTCGTGCCGGCGCTGCCTGCGGCGGGCGCCGTCTGCGCCTTGGTCGTGGCGGCGCTCGTGCCGCTGCGCCCCACCCGCGCGAACCCGGGCCCATGGGATGCCTTCAAGGCGGCGCTGCCGCGCCGGTGCGCGAGCCTCCTCGTCACCGGGGCGCTGCTGCGGTACGTGCTCAACCAGTCCCTGAGCCCGCTGCTCTTTGGCGTCGCCTGGCCCCTGGCGGCGTGGCTCCTCGCGCTCGACTGGCCGAGGCTCGCCCGGTCGCTCTTGGTTCCGTTCGGCGCGACGGGCGCGTACGCGTCCCGGCGCTTTGAGGAGAATCGCCCGTGGGTCGAGCGCTGGGCGCGCCACCCGGCGCCCGGCGAGATCCTTCGGTCGGCGCTGCTTCTCGTCGTGTCCCTGTGGCTCATGCGTGGATTCCAGCGTTCGACCCTGCACGGCACCGGGGACGCCTACTGGTACGGCCTCAATCTTGCAGACATGGTCGCGCAGGTGCGGGCGGGGGTCTTCCCGGTGTGGGTGGGGCAGAGCCTGTACCAGTTCAACGGCGCCATCTGCCCGGTGCGTGTAGCGCCGCTCTTTCACTACCTCGGGGCGCTCCTGGACGCGGTGACGCTCCACAGCCTCGAGACCTTCGCCCTCCAGAACCTGCTCATCACGCTCATTGGCGTCTGCGGAATGTTCTCGGCCTACGTCTGCCTGCGCAGCCTTCTGCCGCGGGCCAAATGGATGGCCGGCGCGTTGGCGGTCCTCTTTCTCGCATCCCCCGGCACGCTGGGCCTCGCCTACAACATGGACCTCTACATGTCCTGGACGACGCTGCCCCTCGTACCGCTTGTCTGGTTTGCCACCGCCCGCTCCTTCGACGACGGCGGCACCTGGGGAACACTCGTCCTTCTCGGTGCGTCGCTCGGGCTTTCCTGGTGGGGGCATTCCCCGATCGCGCTCTGGTTGACGCTCATCACCGGGGCGATCCAGCTCGCGCGGCTCGCCCTGCACGCGCGCCGGGGGCTTCGCTGGTGGCCGCTTCTCTCGGGCGCGCTCGTGTTTGGCCTGATCGCCGCCTACCCCGTCGGCTCCGTACTTCTCTACCCCACCGAGCCCGGCAGCCACAGCAGCCTGTTCCAGAGGCCGCTGGTCAGCGACGTGCTGAAGTTCCTCAGGGACGCGTTCCCGGGCGCCTTCCTTCCCGTGAGCCCGAAGGGGCGGATCATCACCGACTTCCAACTTGGCTATTCGCTCTGGGCGGTGCTGGTGTTCCTCGTCTGGTCCCAGTGCCGGGTGTTCAGGCCGGCAGCCGCGGTCCTTCTCGCCGGGGCACTCCTCCTTGCGCTCCTGCTAATACCCATTCCCGGCCTCAACACGGCCCTTTGGGCCGCCGTTCCGGCCTTTGTGCTGAACCCGACCGGCACCTGGCCCATGAGCCGCCTCTGCCTCCCGCTGTCCGCCGCAACCGTCTTCAGCGCCGCGGCCTACCTCTCCCTTGACGGGGCCTGGCCGGCGTGGCGTCGGAGGGCCGCGGCGGTTGCGGTCGCGGCCGCCTGCGCCTGGAGCCTCAGGGAGGCGGCGAAGTTCGCGCACGGGTCGTTCCAGTCGATCCCGGCGCAGGAGAGCGCCATGGACCGCCTGCGCCCCGAAGCCATCCAGATCACGCGCTATTCGTATTCAATGTTCCCCGAGTTCCCGAGCACCTTTACGCACGGCGTCGCCGACCCGTATCTCGAGAACCACCTCCTGGCGAGGGAGTCGCTCGCGCCGCTTGAAGAGAACGCACGGGCTGCCGAGTCGGAGGGTCGCCTTGAGGCGGCCGGCGACTTCCGGTGGGCTTCCAGCCCTGCGTCCCCGGCCGCCATCCTGGACCGCACGCTCCGAGTCGAGCCGGGGCGCTTCTACGTCCTGAAGTTTGACTTCGCCAATCCGGAGAACACCCGCGGCCTGCTGCAGGTTAGCGGGGCGCATCTGTACCGGGAATACACGCTGCCGGAGTACGGGGGTACCCGGGCCTTCGGCGCGGGCGGCGAGCACACGGACGTGCTATCGGTCTTCACAACCGCGGGACCGGAGGACCTCACCCTTCGCTTCATCCCGGCCAAGCCGCCCGAAAGCGACGCGGCCCGGCCCCCCGTGGCGCGCGTCAGCCAGCTGAGCTACTCCCGCGAGGCCCTTCCCGTCCGCGTGCGCTCATGGATCCCCTACCGGGCCGAGGTCAGGAGCCCGGCTGCCGCCTGGCTAGAGACGCCGCGCGCCTTCCAGACGGGCTACACGGCGACAGTCGACGGGCAGCCGGCGGCCGTCCGAAGATCGCCGGACGCGCAGGTCTGCGTCGCGGTGCCGCAGGGCGCGTCCCGCGTCGAGCTCGCGTATGAGGCGCCCCGGGGCCTGCGCCTCCTCTTCGCCGTGTCGGCGCTGTCCATCGTGGGAGTGGCGGCCGCCGCGGCTGCGGGGTGGATTCTTCACTTGCGTGGAGCCCCCTCCCCTGCAAAGGCATCCGAGTGCGCAGCGCGGAAATCATGATGCATGCCCCCACGCCCACCGAGCGGCCGCTCTCGTTCGCCATCATCGGCTGCGGGCTGATCGGCAGGAAGCGCGCGGTGGCGCTCGGCAAGGTCCCCGGCGCCCGCCTCCGTTTCGCCTGCGACCTGGATCCGGCCCGGGCCGCGGCGGTCTCGGGCCTCGCCGCGG
>CAYQOH010000349.1:0-2894 GCA_964419075.1 uncultured Opitutaceae bacterium | reverse complement strand
CGAAGGGCGGCACCATCCGCGACGCCTCGAAGATCGTCACGATTGCCGTGGCCCATGTGGAGTACCAGACGGCGAAGCGCCACTACGCCCACGTCGACTGCCCGGGACACGCCGACTTCGTGAAGAACATGATCACGGGCGCGGCCCAGATGGACGGCGCGATTCTCGTCGTCTCCGCGGCCGACGGCCCGATGCCCCAGACGCGCGAGCACATCCTGCTGGCCCGCCAGGTCGGCGTCCCGAAGATCGTGGTCTTCCTGAACAAGATCGACCTGATCGACGACAAGGACCTGATCGACCTGGTCGAGGAGGAGATCCGCGACCTGCTCACCAAGTACCAGTTTGACGGCAAGGCGGCAAAGATCATCCGCGGCTCGGCCACGGCGGCGCTCGAGGGCAAGCCCGAGGGCGTCAAGGCGATCAGCGACCTGATGGACGCGATCGATTCCGAGATCCCTGAGCCCGTCCGCGAGGTCGACAAGCCCTTCCTGATGTCCGTCGAGGACGTCTTCTCGATCACGGGGCGCGGCACCGTCGCCACGGGGCGTATCGAGCGCGGCATCGTCAAGCTGAACGAGACCGTCGAGATCGTCGGGCTCAAGGACACGTCCACCACCGTCGTCACGGGCATCGAGATGTTCCGCAAGCTCCTCGACCAGGGGATGGCGGGCGACAACGTCGGCGTGCTCCTGCGCGGCGTCGAGAAGGACGGCATCGAGCGCGGCCAGGTTGTCGCGGCGGTCAAGTCCATCACGCCCCACAAGAAGGCCAAGGCCGAGATCTACGTCCTGTCGAAGGACGAGGGCGGCCGCCACACGCCGTTCTTCAACGGCTACCGTCCGCAGTTCTACTTCCGGACAACGGACGTTACCGGGGTCATCACGCTGCCGAAGGGCGTCGAGATGATCATGCCCGGCGACAACATCAACGTCGACGTCGACCTGATCGTTCCGATCGCCATGGAAAAGACCCAGCGCTTCGCCATCCGCGAGGGTGGCCGCACGATCGGAGCCGGTCGTATCACGGAGATCACGGAGTAACCGTTCCTCACGAACAACTAAACCCGGCTCGCCGAGGTTCCGAAACGGGGGCCTCGGCGTCGTCGTCTAAACAATTCCACGACTATAGGGGTGTAGCTCAATTGGTAGAGTAGCGGTCTCCAAAACCGTTGGTTGGGGGTTCGATTCCCTCCGCCCCTGCCACTCCAAAAGGTTCCCACAGCAGCACATGAAAAATCCGTTCCAAAGCACGCGCATCTTCGTCGGCGAAATGGTCGGCGAGCTCCAGAAGGCGAGCTGGCCCACCCGGACGGAGCTGCGCGACTCGACGTTCGTCGTCATCCTGGCGAGCCTGCTGCTCGGGCTTTTCACGAGCATCAGCGACTTCTCGCTCTACCAGGTGGTCGACCTCTTCACGTCGATGATCAGCCGCTAAACCCGCAATGGCATCACCAACGACAGCGCCCGCAGGGGCCCAGTGGTTCGCCCTTCACACGCTCTCCGGCCAGGAGAACAAGGTGAGGACGTACATCGAGCGTTTCAAGACGGCCGAGGAGCTCGACGACTCGATCTTCGAGGTGCTGCTCCCGACGGAGGTGGTCTCGGAGGTGAAGAACGGCAAGAAGTCCTCCAAGGTGAGGAAGCTCTACCCGGGCTACGTCTTCATCCAGATGAAGCTCTTTGGCGAGGACGGCAACCTCATCAACAAGCCGTGGTACTTTGTCAGGGAGGTGGCGGGCGTCATCGGCTTCGTCGGGGGCGAGCACCCGGCGCCGCTTCGCCAGTCGGAGATCGACGAGATCCGCGCGCGCATCGAGGCGGCCAACGGCAAGGAAGTGCCGAAGGTCCAGTACTCGGTCGGCGAAGAGGTCAAGATCAACGACGGCCCGTTCGCGAACCTGAACGGACGGATCGACGAGATCGACCCGGACCGCGGCAAGCTGAAGATTTCCGTGTCCATCTTCGGCCGGTTCACGCCGGTCGAGCTCGAGTACTGGCAGGTCCAGAGGAGCACCGAGTAGGCACCCCCGACCGCAACCCCCCTTCACAATGGCCAAGAAAATCCAAGGCTACATTCGACTTCAGCTGCCCGCAGGCGCGGCCAACCCCGCGCCCCCGGTGGGCCCCGCCCTGGGTGCCCAGGGCGTCAACATCATGGCGTTCTGCAAGGAGTTCAACGCCAAGACCAAGGACCAGAACGGGATGATCCTTCCCGTGGTCATCACGGTTTACGCGGACAAGAGCTTCTCGTTCATCCTGAAGTCGCCCCCGGCGTCGGTCCTCCTCAAGAAGGCGGCCAACATCGCGAGCGGCTCGCCGCGCCCGAACCAGGACAAGGTCGGCAAGGTGAACAAGAAGCAGCTGCTGGAGATCTACAGGCTCAAGCACAAGGACCTGAACGCCAAGGACGACGAGGCGGGCATCCGCATCATCGCCGGCACCGCCCGCAACATGGGCATCGAGGTCGTCGACTAGGGCCCGGAAGTAACCCTTTGAAGCGGGAGTCCCACCCGGGACGTTCGCACCGCAAGGAGCACAACATGGAAAAACACAGCAAACGTTATCGCAGCGCCGTCCAGGTCGCCGATCTCGGGAAGGACTATCCCCTGACCGAGGCCGTGAACATCCTGGCCAAGTTCCCGAAGGCCAAGTACGACGAGACCGTCGAGCTTTCGGTGCGCCTCGGGGTCGACCCCACCGCGGGCGAGCAGATGGTCCGCGGGACCACGCCGCTGCCGAACGGGTCGGGCAAGAAGGTCCGCGTCCTCGTCTTCACGGTCGACGCCAAGGCGGCCATCGATGCGGGCGCAGACCACGCCGGCCTCCAGGACATGATCGCGAAGATCAACGAGGGCTGGCTCGACTTCGACGTCGCGATCGCGACGACCGAGGCCA
>CAYQOH010000348.1:0-2914 GCA_964419075.1 uncultured Opitutaceae bacterium | reverse complement strand
GGCGAGTAGATCAGAACGGTGGCCAGGCCCGCGGGATTGGTCGTCACCGACGCGCCCCTGGGCGTGCCGTTGTACACCTGGTCGAGGCCGCCCAGCGTGACCTCGGCCTGCGCCTGAGGATTGAGATGCCCAATCTGAACGCCGTTTGAGGGAGCATAGGAATCACCTGAAACATAGACGTTCCCAGATTCGTCCACCGCCAAGCTAGCGGGTTTGTCGAAGCGCGCGGCGGGACCGACGCCATCCGCGTTCCCGGCCACCCCAGGGATTCCTGCAACGGTGGTCACCACGCCGCCCGCGGTCACCCTGCGGATCGTGTCGTTCCACGTGTCGGCAACGAATACGTTGCCGTTCCCATCCACCGCCACCGCACCGGGCCACCAGAATCGTGCGGCCGAACCCGTCCCGTCCGCGCTGCCCATGGCATTGCCAGCAAGGGTCCGGAACGTGCCGTCAGCGGCCCTTTCGACAATCGCGTTCGAGGCCGAATCCGCTATGAACACGTCGCCCTTCCCATCCACCGCCACTCCCTCGGCGTCAGAATACTCCTGGCTCGCCAGGGTCGTCACCACGCCGTCCGGGGTTATCCTGCGAAGAAAGCCGTAGTCGGCGACGTACACGGTGCCGGCGGCATCGACAGCCACGCTTTTGGGCCCCCAGAACCGCGCCGCACTTCCCTTTCCGTCCGAGAAGGCAGGGATCCCGCCCGCCGAGCCCGCCAACGTCGTCACGACGCCCGCCGCAGTGACCTTGCGGATGGTCATGTTCATCGTGTCGGCAACGTACACGTTTCCGCTCCCATCCACGGCGATGGCCGCGGCGCGGTTGAACTGCGCCGCGGCCCCCGTGCCGTCCGCGCTGCCTTGGACTCCCTCCGTGCCCGCCAGGGTCGTCACCGCGCCGCCTGCGGTGATCTTCCGAAGGGTGCTGCCATCGACGACGTACAGGTTGCCGTTCCCGTCCAAGGCCAGGCCCCCGGAGATTCCCGCCGCGGCTGGCATCGTGGTGAAATCATACGAGGTGTAGGTGGTCTGGGAATATAGGGACCGCCCCAAGGTCGCCAAAATGGCGGGGAATAGCGCAACATACAGCGCAGCCCGCAACAGAGCGTTCGGAGTGGGCATCCGCGTGCTCACGGCTCGAAGGGCAATGGTGATCGAATGGCCAGATCCTGCACCCCCTTCATGACACTCCACAGACCAAAACTCGCTATCGGAATGGACCGGTATGCCCCGTTATAAGCGAGGCCTCCGGCAGCCATTAACCCCGCCAAATCCACCCTCAATACGCAGGGCGACAGGGTCGCGAACACGCGCGGTCCAGCCAAGAAACCGAGCCGTCGGGGCTATCCCCAATCGAGCCTTAATCCTCAACTAGCGCTACAGCATGGGCATAGGCAGATTTCCCAAGAAGGAACGCAGGACCCTTGTCAACCCGCCTGAAGGAGCCGCGACGCTCTCCCTCGAGAACGCCTACGGGCGGCTGACGGTGGACGTGAAGGAGGCACCGCGGAATATCGAGCGCCTCCGCGCCGCCGGTCAGTAGCGGTAGTGGTCCGGCTTGTAGGGCCCCTCGACCGGAACCCCAAGGTACTTGGCCTGCTGGTCCGAGAGGCGGGTCAGCTTGACGCCGATCCGCTCCAGGTGCAGCCGGGCCACCTCCTCGTCGAGGTGTTTCGGCAGCCGGGAGACGCCGGGCTTGTAGGTGTCCCGGTTCTTCCAGAGGTCGAGCTGGGCGAGCGTCTGGTTCGTGAAGCTGTTCGACATGACGAACGACGGGTGGCCCGTGGCGCAGCCGAGGTTCACGAGGCGGCCCTCCGCGAGGAGGTAGATGCGCCTGCCGTTCGGGAAGGTGAACGAGTCGTACTGGGGCTTGATCGTCTCGCGCTTCACTCCCGGCGCGTTGTAGAGGCGGTCGACCTGGATCTCGTTGTCGAAGTGGCCGATGTTGCAGACGATCGCCTGGTCCTTCATCGCCTGCATGTGCTCGAGCGTGATGACGTCGCAGTTGCCGGTCGTCGTGACGTAGATGTCCGCCTCGGCAAGCGCGCTCTCGACCGTGTTGACCTCGAAGCCCTCCATCGCCGCCTGGAGCGCGTTGATCGGGTCGACCTCGGTCACGATCACCCTGGCGCCGAACCCGCGAAGCGAGTGCGCGCAGCCCTTGCCCACGTCGCCGTAGCCGCAGACGACGGCGACCTTGCCGGCGATCATGACGTCCGTCGCGCGCTTGAGCCCGTCGGCCAGCGACTCGCGGCAGCCGTAGAGGTTGTCGAACTTCGACTTCGTGACCGAGTCGTTGACGTTGATGGCCGGCACGAGGAGCTTGCCCTTCTCGTGGAGCTGGTAGAGCCGGTGGACACCCGTCGTCGTCTCCTCGGAGACGCCGCGCCAGTCCTTCACCATTTCATGGAAGACGAAGGGCGACTCGGCGTGGATCCGCTTGAGGAGCGCCTTGATGACGCCTTCCTCGTGGGAGGCCGCGGGCGCCCCGGCCCAGTCGCTTCCCTCCTCCATCTCGTAGCCCTTGTGCAGGAGGAGCGTCACGTCGCCGCCGTCGTCGACGACGAGCTGGGGGCCCTTGCCGCCCGGGTGGCTGAGCGCCCTCCAGGTGAGGTCCCAGTACTCCTCGAGCGTCTCGCCCTTCCAGGCAAAGACGGGGACCCCCGCCTTGGCGATGGCCGCCGCGGCATGGTCCTGGGTCGAGAAGATGTTGCACGAGGCCCAGCGGACGGAGGCGCCGAGCTCGACCAGCGTCTCGATGAGGACCGCGGTCTGGATCGTCATGTGAAGCGAGCCCGTGATGCGAACGCCCTTCAGCGGCTTCTTTGGGCCGAACTTCTTCCTCACGGAGATGAGCCCCGGCATCTCGTGCTCGGCGACGGCGATCTCCTTGCGGCCCCATTCGGCGAGGG
>CAYQOH010000347.1:0-2919 GCA_964419075.1 uncultured Opitutaceae bacterium | reverse complement strand
TGCGCTGGCCCTCGGCGAAGATGATGTCGAAGGCCAGGGTCGACTTGCCCGAGCCGGAGACCCCGGTGACGACGCTGAGCCGGCGGTGGGGGATCGAGACGGAGAGGTTCTTCAGGTTGTTCTCGCGCGCCCCGACAACCTCGATCGAACCGGCGGGCTGCGGCGCGGGCCGGCCGTCGCCCGGGGGCTCGGCGGCCGCGAGCGCGAGCCCGCCCTCCCCGTCGAGCGCCTGCGCGAGGAAGGGCGAGGTCGCGGCCCGGGCGCGCCCGACCGACTCGGGCGTGCCCTCGGCCACGATCCGCCCGCCGTCCCCGCCCGCCTCCGGTCCGATCTCGATGATCCAGTCCGCGCATTTGAGAACGTCGAGGTTGTGCTCGATCACGACGAGGCTGTGGCCGTGGTCGACCAGCGCCTGCAGGACGCCAAGGAGCCTGGCGACGTCGTGCCGGTGGAGCCCGGTCGTCGGCTCGTCGAGGAGGAGCAGCGCGCCCGCGGCGCCGGGGAGCGCGCCCAGGTACCGCACGAGCTTGAGCCGCTGCGACTCGCCCCCGGAGAGCGTGTTGAGCGGCTGGCCTAGCGTCAGGTAGCCGAGGCCGACCGCGTCGAGCGACGCGAGCCGGCTGCGGACCACCGCGCAGTCGGCGAAGCGTCCGAGCGCCTCCGTCACGCTCATCTGGAGGAGGCCCGACACCGTGGTCCCGTTCCACTCGATGGCAAGGATCTCCGGCTTGAACCGCCGCCCCTCGCACACGGGGCAGGGGACGAACACGTCGGAGAGGAACTGCATCTCCACGCGCTCGTAGCCCAAGCCCTGGCAGTGGTCGCACCGGCCGTCGCCGCTGTTGAACGAGAAGCTGGAGGGCCCGAGCCCCGCCTCCTGGGCGGCGGGCGTTGCGGCAAAGAGCTCCCGGATGGGGTCCCACGCGTCCACGTAGAGCGCGGGATTCGAGCGGGGCGTCCGGGACACGGGCCCCTGGTCGACCAGGACCGCCTCCGAGACCAACCCGGCCCCGCGGATCTCGGCGAAGACCGCGGCGTCGTCGGCGGGCCGCCCGCGGTGCGCGAGGAGGCCCTGGTAGAGGACGTTGTCGAGGAGGGTCGACTTCCCGGAGCCGGAGACCCCGCTCAGGCAGACGAGCCGTCCCAGGGGGATCCTCACGTCGAGCGACCGGAGGTTGTGCTTCGTGGCGCCCCGGAACTCGAGGGCCGGGCCGTCGGCCGGCACGGGCCTGCGGACGCCGGGCGTCTGGATCCGGCGCCTTCCGGAGAAGTACGCGCCCGTGATGCTCGCCGGGTCCCGCAGCATCCCCCCGACCGTTCCCTGGAAGACGACGTGGCCGCCGCGCGCACCCGGCTCGGGCCCGATCTCGATCACGTGGTCCGCGGCCCGGATCATCGCCTCGTCGTGCTCGACCACGATCACGGTGTTGCCCGCGGCGACCAGCGTGCGGATGATCGCCACCAGGCGCTCGACGTCCCTCGGGTGGAGCCCGACGCTCGGCTCGTCCATGACGAACAGCGTGTCGACGAGCGAGGTTCCCAGGCAGCCGGTGAGGTTGACGCGCTCCACCTCGCCGCCCGAGAGCGTCCGCGACGGGCGGTCGGGCGTCAGGTACCCGAGGCCGACCTCGCGCAGGTAGGCGAGGCGCGTGAGGATCGAGTCGAAGGCGAGCTCGGCGTGCCGGCCGCCGGCGGCCGGCCGCGAGTCCCGAACCAGGCCGAGGAGCCGGTCGACCGGAATGGCGTAGAGCTGCGGGAGCGTGAAGCCGCTCCACTTCCAGCACAGCGCCTCGGGCTGCAGCCGCGCGCCCTTGCACGCGGGGCAGGTGTTGTACGAGCGGTACCTGGAGAGGAACACGCGCACGTGCATCTTGTAGGTGTTCTTCTCAAGCCAGCGGAAGAAGCCCTTCACGCCGTACCAGTACTTCGGCCACTCCTTCCCGTTTTCCGTCCCGTACCCGGGCTCGCCGTCGACGACGAAGCGGCGCTGCTCCTCGGTGAGCCTCTCGAACGGGACGTCGGTCGGGATCTTCCTGCGCCGCGCGAACACCCGCAGATCGTCCTTGGACGAGCTGTAGACGGCGCCCTCCCAGCAGCGGATCGCTCCCCCGTCGATCGAGAGGGACGGGTCGGGTATCGCCAGGCGGTAGTCGATCTCGATGATCCGGCCGAAACCCCGGCACGCCGGGCACGCGCCGAGCGGGGAGTTGAACGAGAAGAGCGGCGGGGTGGCCGGCCGGAACTTGCGTCCGGTCTTCGGCGAGTGCAGGCCGCGCGAGTAGTGCCCGAGCTCCGCGAGCCCCTCGGCCGCGAAGACGCGCACCTCCCCGCGCCCGAAGTGCATCGCCGTCTCGGCCGCCTCCGTGAACCGGGCCATGGACGCCGCCTCCACCGTCACCCGGTCCTGGACGACGAAGATGCGCTCCGCCCCCGAGAGCGCCCCGGGGTCGGCCAGGAGCGCGTCGATGCGCAGGACGGCGGGGCCGGGGGCGCCCGCCGTCGTCGCGAGCGCGCGGACATAGGCCTGGGCCCTGAGGCTCGCCAGGATCTCGGCCCAAGAGAGGCTGGCGGGCCGTGCGACCTCGAACGCGACCAGGACCGCGGACCCGGCGCTCGTGGCGAGCGTCTTCCTCCAGACCGTCTGGGGGTTGTCGTCCTCGACCCGCTCGCCGGTGTCCGGGTCGAAGCATTGCGCGACGTGGCTGAACCACACCTTGAAGAAGTCCGTGAGCTCCGTCATCGTCCCGACCGTGGAGCGGGACGACTTGACGGTGTTGGTCTGCTCGATGGCGATCGACGGCCGGATGTTCTCGATCGAGTCGACGCGCGGCTTGTCGAGCAGCTCAAGGAACTGGCGGGTGTAGGCGCTGAACGTCTCGACGTACCGGCGCTGGCCCTCCGCGTGGAGCGTCTCGAAGA
>CAYQOH010000346.1:0-2927 GCA_964419075.1 uncultured Opitutaceae bacterium | reverse complement strand
TTCTACAAGTTCCAGGGCCACGACTCCGAGAAGCCCCGCCTGCGCCTGCACTTCAGCGCGGACGCCCCGATCTCGATCAACGCGCTGCTGTTCGTGCCGAAGGACAACACGGAGCGGATGGGGCTCGCGCGCCTCGAGCCGGCCGTCGCCCTCTACTGCCGGAAGGTCCTGATCGACGCCCGGCCGAAGGACCTCCTTCCGGAGTGGCTGCGCTTCGTCAAGGGCGTCGTGGACAGCGAGGACCTGCCCCTCAACATCTCGCGGGAGACCATGCAGGACCGGAGCCTGGTCGAGAAGCTCAACCGCGTGATCACCAAGCGGTTCCTCAAGTTCCTCGAGGAGGAGGCGAAGGACCGCCCGGAGTCGTACGCGGAGTTCTACAAGGAGTTCGGGGTGTTCCTGAAGGAGGGCGCGGCCCTCGACTTCACCCACAAGGACGCGCTGACGAAGCTCCTGCGCTTCGAGTCCTCGCTCACCGAGAAGGGCAAGACGACCTCGCTCGCGGACTACGTCTCGCGGATGGGGGCCGACCAGAAGGAGATCTATTACCTCGTCGGGCCCGCCCGCGACTCGATCGAGGCGGGACCCTATCTCGAGGGTTTCCGGGCGCGAAACCTCGAGGTCCTCTTCTGCTACGAGGCGGTCGACGAGTACGTGATGAACAACGTCCGGGAATTCGACGGCAAGAAGCTCACGGCGGCCGACCACGCCGACGTCAAGCTCTCGGAGCAGCCCAGGGCCGAGGGTGCGCTCAGCGAGGCGGAGACCCAGGCGCTTGTCGCCTGGCTCAAGGAGTCCCTTGGGGAGCGCGTGGCCGGGGTCCGGGCGAGCGAGCGGCTCGTCGACTCCCCCGCCCTCGCGCTCAACGCCGACAAGCTCATGTCGCCGCACCTGCGCCGCCTCATGAAGGCCATGAGCAAGGACGGCGCCCCGTCCCCGCTCCGCGTGGAGCTCGAGGTCAATCCCCGGAGCGCCGTCATCAAGCGCCTGTCGGAGCTGCGGACCGCGGCGCCCGAGAAGGCGAAGCTCGTCGCCGAGCAGATCCTGGACAACGCGCTCATCTCCGCCGGTCTCCTGGACGACGCCTCGGGCATGGTGAAGCGCCTCTACAAGCTCCTTGAGTCGGCCTGAGGGACGCCCCCAAGGGTTCCCGGGGCGATCGGCGAGCCGCCGCCGCCCATCCCCCCAGGCTGCCGCCCATCAGGACGGGCGCGCCCCCGGTCAATAGGGGATTGGCTTCCCGTGCATGCGCGGGGTATTTTTGCAGAAACACTGCACCCTAGATCCACCATGCTAAAGCTAACCCTCCCCCTTGCCGGCGTTGCCCTGCTTGCAGCCCCGCTCTTCGCTCAAACCGCGCCGTCGGCGGACGAGACCCGCCTCCTCCGGTTCCCCGCCACCAACGGGAAGCAGGTGGTCTTCTCGTACGCGGACCAGCTCTACACGGTGGCGCTCGAGGGCGGCGTCGCCCGGCGGCTCACCGACGGGCCGGGCTACGCGGTCTTCCCGAGGTTCTCGCCGGACGGCGCGCAGCTCGCCTTCACGGCCCAGTACGACGGGAACACCGAGGTTTACCTGATGCCGGCCGAGGGCGGCAGCCCGAAGCGGCTGACCTACACGGCAACCCTCGACCGCGACGACCTGGGAGACCGCATGGGGCCCAACAACATCGTCATGGCCTGGAAGAACACGGCCCCCGAGGTGGTCTTCCGGTCGCGGATGCGCTCGTGGGACCCCTTTAACGGCCAGCTCTTCGCGGTCGGCGCCGACGCCGATCTCCCGCGGGTGCTGCCCGTGCCGCGGGCGGGCTTCGTCTCGTTCTCTCCGGACGACACCAAGATGGCCTACAACCGGATATTCAGGGAGTTCCGCACGTGGAAGGACTACCGCGGCGGAATGGCCGACGACATCTGGATCTTCGACTTCAAGACCGGGTCCCTGGAGAACATCACGAACAACCCGGCCCAGGACATCATTCCGATGTGGGCCCCCAACAACCGGATCTACTTCCTGTCCGACCGCCTGGCCGAGGGGGCGAAGCGCCTGAACCTCTACAGCTACGACCTGGCGACGAAGGCGACCGAGCAGCACACCCATTTCAAGGACTACGACATCAAGTTTCCCTCGATCGGCGGCGGCGTGATCGTCTTCGAGGAGGCGGGCTACCTCTGGTCGTTCGACGTCAGGGCGGGCGCCGCGCGGCGGATCCCGATCGAGGTGAAGGAGGACTTCGCGTCCTCGCGGCCCGCGCTGGTCGACGTCTCGAAGTTCGTCGCGGGAGTCGCCCCCTCGCCCGACGGCAAGCGGGTGGTCGTCAACGCGCGCGGCGGCATTTTCACGGTGCCCGCAAAGGACGGCGCGACGCGCAACCTGAGCCTGAAGCCCGGCGTCCACGAGCGCGACGCCGCCTGGTCGCCGGACGGCAAGCAGATCGCCTACGTCTCCGACGAGTCGGGAGAGAACGAGCTCTACGTGAGGCCGCAGGACGGCTCCGCCGCCCCGGTGCAGCTCACGAAGGGCGCGGACACCTACTACTACAACCCGCTTTGGTCGCCCGACAGCAAGAAGCTCCTATGGTCCGACCGCCTCCAGCGGCTCAGGATCGTGAACGTCGAGACGAAGGAGGTCACGCTGGTCGACACCGCGACCGCGTTCGAGATCCGCCAGTACGCCTGGTCGCCGGACAGCAAGTGGGTCACGTGGACACGCCCGGAGGAAGAGTCGCTGCAGAAGGTGTGGCTCTACTCGCTCGAGGGCGCCAAGAAGTTCGAGGCCACCGACGGCTGGTACGAGGCGAACTCGCCCGCGTTCAGCGACGACGGGAAGTACCTCCTGTATGCCTCGGGCCGCGATTTCAAGCCGACCTTGAGCGACATCGAGCTCGAGCATGTGTTCAAGAACCTCGAGCGCGTCTACGTGGTCACCCT
>CAYQOH010000345.1:0-2943 GCA_964419075.1 uncultured Opitutaceae bacterium | reverse complement strand
GTCGAGGAGCTTGCGGAACATCTCGATGCCCGTGACGACCGTGGTGGTCGTGTCCCTGAGACCGACGATCTCGACGGTCTCGTTCAGCTTGACGACGCCGCGCTCGATACGGCCCGTGGCGACCGTCCCGCGTCCCGTGATCGAGAAGACGTCCTCGACGGACATCAGGAAGGGTTTGTCGATCTCGCGGACGGGCTCCGGGATCTCGGAATCGATCGCGTCCATGAGGTCGCTGATCGACTTGACGCCCTCGGGCTTGCCCTCGAGAGCCGCCGTGGCCGAGCCGCGAATGATCTTCGCCGCCTTGCCGTCAAACTGGTACTTGGTGAGCAGGTCGCGGATCTCCTCCTCCACGAGGTCGATCAGGTCCTTGTCGTCGATCAGGTCGATCTTGTTCAGGAAGACGACGATCTTCGGGACGCCGACCTGGCGGGCCAGGAGGATGTGCTCGCGCGTCTGGGGCATCGGGCCGTCGGCGGCGGAGACCACGAGGATCGCGCCGTCCATCTGGGCCGCACCCGTGATCATGTTCTTTACGAAGTCGGCGTGTCCCGGGCAGTCGACGTGCGCGTAGTGGCGCTTCGCAGTCTGGTACTCCACGTGGGCCACGGCAATGGTGACGATCTTCGAGGCATCGCGGATGGTGCCGCCCTTCGCGATGTCCGCGTACGACTTGAACTCGGCCAGCCCTTTGTCCGACTGCACCTTAAGGATGGCGGCCGTGAGCGTAGTCTTGCCATGGTCGACGTGACCGATGGTGCCGACGTTGACGTGCGGTTTGTTGCGTTCGAATGTTCCTTTAGCCATGACGATTCCGGAGCTAGATGTGTATGTGGGTTCTGATAGAGTGACTGCGGCCTAAATTGCCTCTTGCATGGAGCCCAGAACCGGATTTGAACCGGCGACCTCATCCTTACCAAGGATGTGCTCTGCCAACTGAGCTATCTGGGCAGACCAAGACTGCGTTGCAAGAAACGAAAAAGAGCGAAGAAAGTGCAGGTTCGATTTTGGTGCGTCAACAGAAATTTGCGCCGCTGGCCATATTATCCGCGGCCGCCGTCCGCAAAGGTCTGTTTCAGGGGGTTTTCAGGGCCCCACGCTAATCCGATAAAACCCCGGTGCAAGCCTTTGTCCGATCCTGAGCGTGTCGGCCAAATAGAGGCCGAAATAGGCGTCCACCTCGTCCACGCCTGAGCGCACCATCGGCACCACCGGGCCCACCAGTCCGGTCGAGTCCACCGCCGCAATGAACTCCATGGGTTGCCAGGGCATGGAGGTCTGGGGCGGATGGGCGTCGCTGAGCGTCTTCCCGAAGACACTCCTTCCGGTCCCGGCACTGACCACTTCGACGTAGGCCGTTCTCGGACTAAGGGGTTCCACAACGGGGTCCGCGCGGTCAAACCCGATGAACGGCGCGCCGGGAGGGTCCCCCGCAAGCGCCTCCGCCGGAGAATTCGGGATGGCCACCGGGAGAGGAAGATTGAGCACAAGTTGCGATGGATCAAATATATACTCAGGTTGGAATCCACCAAACGCGCCTCCGGGCTCCTTCGGCACGTAGTCCTTGCGCGAGCTGTTGAAATCCGTCGGCAGGAAGAGCGGGGCCGGGTCGCGCAACATCGTGCTCATGATGACGCCCGCGTCCACGAGGCCCACGGACGGAGCCGTCGCGACCGAAGCCGGGGTTCCGGGATCAGGAACCTTAACCGACAACGCAACCAGCACCAGGGCAATGACTCCCAGAATTGAAGCCCAGGTCCAGGCCCTTCTCGAGCGCGGCCGACGGGAGCTCACCGGGTCTCGACCGGTCCCGGGCCGGCGCCGCGCTCCTCCGCGCCCAGCAGGACCCTGAATCCCGCGTCATGCGCAGCCCCCTCGATGTCGATCAGCTCGGCGAGGGTCACTCCCGAGCTCGCCCGCACGAGCAGCGTCGGCCGCAGCTCGCGACCGGCCCTCGACTTGAGCCATTCCCGGAGCTGCCCCAGGTCGACGATCCCCTCCTCCGAGAAGATCTGGCCCGAGCGCAGGACGCTGATCACATGGGTCGCCTGCGCCGCGCCCGCCTGGGCGCCCGACAGCTGGGGGAGCTGGAAATCGACGCCGAGGCCCGGCGCCAGGACGAAGCGCGACCCGAACATGGAGAAGAAGAGGCCGAGGAGCCCCACGTTGACGTAGTGGAGGGCCCCGGTGCCCCGCGGCGGCGGCCTCAGGCGGGTGGCCAGGTCGAGCGGGCGCGCGATCATTTCGCGGGGGGGCCGCCGGCCTTGTATTCGGTATTGAGATACTTCATGATCTCGTTGCCCGACCACTCCATGTCGCGCACGATCGCGCGCACGCGCCCGTTGAGGAAGTGCACCGCCAGGTGGGCCGGGATCGCGAGCATGAGGCCGCCGGCCGTGCAGAGGAGCGCCTGCCACATCCCCCTCGCCAGGACGCTCGCGGTGGCGTAGTCGCGCTGGAACGCGGCGAAGGTGGAGATCATTCCGAGGACGGTGCCCAGGAGGCCGACGAGCGGGGCGACCTGCGCGATGGCCCCGATGGCGCCGATCCGGCGCTCGAGGGCCGGCAGCTCGACCACGGCCGCCTCCTGGACGTGGAACCTCATCGCCTCCGCGTCATCGTCCGCGTGCAGGAGCGCCGCCTTCACCACCGCCGCCACCGGCCCGGGCGTCTCCTCGCAGACCGTGAGCGCCTCGACGAGTCTGCGCTTCGCCAGGATGTTCTTGATTCCGCCCAGGAACGCGGTCGAACGGATCTGGCCCCGGTGAAGGTAGAGGGCGCGCTCGGCAAAGACGACGACGAGGACGAGGCCGAGGCCGAAGAGGACCCACATCATGGGGCCGCCGTGGGTGAGGAGGCTCGGTTCCAAGGGGGGCATGGGCGTGGTCTACATCAGGGCTTCGCCGCGGGCAAGTGGAAGCGGGCCAGCCGCTGGCGGGCGAT
>CAYQOH010000344.1:0-2957 GCA_964419075.1 uncultured Opitutaceae bacterium | reverse complement strand
CCCTCTCGATCTCGGCGGAGATGTCCTTCTTCGACTCGATCTGGGAGAGCTCGAACACGGACTGGGCGTTGTCGGTGACGGGGCCGAAGCTGTCGACGGCGATCGTCACGGGGCCCATGCCGAGGAACCCGAAGGCCACGAGGCCGAACGCGAAGATCGGCGCCGCGAAGCGGAACTCCTCGGGCATGATCGACTGCAGGGCGGGATGTCCCGCCGCCAGGTACGCGCCGAACATGAGGAGGATGATGACCAGTCCCATCCAGAAGGCGCAGAAGTTGCCGGCCACGAACCCGGAGAGGATGTTGAGCGAGGCGCCTCCCTGCTTCGAGGACGTCACGATCTCCTTCACGTGCCGGCTCTCGGTCGAGGTGAAGATCTTCGTGAATTCCGGGATCAGCGCGCCGGCGAGCGTGCCGAACGAGATGATCGTCGAGAGGAGCCACCAGAGCTCGGGGGGGCAGTCCGGCTGCTTCGAGAGGAGCACGTACGTCGCCGCATAGGTGACCGCGATCGAGACGATGGACGTGAGCCAGACCAAGTTCGTCAGCGGCTGCTCGAGGTTGAAGTCCTTCTTGCCGCCGAAGAGGGCGGTGTTGAGGGCCGCGT
This sequence comes from uncultured Opitutaceae bacterium, assembly GCA_964419075.1. GTDB lineage: Bacteria > Verrucomicrobiota > Verrucomicrobiia > Opitutales > Opitutaceae > Palsa-1447. The sequence continues at coordinate 2,351 of CAYQOH010000344.1, read as the reverse complement.
TCACGAAGTAGCTCAGGAGGGACGTGATGACCATCAGGATGCGCATCGCGAAGAGCCACACGATCAGGGTGCCGCAGAGGGACGGGCTCGAGACCAGCGCCAGGGCGAGGAACGCGATGAGCGCGACGCCGGTGACGCCGTACGTCTCGAAGCCGTCCGCCGTCGGCCCGACCGAGTCGCCGGCGTTGTCGCCCGTGCAGTCCGCGATGACGCCCGGGTTGCGCGGGTCGTCCTCGGGCATGTTGAAGATGATCTTCATCAGGTCGGCCCCGATGTCGGCGATCTTGGTGAAGATTCCGCCGCAGATCCTCAGCGCCGAGGCGCCGAGCGACTCGCCGATCGCGAAGCCGATGAAGCAGGGGCCCGCGAGCTCGGCCGGGATGAACTTCAGGATGCAGATCATGAAGAAGAGCTCGATCGCGACCAGGAGGAGCCCGATGCTCATCCCCGACTTGAGCGGGATCAGCAGGGTGGCAAGCGCGTTGCCCTTGAGGGCCGAGAAGGCGGTGCGCGAGTTGGCGACCGTGTTGATCCGGATCCCGAACCAGGCGACGCCGTAGCTGCCGAGGATGCCGAGGACCGAGGCGAGGAGGATCACGACGACATGCCCCGTGCTCTGCCCGGAGAGCGCGCTGAAGTAGTAGGTCATGCAGACCGCGATCAGGACCCACAGCACCACGAGGAACTTGCCCTGCTGCGCCAGGTACGTCTTGCACGTCTCCCAGATGATGTTGGAGACCGAGGCCATCGACGAGTGGACCGGCAGGTTCTTCGTCTGGATGTACTGCATCCAGCCGAAGACCATGCCGACGACGCACACGACGAGCCCCGTCAGGAGGACCGCGGATCCGGTCAGGCTCCCGCCCATGAACGACACGGCGTTCAGGTCAGGGATGTGGATGTCGGATTCGCTTGCGCGAAGGGACGGAGTGAATGACGCGGCGAGTATGGCAGCGGCGCCTAGTTGCCATGCTGGATGTTTTTTCATGGTGAATCGAAGGGGTTACTTTGGCTCCATCGTGACAAAGGGCTTCGCGTTTAGGCGAACTTTTTGTGCTGCCGGGCGCCCCTAGTCCGACCAATGGATTGCGTTTAGAATTTCGGCGAGATGGAAGCCCGACTTTGCCAGCCGCTCGGCTGCAAGGGGGACGGCGACCTCGTCGTAATGGGGGGGAAAAGTGATCTTAATACTCTTAATCCCACCTCGCGGGTCGGGTATCAGCGCGCCGAACGTGATGCCGGAATAGGCGGCGCGCGCCGCCACCAGGCTCTCCGTCGCCCAGGACTCGGCCCAGTGGTGGTAGTCGCCCGCGCTCTTCCAGTTCGCGGACTCGGCCGCGACCCGCTTCTCGAGCAGCGCCGCGAGCAGGGCGGGGTCCTTGCCCGCGCCTATCTTCTCCACGAGCTCCGTGTCCCAGTAGGCGTGCAGCTCGTCGTACTTGCCGGGGCCGAAGAAGTCGGCGTTCCCGCCCTTGTCGTTGGGGACTCCGTTGAGCGCGGCCGGGTCCGTGTCGAGCTTGGCCGTGCCGTCCGCCGCCGTCTCGAAGTACCCGTTTGCGATGTGAAGCGGCTGGTGCTCGTCGCCCACGAAGTGCACGAGCATGCACAGGGCCTCGCGCTTCGTGATCCTGCGGTCGCCGCCCCCCTCGAGCACCCGGACGGCCTCCTCGATCATGTGGACCACGTCATGGGGGTTGGTGAAGGGGGCGTCGAGCGCGTAGGCGGCCGTCCCGAGGGGCAGGTCGACGTAATGCCACTCGCCGTTCTTGGGGAACTCGGCGTTGAACTTGAGCGCCTCGGGGTCGGCGCCGAGCGGGCCCTGGTGGAAGTAGGCGCTGCGGACCTCGTCCATCCACGAGGCGATCGAGCCCAGGTCGTCGTTTCCTAGCACCGCAACCACGTGGCTGCGCGCATCGGCGGACAGGTTCTGCTGGGCGACCATCGCCATCGCCCGGTGGCCCTCCGCCCCCCACGGAAACACGGGGCGTGCGAGGGTCAGGGCCAGGGTCAGGGCCGCGAGGGCCTTCCGCGAATTGTGGGTCATGGTCCGCGAAGTTCGCCCGTTACCGCCGATGTTGGAAAGCCTAATTTCCCGGCGCGCGGGGATTTTACCGTGCGCCCTCCGGCATGCCCGAACCCCGGGGCGCGGGATGCTCCGCCATTCTCCCGGCCAAGGCCACGGAACGGCGCTTCAAGGCTCGCCATCCGGCTCCTGATTCCCAGAGACTAAGGACGCCCTAGCCCGGGTGGCGGAATGGTAGACGCTTCGGACTTAAAATCCGATTTCCGCAAGGAAGTGTCGGTTCGAGTCCGGCCCCGGGCACCAGTCACTGGGCTCCCCGCCATGAAGT
>CAYQOH010000343.1:0-2958 GCA_964419075.1 uncultured Opitutaceae bacterium | reverse complement strand
GGGTTCAGGACCGCCCAGAGGATCCCCAGGTAGCTGCCGCGGTAGCGCGCCTCGACCGCCCGCACGGTGAACTGCCACCAGAGGTCCCGCTTGCGGGCCATGCCCGAGATGGGCGAGGAATGTGCTGGGGGGCTCATGTTGGGCGTGAGAACGAGCGCACGGAGAAGGGGTTAGAGTCAACCTGAACCGGGAGCGCAGACAAGGGGCTGCAGGATATTCCCGGTCCTTAAGCACGTGATCATAGGGGCGCGCGCCCGGCTTTTCGAAGCAAAATTAAGGTGTCGCGGTCCACCTCGCGAATCGCTCCCATCGGGGCGACATCTATGGATGCGCCCTCGAGCGGCACGGTACCGCCGGAACACCTCAAGGCAGCCCACCGCGTGGAATACGCCTGGGCGGTCGTGGTGCTGGCCCTGGTCGCGTGGTCCTATCTCTGGACCGCCACGTCGGCCGCGAACCCGTACTCGACGAAGCTCCAGGCGGGCGACCTGTACAACCGCCTGGCCGACGGATTTCTTGCGGGCCGGCTGAGCTTTGTCGAGCAGCCGAACCCGGCCCTCGCGGCGCTCGCCGACCCGTGGGAACCGGCCCAGAACGCGGGCCTCTGCCCGTTCCACGACGTCACCTACTACAAGGGCCGGTTCTACCTGTATTTCGGGGCGGCCCCGGCGGTGCTGCTCCTCGCGCCGTGGAAGGCACTCACCGGGACTTACCTCGGGGAAAACGTGGCGGCGGCGCTCTTCGCCACGCTGGGCGTCGCGGCGAGCATGGCCCTCGTCCTGGTGCTGCGGCGCCGGCACTTCCCCGCGCTCTCGGGCTGGGTCGGCGGGCTCTGCATGGTCGGGCTCGGGTTCGGGAACTTCGCCCTCGTCCTGCTGCGCCGGCCGGTCTTCTACGAGCTCGCGATCGCGAGCGCCTACGCGTTCGCGATGGCGGCCCTCTGCTTTGTCGCCCTGGCGATGCCGGCGGGGCCCCGCCGGCTCCTCTGGCTCTTCCTTTCCGGCCTGTCCTACGGGCTCACGCTCGCCTCGCGCCCGAACTACCTCTTCGGGGCCGTCGTCCTCGCCGCGCCCTTCCTTGCGTGCTGGAGGCGCTGGAGGGGCGGGGAGGCCCTTGACCGCAGGGCGCTGGCCCGCGACATGGCCGCCGTCGGCGCGCCGCTCGCGGCCGTCGTTGCGGTGCTCCTAGCCTACAATGCGGCGCGGTTCGGCAGCCCCTTCGAGTTCGGCACCTACTACATGATCTCGGGCCTGCACCCACAGCACCAGGCCGGCTCGTCCTTCGCCTATCTCCCGACGAACCTCTGGTTCTACCTCCTGGCGCGCGCGCAGGTGAGCGCCTTCTTCCCGTTCTTCCAGGTGATCCACATGCCCTGGTTCCCGCTTCCCGACGGCTACAGCGGCGAGGAGGACGTGTACGGGATCTGCAACCTTCCGTTCTATTTCGCCGCGCTCCTCATGGTCTTTTCCTGGAAGGACGCCCGGGTCCCCGGCCTAGCTCAGCTACGGGACTTTGCCACCGGAGCGCTGGCGCTGGCCGCGGGCAACCTCCTGGTCCTTGGCCGGCTCGGCGGGGCGGCGAACCGCTACATGGTCGACCTGTTTCCTCCGCTCCTTCCGCTGGCGTGCCTCGGGGTGTTCTGGCTCGAGGCGGGCGGCGGGGGTGTGCTGCGGCGGCTGGGCGCGCGCGTCCTCTGGATCGGGGCCCTTGGGTACACCGCGGTCTTCAACGCCGTCGCGAGCGTGGAGCACAACGACCTCTACCAGTACTACAACCCGGACGCCTACCGGCGCCTCGCGCACGCCTTCAACCATGTCTCCGATTGGCTTGGCGAGACGTCGCCGTCCAAGACCGGCCCCCTGCGCATCCGGCTCACGCTCCCCGACACCCGCACCGGCCAGCTGCAGCCCCTCGTCGTGACGGGCGTGTCCTTCAAGGCCGACTTCATCTACCTCTTCTACACCGACGCGGACCACCTCCAGATCGGCTTCGAGCACACGAGCTACGGCGGCCCCCTGACGCAGCCGATCGAGGTCGACTTCGGGTCGGAGCACACGATCGAGGTCGCCATGGGCTCGCTCTATCCGCCGGTCGAGCATCCTTACTACGACGCCATGGCGCCGGCGGAGGTGACCCGGCTCAAGCGCACCCTGCGCGTCGTGCTGGACGGCCGCGAGGTCCTCGCCGGCTCCTATGCCTTCTACGACTCGTCGCCGGGCGACGTGAGCGTCGGGAGAAACCCCGTGTCGGACGCGTTCGGGAAGCGGTTTACCGGCCGGCTGCTTGAGGTGAAGAGGATCGGGGCGATCAAGGAAGGACCCAGGACACCATGAAGATCTGCGTCATCGGCGGCGGCCTTGTCGGCCTCGCCACCACGCTCCAACTTCAGCGCCGGAGCCCCGGCTCCGAGCTGACCCTCCTTGAGAAGGAGCCCGGGTTCGGGCGCCACCAGAGCACCCACAACAGCGGCGTGCTCCACGCCGGCCTCTACTACAAGCCGGGCTCCGTGAAGGCGCGCATGGCGGTCGAGGGGATCCAGCTGATGACCGCGTTCTGCCGCGAGCACGGCGTCGCCCACGAGATCTGCGGGAAGCTCGTCGTTGCGGTCGACGCGGCCGAGGTCCCGCGGCTGAGGGGCCTGCAGGAGCGCGGCCTGGAGAACGGGCTCAAGGGGCTCGAGTGGCTGGAGGGCGCGGCGATCCGCGAGGTCGAGCCCTTCGCGGCCGGTGTCGCCGCGCTGCGCGTGCCGCAGGAGGGGATCGTCGACTATGACGCCGTCGTCCAGGCGATGGCCGCGGACGCGGCCAAGGCCGGGGCAAGCCTGCGCGCGGGCTCGCCGGTCACCGCGATGCTGAGGGACGGCGGCGGATGGCGGGTCGTGACCGGGGCGGGGGAGTATGCGGCGGACTTCATCGTCAACTGCGCCGGCCTCCACTGCGACCGGGTGAGCGCGCTCGC
>CAYQOH010000342.1:0-2968 GCA_964419075.1 uncultured Opitutaceae bacterium | reverse complement strand
CGCAGGTCGGCGTCCTGCATGTGGTGGGAGCACGTGTAGGTCGCCAGCACGCCGCCTGGGGAGAGCCGCTGCATGGCCCGCAGGTTGATCTCCTTGTAGCCCCGGAGCGCGCCCTCGAGGGCCGACCGGGACTTCGCGAACGGCGGGGGGTCGAGGATGATCACGTCCCAGGCGGGGCCCGCCCGGTTCGCGGGGTCGTTGAACCAGTCGAACACGTTCGCCACCTCGAAGCCGGCCTTCACCCCGTTTCGCCCGGCGTTGCGCCGGGCCGCCTCGACGGCGTCCGCGGCGCTGTCGAGCCCGAGCACCCTCGAGGCCCCGGCCCTGGCGGCGTGGATCGCGAACGAGCCCTGGTTGCAGAAGGCGTCGAGGACGCCCTTGCCGGCGCAGTACCGCGCGACCGCCGCGTGCTGGGCGCGCTGGTCGAGGTAGAAGCCGGTCTTCTGTCCCCCCACGAGGTCGAGCCACACGTCGAACCCGTCGATCGCCACCCACCGCGGCTCCCAGGCGCGGCCGGAGCGCGTGTGGGTCTCGAGCGGCAGGCCCTCGAGCTTGCGGATGTGGGCGTCGTTCCTGAAGACAACCTCGGCGGGATGCAGGATGCGGTCGAACAGGTCTCCGATCAGGGCCGACCTCCGCTCCATCGCGAGGGTCTGGAGCTGCACGACCACGGTGTCGCCGTACTGGTCGGCCACGACGCCGGGAAGGTCGTCCGACTCCGACCACACGAGCCTGCGGAAGGCGCCCGGCGCCCTGCGCGCGACCGCGCGCTCGAGGGCGGGCGCGAGGTAGGACTCGTCGAGGGCCACGCGGTCCCGGTCGAGCCGCCGCCACACGATCTGCGAGCGGCCGTTGCAGATCCCCGTGCCGAGGAACCGGCCCGCGCGGTCGCGGCACTCCACGACCTCCCCGTCGCATTCGGGCGGCAGCGGGGCCTCGACCTCGTTGGCGAACACCCAGGGATGCCCCGCGAGCACCCGCGAGTTGGCGTTGGCCTTGAGCTTGTAGGAGGGAGCCGCCATTCGGCAATCATCGCCGCGCGCGTCGCGCGTAGAAGCCCAAAATGGAGGGGCCATCGCCCCGAAAATGCTTCCAAGCGGGCGCGGGCGGGTTTTGATTGGCGGATTCCAATGTCCCTTCCGCCAGAAATCGCGCGCCGGCGCACCTTCGCGATCATCTCGCACCCCGACGCGGGCAAGACGACCCTGACGGAGAAGTTCCTGCTCTACGGCAACGCGATCCACCTGGCGGGCGCCGTCAAGGACCGCAAGAACCAGCGGGCCACCACGTCGGACTGGATGGAGCTCGAAAAGCAGCGCGGGATCTCGATCAGCTCGACCGTGCTCCAGTTCGACTACAACGACCGGGTGGTCAATCTCTTGGACACGCCGGGCCACAAGGACTTTTCGGAGGACACCTACCGCGTGCTGACCGCCGTCGACGCGGTGCTCATGGTGATCGACGCCGCCAAGGGCGTGGAGGCGCAGACGCGCAAGCTCTTCGAGGTGTGCCGGCGCCGCGGCATCCCCATCTTCACCTTCATGAACAAGTGCGACCGGCCGACCCGCAACCCGATCGCGCTCATTGACGAGCTTGAGGCGGTGCTCGGAATTCAGGCCTCGCCGGTGGTCTGGCCGCTCGGCAACGGACCCTCCTTCCGCGGGGTGTTCGACCGCAGGACCCGGCAGGTGCACCTGTTCGAGCGCGTGCCCGGCGGCGCGTACCGGGCCCCCGAGAAGGTCTCGTCGCTCGACGACCCGGCGGTGCGCGCCAGGCTGGACGAAGCCTCGTTCGAGGACGCCCGCGAGCAGCTCGCCATGCTCGACGGCGCGGGCCACCCCTTCGACCTCGCGGCCGTGCGGGCAGGCCGGCAGACGCCGGTCTACTTCGGAAGCGCGGTCAACAATTTCGGCATCCAGCTGCTCCTCGACGGCTTCCTCGAGGACTCGATCCCGCCCCAGCCGAGGCTCTCCGTCGCCGGCGGCGTCGCGAGCGAGGTGCCCGTGACCGGGGACAAGTTCTCCGCCTTCATCTTCAAGATCCAGGCCAACATGGACCCGAGGCACCGGGACCGGATCGCGTTCATGCGGGTGTGCTCGGGGAAGTTCGAGCGCGACATGCCCGTCCTGCACGCGCAGACCGGCAAGACGGTCCGCCTCTCGTCCTCGCACAAGCTCTTCGGCCAGGAGCGCGAAACGGTCGACGAGGCCTGGCCGGGCGACGTCATCGGCCTGGTGGGCCACGACGCCTTCGGGATCGGCGACACGCTCACCCAGGACCGGGCGATCCTCTTCGACGAGATCCCGCGGTTCCCCCCGGAGGTCTTCGCCTTCATCTCGAACCCGAACCCGTCGGACGCGAAGAAGTTCAGGGCCGGCCTCGAGCAGCTCCTGCAGGAGGGCGTGGTGCAGTCCCTTGCGGCGAGGTCCGCACCCCCCGGCTCCACGCTGCTCGCCGCCGTCGGCCCCCTCCAGTTCGAGGTGGTCCAGTACCGCCTCAAGAGCGAGTACGGCGCGGAGTCCCGGCTGGAGATGGCCCCATGGACCCTCCTGCGCTGGATCGAGCCCCACCCCTCCCTCGGGAACCCCGCGGGGATCGTCGTCGCCTCGGGCGTGAGCTTCGGCACGGACAAGCTCGACCAGCCCGTGGCGCTGTTCCCGAACGAGTGGACCATGCGGTACTTCGTCGAGAAGAACCCGGACCTCAAGCTGCGGGAGCTTCCGCTTGAGCAGGCGGCGCCGGCCTGAGCGCCCGCAAGCGGATCCCTGTTGCCAAGCCGATGAGCCGCGTTTGCCTTTCGTCATGCTCCTGAAGCGCCTCCTCACCACGGCGGTCCTCGCCGCCGCCGCCGCGGTCCCAGCCCGTGCCGTGCCCGCCTACAAGGGCGCCATCGCGACCGACGCGGCCACGGGAGCCGTCCTCTTCGAGGACAACGCCGACGCGCTGAGCCCGCCCGCGAGCATGACCA
>CAYQOH010000341.1:0-2978 GCA_964419075.1 uncultured Opitutaceae bacterium | reverse complement strand
GAGCCCCCCGTGGACCGCCCCGGCCACGCCCCCCTCCGACTGCAGTTCCACGATGCGCGGCACCTGCCCCCAGAGGTTCGGACGGTCGGCCGCCGCCCACTCGTCGCAGAACTCCGCCATCGGCGACGACGGCGTTATCGGGTAGATCGCAACCAGCTCATTCAGCCTGTAGGCGACCGAGGCAACGGCCTCATTGGCATCACACGTCACGTACTCCAAGGCGGAAGGCATTTTTCCCATGAGACCATGATGCCACGCCGGGGGGGGGCGCTCTACGCAGTTATTGCCAATCGCTAGGCGAAAATTGCGGGGACGCATTTACGGATGCCCAATAACTGCACAGCAATGCGCAATCCATGCGCAGCCCCGGCCCTTGCGTATTGGTAGCTTAGGGCGTCATGAAAACGATACTCGCACCGATCGACCTCTCTGACGCGGCGGCCGGCGTGACGTCTGAAGCCCGCGCCCTGGCAGGGATTCTCGGAGGCAAGGTGTCCTTGCTGCATGTCGTGCCTCCTCCGGTTGTGATCAACGAATACTCCCCCGAGGCCGAGCGCCTGGCCGACGAGGAGCAGCAGTCAGCCGAGCAGAGCCTCGAATACTGGAAGCAGAGCCTCAAGAACGAGGGCGTGGAGGCGGAGACCGCGCTGCGCCACGGCCCCCCGGTCGCGACCATCCTGGACGAGGCGGTGCGCACCAACGCCGACTACGTCGTCATGGGCTCCCACGGGCACGGCGCCCTCTACAACCTCCTGGTCGGCGGCACCGCCTCGGGCGTCATCCAGAAGTCCCCTTGCCCCGTCGTCATCGTCCCCACCCAGAAGGCGGTTGCCCGCGCAACCGCCACAACCCAGGCCTCCTCGTGAAACCGAAAACCAGCGCGCTCCTTGCAACCGCACTTTTCCTGGCCGCCCTGCCGGTCGCCCAGGCGCATCCGGGCCATGACCCCGTCACCGGCCTGTCGGGCGGATTCGCCCATCCTTTCAGCGGGTGGGACCACCTGCTCGCCATGCTCGCCGTCGGCTACTGGGCCGCGCAGCTGCGCGCCCCGCGCCTCATGGCGGCGGCATTCCTCGCCGCCATGGCGCTCGGCGCCCTTGCCGGCGGCCTCGTGGGACCGATCCCCGGCGTCGAACAGGCGGTCGCCGCCACGGTGCTCGTCGCCGGGCTCCTGATCGCGCGCCAGGTGCAACTGCCGGCCTACGCCGGGGCCGCGCTCGCAGGCGTCTTCGCGCTGCTCCACGGCGCCGCCCACGGGGCGGAGATGCCCGCCACGGCCGGGGCGCTCGCCTACGGCTGCGGGTTCGTGGCCGCCTCGGCGCTTCTCCTTGCGGCCGGCACCGCCGCGGAAGGCCTGGCCCGGCGCCTGCCCGCCCGCGCCTCGACGGCACCCGGCTGGCTCGTCGCCGCCGCGGGGATCGTCCTCCTGGCCGTCGCGGCCTGAATCAGAACTTAGCACGGAGGTCATGCACACATGCACGAGGTTGGAATCATGGAGACAGCGATCGCAGCGGTCCTCTCAGAGGCCCGCGGCCACGACGCGTCCCGTGTCCACAACATCGTGCTGCGTGTGGGAGCGCTATCTGGAGTGGAACCCGACGCGCTCCGGCTCGCCTTCGATGCTGCAGTGAAGGGCACGCCCGCGGCCGGCGCCGGACTCGAAATCGAGTCGGTGCCGGCCCGCGGGCGTTGTCCCGACTGCGACCTGGTGTTCGACGTCGAGTCGGACTTCGTCTTCACCTGCCCCACCTGCGGCCGGATCTCGGGCGAGCTCGTCCAGGGCCGGGAGCTCGAGCTGACCCGCATCGAGATGTCCTAGGGCCCCCGCCGATGCCGACACCCCTATCGCCGCCCGAGCCCAAGGCCACCCGAACGGTGGAACTGCGCCTGTCGCTCCTGGAGAGCAACGACCGCCAGGCCGTGGTGAACCGCCGGCGCTTCCGGGAGCTCGGGATGGTCGCGCTCAACCTCGTCTCCTCGCCCGGCTCGGGCAAGACGGCGCTCCTCGAGCGGACGCTGGCCGAGTTTGGCGCCGGCACGCGGTGCGCGGCCGTGGTGGGCGACCTCGCCACCGACAACGACGCCCGGCGGCTCGGCCGCACGCGCGCCCCCGTGGCCCAGATCACGACCGGCTCCGCGTGCCACCTCGACGCGGGCATGGTCGCCCGCGCGGTCGGCGGGCTCGACCTGGCGGGCGCGCGCCTCCTCTTCATCGAGAACGTGGGCAACCTGGTCTGCCCCGCCTCGTTCGACCTGGGCGAACAGGTGCGGGTCGTGCTGCTGTCGGCCGCCGAGGGCGAGGACAAGCCGCTCAAGTACCCCCCCATCTTCAAGTCCGCCCACGTCGTCCTGCTGACCAAGGTCGACGTGGCCGGCGTCCTCGGGTTCGACGTGGAGGCCGCGGCGCAGAACGTCAGGCGGATCGCCCCCCAGGCGCGGGTGATCCGGCTCTCGGCGAAGAGCGGCGAGGGGCTCAAGGAGTGGTACGACCTGCTCGCGTCGCTCGTGATTCCGGGGAAGGGGTGATCCCATGGTCGCCCGCACCCCCACCCCGCCGGCAGCGCGCGAGCCGTCGGACATGCTCCTGCGCGTGCGCGGCACGGTCCAGGGCGTCGGCTTCCGGCCGTTCGTGCACCGTGTCGCGACCCGCCTCGGCCTGCGCGGGTGGGTCAGAAACGACGCCGAGGGCGTGCTGATCCGCGCCTCGGGCCCGGCCACGGCCGTGGCCGAGCTCCTGCGGGCGCTCAAGTCCGAGGCCCCGGCGGCCGCGCGGGTGGAGGCCATCGAGGCCGCCCGCGCCGAAGCCGGTGACGGCGACGCCTTCCCGGCGTTCACGATCGCGCCCAGCGGGGCGGGCACGGAGCCCGCCGCCACCGCCCTCCCCCCGGACCTGGCGGTCTGCCCCGACTGCCGGCGCGAGCTCCTCGACCCGCGGGACCGCCGCCACCGCTATCCCTTCATCAACTGCACCCAGTGCG
>CAYQOH010000340.1:0-2980 GCA_964419075.1 uncultured Opitutaceae bacterium | reverse complement strand
CCCGCCGCACGGGGGGTGCTCCGCGTTTATTGGCGTAAGCTGCGCGGTCCTTGGCCATTGCGCGGTCTCGGCCAGCCCGAGGTGCGGGCGGCGCACCGTGCGGGGGTGTCGCGTGAACCCGGACGGCTTCGTCAATCGGCCCGGGGGACCCCGCTCGGGCATCCGGCACGCCAGGGCGCCGGAATTCCAGGCATGAAAGGGTTTGCCCTGAATCAGCGGTTACCCTGGGGGCATGGCGGCAAGCCTAGCCCTAGCGCCCCGCAGGAGGGACCCGGCTGGCGCCGTGGCGCCCTCATGGCGAAGTTAGCTGCGGCGTGCTCGCTGCCCTCAAAGCCTGATCCGGCTACTTGATCCCGGGGAAGCGCTCATGGACCTTCCGTTGAACCGTCGCCTTTTCAGCCGGACTGCCGTCCTGCGACACCCGGGCAAGCGCGTTTCGGGCGTGGGCCTTATCTTCAATGGGATACCTGCGCCCGGGCAGCGCAAACGCTCCCTCCGGAAGCCTTTTTCTCACCGCCGTTGTCAGCTTTGTCATAGTGCCTTTGTTGCGGCCGGGTCCTTGGCGGCGTGCATGGGCGCCATTCTAGATGCGCCAGGGACCGGCAATTTTTGCCATCCATATGCTAAGCGCCGCAGTGATGCCGATGGCGGCTCCGCTTGCGGCTCGACCGGATGTTGAGCCGGCGAGTCCGACGGCGGCCTCAGCCCCAAGCCGGGCCGTGAGGACGACGCAGACCAGCCCAAGGACGATGCAGGAGCATCTGAGCCCGACGTTGCGCCACGTCATGGGGATCCGTTCATATGATTGGCCTTAAGGGCGGCGGGATTCAGCGGCCCGCCGCCGTTTTCCTCGGCCGGCCGGATCAGCGGGAGCCCACGTGGCCCAAGGCCGGCTCGTCGACCCAGTAGCCGTGACGGCTATAGTGGCCGTAGAGTCGGCTCTCGAAGTCGCGGTCGACGAGGGATTGGTCGGTGTATTCCGGCGATTTCCTGATCGCGTCGCGTGAAAGCCCCACGAAGACCTTGGATTCGGCCCAGCTCACGCGGTCTATCCATTGCGGTGCGACCAGCACCTTCTTGCCTGGCCACCAGTTTCGCGTGTTGATGACGAGGTATCGGATCGCCCAATTCGCGTCATCGACAATGAAGTCCTCCACGTGGCCGATCTCCCCGTCCAGTCCATGGATGTAGTGGCCGTCGACGTCGTCGGTGCTTCGCAGATGCGGGTCCCACGCATCCTTGCCTTGGGTGTATCCGATCCATTTCTTGCTGTCGCGCTCGATTAAGGTATTTGGGCCCCAGTTGCTTGGGCCGCCCCAGTACATCGGCCACCCGTAATACCCGTAGTAGGAATCCTCGAACTGCCGCGACACGGGCGTTTCACTGCTCAGCGACGGGCTGTTCTCAATCCTCTTCTTGGTCAAATCCACCGAGATCTCGCGCTCCTCTTTTTCGATCTTGCCAAGCGCGTAGGGTGAGATCAGCACCTGCCGGCCCGAGAGCCAGTTTCCGGATTCGGCAACAAGATAGCGTATCGTCCAGTAGTGGTCGTCAAAATAGAATTCCCTGACGCTCCCGATCTCTCCGTCGAGACAGTCCAGTTTGTAACCCTTCAGTGTCTTTGCCTTGATTAACATGGTTTTATTTTTTGAGTTTTGATTTTTGCGCGTGGCTGAGCCTCCGCATGCGCGGCCCCGGTTGATGCCAGGAATCTGCGGCGGTTCTTCTGACGCCTAGAGTAGGCCGGCCCCGGTCCGTTGCCTATGGGGTCTTCACCTTGGTTGCCGGTGCCAACGGGCTACGGCGCACCAATTTCCCGGGAGCGTCCGCTTGTCTGGGATCATTTGGACGCCAATCCATTCAATACCCTGGGAGAAACCCATGCCGTTCGTTGCGCCCTCCCGGCAGGCTGGCACGGCAAGCCCATACGTTGTCCTCCGGCCCGACACGGCGAGAAATGGAAGTTGTCACCCTTGGGTTCCGTCCTATGGTCCCGGGATGCGCCTGCCGTCGAGGGGAAGGCACGAAAGCGCCCGAATCAACCTTGTCCCACGAGATGGCGGCGCCCGCTGAATCACCGGGAATCACCTGCGCCCTCGAGCAGCATTCAACCGGGCCGCACCGCCGCTTCCCCAAGACGGGCGAACGCGGGTTTGCCGGGCTCCGGATGCGGCGGAGGCGCCCCGCCGCGAAGCGTGTTCCTGGACGCCTGCACCATGGGAATTAGCCCCCGAGAGGATGGAGAGCCCCCTTCCGGCGCCGGAGCCGCGCCGGCGCCCCTCGGCCGCGCGGACCCGGGAATCGCGCGCGGGGCGCCTTGGGCGCGGGTTCTCCAGACCTTAATCCTGGCGCTGGCGGGGCTATGGATCTATTGGCCGGCACTCCACGGCAGCTGGCTTTGGGATGATGCCGGCCTGGTCGCCGACAATGAGAACCTGCGAAGCCTCCATGGCCTGTGGAGGATCTGGTTCTCCGCCCCGACGCTCGACTACTGGCCATTGACCCAGACGGTCTTCTGGGCCGAGTGGCGCCTCTGGGGTGACCACCCCTTAGCATTCCATGCCGTGGGTCTGGCCCTCCATCTGCTCGGCGCCCTCCTTGTCTGGCGGGTGCTGCGGAAGCTGGGCCTGCGTTGGGCATGGCTGGCGGCGCTCGTGTTCGCGATACACCCCCTTGCCGTTGAATCGGTCGCCTGGATCTCCGAGACCAAGAACACGCTCTCCCTGGTGTTCTTCCTGTTGTCGCTCGGCGCCTATGTGGACCACGAGCGAACGGGAAGGAGGTCGGGCCTCGTCCTCTCCACTGCGTGCTTCCTTGCCGCGATGCTGAGCAAGGCCTCCGTGGTCATGCTTCCCGTCACCCTCCTGCTCTACTGCTGGTGGAGGCGGGGTCGGGTCGCCTGGGGTGACCTGGCGAGGCTGATCCCGCATTTCACGATCGCGCTGGTTCTCGGCGTCGCGACGCTGCATTTCCAATCGGC
>CAYQOH010000339.1:0-2984 GCA_964419075.1 uncultured Opitutaceae bacterium | reverse complement strand
ACGAGCCCGCGATCAACTCGTTCGCGGCCGGGCTGACGACGAGCGACGCCGTCGTCACCGTCACGCGGGGCGCGCTTCAGAAGCTCACCCGGGACGAGCTCCAGGGCGTGATCGCCCACGAGTTCAGCCACATTCTCAACGGGGACATGCGGATGAACGTGCGCGTGTCGGCCATCATCTTCGGTATACTCGTCATCGGCCTGGCGGGGCGGGCCACCCTCTGGGGGATGCGCTACGGCCGGTTCGGCTCGTCGCGTGCGAAGGGGGGAGGCGGCGTCCTCGTCGTGCTGGCGATCGGGCTCGCGCTCATGGTCGTGGGCTACATCGGCTACTTCTTCGGGAAGCTGATCCAGGCGTCGCTCTCCCGCCAGCGGGAATTCCTCGCGGACGCCTCGTCGGTCCAGTTCACCCGCAACCCGGCGGGGATCACCGGGGCGCTCAAGAAGATCGGCGGCTACGCGATCGGCTCGTCGCTCGACACGCACCGGGCCGCGGAGATCAGCCATTTCTTCTTCGCCCAGGCGTTCGCCTCCAACTTCGGCGGGCTGTGGGCCACCCACCCCCCGCTGGACGTGCGGATCCGCGCGATCGACCCGGGCTTCGACGGGAAGTTCGCGGAGCCGCCCGAGGTCGTGGACGTGTCGAGGGAGCCGTGGTCGAAGGTCCCGCACATGCCGCCGCAGGCGCCCCGCCCTTCCCCGCAGGCTGCCGCCGCCCTCGGGGCCGCGATCGCCGCGGCCGCCGGCTCCCTCACCGCCGAGGGCGCGGCCGGCGCGCAGGCACTCCTTGCCGGGATCCCGGCGGCCATCCGGACGGCGGCGCGCTCGCCCCACGACGCGCCGATCCTCGTCTGCGGACTCCTTCTCGACGACGACGAGGAGGTGCGCCAACGGCAGCTCGCGGCCATCGCCGGCGACTTGGGCGGCGACGCGTTCCAGACGCTCCAGCAGCTCGACCCGTCGCTCCGGCAGCTCAAGCCCGCCCACAAGCTGCCGGCCCTGCAGCTGGCCCTGCCCTCGCTCAAGGCCCTGGAGCCCACGGCGCTCGGCCCGTTTGCCGGCGTGCTCGACGACCTCGTGCAGGCGGAGGGGACCGTCACGACCTTCGCGTTCGCCCTGCAGAAGCTGGTCCTCAGGTCGCTCGCGATCAGCCGGGCGCCGTCGGCCTCCGTCGCCCAGGTCTACTCGTTCCAGGCCGTCACGGCCGAGATTTCCGTGGTCCTCTCGGCCCTGGCCCACGCCTCGAGCGAGGACGCGGCGGAGGCCGCGCGCGCCTTCGCGGAGGGGGCGTCCCAGCTGAAGCTGGTCGAGGGCCGGATCGCGCTGCTGCCCGAGGCGGCGTGCGGCCTCGCGCAGCTTGACGCCGCGCTCGACAAGCTGGCGGGGGCCAGCGGCCCGATCAAGCAGCGGCTCCTGGTGGCGGCGGCGCACGTCGTGAGCGCCGACGGCGTGCTCCTCACCCGGGAGGCCGAGCTCCTCAGGGCCGTCGCAGCATCCCTGGATGTGCCGGTGCCCCCCCTGGCCTCTCTCGCGGCCTGAGCTTCTTTTGGGGTCTATTCGAGACCTTTTGTTGGGATTTGCGTCTGTTCTGGCGGACCTCCTATGATCAACCTCTGCGTTGCCGCCTTAACGATCCCGTCGATTCACGATCATCCAAAACATGAGTAACTTACCGACCGAGGCAGCCCCTGCCAGGACGTCCCCGCCGCCGGCCCCGGAGCCCCCCCTTGAGAAACGCAAGCGGCACCCGATCTTCTGGGCCGTGCTCGTCCTCGCCATCCTCGGCGTGGCCTTCATCGCCTACCGCTCGCACACGTCCTCGACGCGGCAGTACGGCGCAGGTCGCGGCGGGCGGGGCGGATTCGGACCGGGGATGAACGGCCCGATCCCGGTGGTGGCGCGCCCGGCCCGGAAGGCCGACATCAATGTCATCCTAAACGGGCTCGGGACGGTGACCCCGTTCGCCATCGCAACGATCCGCACGCAGATCAGCGGCCAGCTCTTCCAAGTCAATTTCACGGAGGGTCAGCTCGTCAACAAGGGGGACCTGCTCGCGGTCATCGACCCCCGCCCCTATGAGGCGGCGCTCAGCCAGGCCCAGGGCCAGCTCCAGCAGGCCCAGGCGCAGCTGAAGGAGGCGCAGATCGACCTTGAGCGCTATGTGACCCTTTCCGCGCAGGATTCGATCTCGAAGCAGCAGGTCGACGCCCAGAAGGCGCTTGTCTCCCAGTACGAGGGGATGGCGAAGACGGACCAGGCGGCGGTGGACAACGCGCAGCTCAACCTGACGTACTGCCACATCACGGCGCCGTTTCCGGGGCGCGTGGGACTGCGGCAGGTCGACCAGGGAAACTACGTGACGCCCGGCGACGCGAGCGGACTGGTCGTCCTCACCCAGGTGGACCCGATCACGGTGATCTTCCCGCTGTCCGAGGACACCATCCCCGCGGTGGTGAAGCGCCTGCGCTCAGGGGCGACGATCACGGTGGACGCCTACGACCGCACAGGATCCACCAAGATCGCCTCCGGCACCCTGACGACGATCGACAACACGGTCGACACGACGACCGGCCAGTTCAAGCTGCGCGCGACGTTCCCCAACAAGGACGAGGCCCTCTTCCCGAACCAGTTCGTGGTGGTCCGGATGCTGTTGGACGTGGATCGCGGGGTCACCGTGATCCCGACGTCCGCCATCGAGCGCGGGCAGCAGGGCTCGTTCGTCTACGTGGTCGGCGCCGACAACAAGGTAGCGGCGAAGGTGGTCACGCTGGGCCACACGGAGGGCGAGCGCGTCGCCGTGGCCTCCGGCATCTCCGTCGGCGACAATATCGTGGTCGACGGCGCGGACCGCCTGAAGGACGGCATCGAGGTCCTGGTGCAGGTGCCCGGCGGCGGCTCGCCGGGCGGATGGAAGGGCGGGTCCGGGGCGTCCGGGGCGACCGGGTGGACCGGAGCGACCGGGGCGACCGGCGGCGAGCACAAGGC
>CAYQOH010000338.1:0-3009 GCA_964419075.1 uncultured Opitutaceae bacterium | reverse complement strand
CTCGAGAACGTGGAGGACCTCCTATGGGACCTGGACCAGGCCTTGCCTGCGCCGTCACGCTGAACTCGGCCCTCACGCCTGAGGAGCAGCGCCTCTACCAGGATCCGCTCGTCATCCAGCGGCTCCTTCGCGAGGCGCGCACGATCGCCGTCGTGGGGCTCTCGACCGACCCCCAGCGGGCGAGCTGGTTCGTCGCGAGCTACCTGAAGAAGGAGGGCTACCGCATCATCCCGGTGAACCCCAAGGCCGACGCTATCCTCGGCGAGAAGGCGTACCCCGACCTCGCGAGCATCCCGGGCAAGGTGGACCTTGTGGACGTGTTCCGGCCGGCCTCGGAGTGCCTCGCGGTCGCCAGGCAGGCCGTGGCGATCGGGGCGGGGGCCCTCTGGCTTCAGCTCCGGCTGGTCAACATCGAGGCCGCGGAGCTGGCGGCCAGGAGCGGCATGGCCGTGGTCGTCGACCGCTGCGTGAAGATGGAGCACGGGCGCTATTGCGGGCGGCTGCACTGGGCCGGGATGAACACCGAGATCATTTCCGCCCGGAAGGCCCGGCTTTCGTAGGGCGCCCCTTTCCCCAACCGAGTCCACCATGAAATACCCATCAGCCGTCCTCCTCGCCGGTGTCGTCGCGTTTGTTTTCGCCGCCCGTTTTGCCGTCGCGGACACGCCCGCGCTGCAGGGCGACCCGACCCGGCCCGAAGCCGCGCACTGGCTCAGGAGCGAGCTCTTCTTCTCGATCGGCCCCGCGGACGCCCCCGACGACGACCTCCGGGAGATCCGGTGGCGCGCCTTCCTCGACCGGGAGGTCACGCCCAGGTTTCCCGACGGCCTGACGGTCCTTGACGCCTATGGCCAATGGCGAAACCGCCCTGCGGAAGCAACCAACCGGCTGCGCTCCAAGGTCCTTGTGATTCTTAGCGAGGACACGCCGGCGAACCGCGCGGCGATTGACGCCATCCGGGCCGCCTACAAGGCGGCGACCCACGACAGGTCGGTCCTGCTCACCACCGAGCGGGTGGATGTCTCATTCTAGGCCCGGGGGGTCGCGAGGGTCCCCGGGCCAGGGAAGCCCCTCCTTTAGGGGTTGTTTCGGCCGGGCAATTGGGCTTGGTGTACCCAGCCGATGGATCCGCTGCCCACCAGTTCGCTGCTTCCGATCATCCAGGCGTCGACGACGCCCGTGATCCTGATCTCCGGCCTTGGGCTGCTCCTGCTGACGATGACCAACCGCATGGGGCGGATCATCGACCGCACGCGCCTCTATGCCTCGCAGCTGCGGCAGGCGGAGGAGGCCGAGCGGCGGCAGCTGGAGCTCCAGCTCGAGCTGACCTGGAGGAGGGCAAAGATCGTCCGGCTCTCGCTCACGTTCGCCACCTCGAGCATGCTGGTGTCGTCGGCCCTCGTCGTGACCATCTTCCTTGGGGCCATCCTCAGGGTGGACCTGGGCGGGCTGATGCTCGTGCTCTTCCTGGCGGCCATCGCACTCCTCATGGCGGCGCTGGTGGCCTTCCTGCGCGACATTTTCGAATCGCTTTCCGCGCTGCACCTCGAGGTCCGCGAGGCGCGCGAGAAATGACCCGGCCGGCCCCCCGGGGGCTCAAAAGAGAAACACCGCCTGCGGGCCCCTTCAGGGCGCAGACGGTGCCTCTTAAGCCGAGGTTTCCGTACCGGCAGTGGTCCCGCCGGGCTCAGAAATTGACCTGAATCTGGCTGCGCAGGCCGTCGGTCGTCGCCTTTGCGGCGGCGCCTTTGACCGTGTTGTCGGATTCACCGTGGATGTAGCCTGCCTGAAGCTTAACGTCATTGCCCTTTATGTAGTAGTTGATGCCGTAGTACCACTCATTGGCCGTGTTCATCGTGCCGCCGCTCGGCGCCGAGCGAATCACGTCAGAGATGGCTACGCCGCGATGGTCCGAGTCAATATGGCTGTAGCGGACGACCGCCTCCCATTGGGGTGTCAGTTTGTAGGCCGGTTGTATCCAATAACCCTTGGGCGTGGCGCTGACGCCGCTTGATACGCCCGAGTCGTCCAGGGCTGATTCCCATTCGGCCTGGAGGTTGAACGGGCCGACCGTAGCATCGCCGAAGACACCGTTGAGATAGATGTTCCGTCCTGTGCCTATCGTTGACCCGGGACCGCCCTGATCCGGAAGGAATCCCGTCTCATACCCAAACTTGTAGCTTCCCTTGAGGTCGCCGGACGCCCACGTACCGCCGTACCCCACTGTGCCGTAATAGGCAAAGGAGTTGGTAGTGCCGGTGCCGGCGGTTGCGACGCCACCCAGGCCGTTGACGGGGAAATTCGTCGCGGAGTCGCTGCTGTACTCGTTGCGTTCGGGGTTTGTAAGGGCGACGTTGTAGAAAAAGCCGGCCTCGCTGCCACCGACGAAGATGCCGGTGCGGTAGCTGGAGGCCCCAAGGCGCCTCCCGTTGTTGGATTCGTCGACGTAACGGGTGATCACCGAACGCTCGATGGCGCGGAGGTCGCCGCTTGAGGTGAGTTCCTCGTAGCCGAAGGGTGCCTTGTTGAACCCGGCCTGGACGATAAAGAGGGCGTTCGCCTTCCACTGGATGTAAGCCTTGTCAAAGGACGAATTGGCGAGGTCGTAATTCAAGACGCCGCTGAACCCGTCGTCGAATTGGGCGGCAATCCCAAGGTACATGCGGCGGAGCAGAAAATGCTCCGTCGACACCGGATTCGCCGAGGTGCCCGCGATACTGGTACCGAGGCCCGCATACTGCGCCTGGAACCGGCCCGTGAGCACAATCTTCCTGATGAATTTGTCACCGCTCGTTTCCACGTCCTCGGAGGATTGGGCCTTCGAAACCTCGGCGGTGATGTCCTTGGCCTCCTGGTCAGTCAGGACGCCCTTCTTGATGAGAACGTTGATTAGCGCCTGGCTGTCCGAGACAGGGGCGGTTTGAGCGAACGTCAATCCGGAGCCGATAGAGACGATTCCGAGGAGCGTGAGCCATTTGGTTTTATTCAGTGTCATGGGTTCGGTAGGAT
>CAYQOH010000337.1:0-3016 GCA_964419075.1 uncultured Opitutaceae bacterium | reverse complement strand
TCGGGGGGGCTTTCCGCGCACGTGTGCCGGGGCCAGGCGTGGGGTGTCTCCTTCCAGTCGGGGGGCCGCGCGCTCACGGCCAGCGGCGCCCGCGCGATGGGCTACGTCGAATGGCCCGGGCACGGCACCTTCGTCCACGAGCAGCTGGCGCTCGGCGTCGGCGAGTGCGTCTACGGCCTTGGGGAGCGGTTCACCTCGTTCGTCAAGAACGGCCAGGTGATCGAGAACTGGAACAAGGACGGGGGCACGAGCAGCGACCAGGCCTACAAGTCGGTGCCGTTCTACATGACGAACCGGGGGTACGGCGTCCTCGTGAACGAGACCGGGCCGGTCTCCTTCGAGGTCGCCTCGGAGAAGCTCGCCCGCGTCCAGTTCAGCGTGGAGGGGCAGAGCCTGGAGTACTTCGTCATCAACGGGCCCGACCCCAAGGCCGTCCTCTCCCGCCTGACGGCGCTCACGGGCCGCCCGGCCCTCCCGCCGGCGTGGTCGTTCGGGCTGTGGCTGACCACCTCCTTCACCACGAGCTACGACGAGAAGACGGCCACCAGCTTCATCGAGGGGATGAAGTCCAGGGACCTTCCCCTCAGCGTGTTCCACTTCGATTGCTTCTGGATGCGCGAGTTCGACTGGTGCGACTTCCAGTGGGACTCCCGGGTGTTCCCCGACCCCGTCGGGATGCTGAGGCGGCTCCACGCCCGGGGCCTCAAGATCTGCGTGTGGATCAACCCCTACATCGGCCAGCGCTCGTCGATCTTCGAGGAGGCCTCCCGGAAGGGCTATCTCCTGAAGCGCGCCGACGGGCGCGTCTGGCAGACGGACCAGTGGCAGCCGGGCATGGGGATCGTCGACTTCACCAACCCGGCCGCGCGCTCCTGGTTCCAGGGGCACTTGAGGCGCCTGGCGCAGATGGGCGTCGACGCGTTCAAGTCGGATTTTGGCGAGCGCATCCCCACCGACGTCGTCTACCACGACGGTTCGGACCCGGTGAAGATGCACAACCACTACGCGGTCCTCTACAACGAGGCGGTGTTCGACCTGCTCGAGCAGGAGCGCGGCAAGGGCGAGGCGCTCGTCTTTGCGCGGTCGTCCCATGCGTCGGGCCAGCGCTTCCCGGTCCACTGGGGCGGCGACTGCCACTCGACGTTCGAGTCGATGGCGGAGAGCCTGCGGGGCGGGCTCTCGCTCGGCCTGTGCGGGTTCGGCTTCTGGAGCCATGACATCGGGGGCTTCGAGGGGACGCCGCCGATCGCCGTGTACAAGCGGTGGATCGCCTTCGGCCTCATGTCGTCGCACAGCCGCCTCCACGGCAGCTCCTCGTACCGCGTGCCGTGGAACTACGACGAGGAGGCGTGCGACGTCCTTCGCTTCTTCACAAAGCTCAAGTGCCGCCTGATGCCGTACCTCTTTGCGAAGGCGGTGGAGGCGCACGCGGAGGGGATCCCCGTCATGCGCGCCATGATCCTCGAATTCCCCGGAGACCCGGCGAGCGACACCCTTGAGCGCCAGTACATGCTGGGCGACGCGCTGCTCGTGGCGCCCGTCCTCTCCGAGGACGGGACTGTGGACTTCTTCCTGCCGGAGGGCGTCTGGACGCACCTCGTGACCGGGGAGGCCCGGCAGGGGGGCCGCTGGCACCGGCAGACCTGCGGCTTCCTGGAGATGCCGGTCTATGTCCGCCCTGGCCGCATTGTGGCCCTCGGATCGACCGACGACCGGCCGGACTATCCCTATGCGGAGGGGGTGACCTTCCGCGTGTGCGCGCTGGCCGACGGTGCGGAGGCCTCGGCGACGGTTCCCGACCTCCGCGGAAAGACCGCGGCGAGGATCACCGTCCGGCGCAAGGGGCGCGGCGTCGAGGCCGTGCTCGAGGGCGCGTCGAAGGGCTGGCGTCTTCAACTGGGAGGCGTGAGGGCGGTGGACGCCGTCGAGGGCGGCGCCGCGGAGGGGGACCCCCTCGGCGTGGTCATCAGGGCCTCGGGCGGCGCGACCCTGATCCGCGCCAGGCTGCCTGCCGGCGCATGACGAGGTCTGCTCCCATGCGCCCCCTGCCGATCCGGCGCAGGCTCCCCGGTTGCAGCTTGCCGCCGGGGGAGCCGTCGGCGACCCTCTGAAATGACCCCATTTCCGAAACCCGCGATGATCCTGGGCCCCCGGGGCTGCTTTCTTGCTGGCGCGCTGGCGGCGGCGCTCCTCGGCGTGGCCGGATGCGTGGTGCGACCGGACGTATCGGTCAGGGTCACCACGGCCGACAACAAGGTCGTCGACCTGCCCCTCACGACGGCCCCAGGCCCCGTCGGCGACGGCGTGGTGACCGTGCAGTCGCTCCAGGTCTCGCCATGGGAGGTCGACAAGGAGAAGGGCAAGGCCAAGACGCTTGCCTTCACGTTCGTGGTGCAGTTCCAGGCGGGCTCGGTCCCGGCCAGGATCTCGATCGAGGACGTCACGGAGGCGCCGATCCTGCCGATCTTCGAGGACAAGGACCCGAAGCTCGTGAAGAACAACATGTGGGGGGCGGTGAGCAGCCCCGTCAATCCCCACGACGAGCACGTCAATTGGCTCCTGACGCTCGACAACACCGTGAGGGTGTACCGCTTCACGGTGACGCTAAAGGACGGGTCGACCCACGTGGTCTACAAGCCGATCTACCTTTCGGCCCAGATGAAGAACTTCATCAGATCGACGATCGAGGGCATCTAGGCCCGGCGGCGGGCGCCGCGCCGCCGAGGTAAATCCTTGACTATACGTGGGGAATCACGCCTTTAGACTGTTCACCCACAGACCCCTATTGAACCCAGTGACGCCCGAGCACCCAAGGACGAGAACCCGCCGCAGCGATGCCTGACAACGATGCGATAGAAGTCGAGGGCAAGGTCGTGGCCGTGCTCCCGGGGACGATGTTCAAGGTCGAGCTGCTCAAGAGCCCGGGCCACGTCGTGCTGGCGCACATCTCCGGGAAGCTCCGGAAGAATTTCATCAAGATCGCGGCGGGGGACACGGTGAAGATGGAGATGAGCCC
>CAYQOH010000336.1:0-3052 GCA_964419075.1 uncultured Opitutaceae bacterium | reverse complement strand
GGAGGTGCTGCGTCACCGCGAAAACCGAGACGGGGCGCTGGCCCTCCATCAGCCATGTCGCCAGGTCCGCACCGTAGCAGCCAAAGTCCATGAGCGCGCCGCCGCCGTTCTTCACGGGGTCGGTCAGCCATTCGAGGAAGGCGGGCGAGCAGCCGATCGCCGCGGGGCCTTGGTGGCCGTCGTGGACGACGATCTTACGGATCTCGCCTATGCCGCGATGCCCGTCCACGAAGGCGTGCGCGCCCTGCGTGCTCCGGTACCACGTGGTCTCGTAGTTGACGATCAGCTGGATTCCGCCCTTCGCGGCCGCGGCCGCCATCGCGCGGGCGTCGCCCATGCTGATGGCGAACGGCTTCTCCATCATGACGTCGATGCCGAGGGGCGCGCACATCTCGACGACACGGCGGTGGTCGAACGTCGACGTGAACGTCGCGACCGCCTGCACCTTCGCGGTGGCCCGCAGCGCGTCCAGGGTCGGGAAGAACAGACTCGGGTCGAGGTGGAAGCGGCCGGCGTAGCTGGCCGCAAGCTTTGTGTCGGGCTCGACGATCCCGACAAGCTGGACGTCCTTGCGGCCGGTGAGGCTCGGGATCATCCCCCCCACGTGGTCGTGAACCAGCCCGACGATGGCAAGGCGCACCGGGGGTGGCCCCTCCTGCGCGACCGCAAACGCTGGCACGAGGACAAGAAGCGAGGAAACCAGGAGCTTGTTCATGCTTCTCATGGCGTTACTTGCGCTCGAGAAGTCCCCGGCTCCCCATCCAGTCCGCGGCCCGCTGCGGCCAGGTCGTCACGAAGTCCTTCGTCAGCCGCAGTCCGTAGCCGTGACCCCCCGTCGGATAGACATGAAGCTCCAAAGGCACCTTCGCCTCCTTCAGGGCCATCGCGTAGCCGATCACGTTCTCGACCTTGACGGGGTCATCGAGCGCCATCGCAAGGAATGTCGGCGGCGTACCCGCGGCGACGGCAACCTCGGGGACGAGGACGGTGCCGCTGTTCTCCTTCACCAGACCGCCGGGATAGATGAGAATCTGGAAGTCGGGGCGGCAGCTGAGCTCATCCGCGGCGTCGATCGGTGCATAGGATCTGGAGGCGCTGTTGGCCGAGACCGCGGCGCACAGGTGCCCTCCCGCCGAGAACCCGAGTACGCCCACGCGCGAAGGATCGACGCCCCATTCCTTCGCATGCGCCCGGACAAGGCCGACGGCGCGCTGCGCGTCCTGAAGGGGCGCGGCGTAGACCGGCTGGCCCTCGCGGCGCGGCACGCGGTACTTTAGGAGGACACCCGTCACGCCGATGGAGTTGAGCCACTGGCAGACCTCGGTTCCCTCAAGGTCCCACGCAAGGATGTAGTAGCCCCCGCCGGGGCACACCACCACCGCGGCGCCGGTGTCCTTGTCCGCGTCGGGGCGGTACACCGTGATCGTCGGGTCGGCGACATTGCCCGTGCGTATGACCGGCCTGCCGGCGATGAGGTTGTCCTTGGCGGTCGTCGTGTCGTGCTCCGGCCCGAGGCCTCCCTTTTCCCCGGGAGCGACTCCCGGCCAGAGCTTCATCGGCGGCGATTCCGATCCGAGGCACAAGGCGGCGCTAAGCAACGCAACCGCGTACGGGACGACGTGGGGTTTCACGTGGGCAGGCAACGTCAACCTCCGGCGGGAGTCGAACCATTTTGGCCCGCCCCCGCGCCCGGAATCATCCGCAGCAGCAGTCGATCGTCGCCGAAGGCCCCTGACTTGGAAATGACCTGCACGCCGTCCCAGCGCCCCCCCGACATGCGCGACACGGGCACGCCCGGGACCACCTGGCCTACGACCGCAAGGTGGTCCGTGCCGAGCGACAGGCAAAGGGCGCGCAGGGTCTCCCCGCCCGCCGCGAAGACACTGCGGGGCCGCGGCACCCCGCCTGTCAGCTCGGCGATTGCAAGGGCGATGTGCCGGGCGGCCTCCGGCCGCGCAAGTCCGCGGGAAGGCACAAGGCTCACAAGGCAAACCCTGCGCCGCTCGAGGCGCGCCACCACCTCCCGCGCGTCCGCGCCTCCGGGCCCGCCCACCGTGAGGACGTCGCCGCAGGCGGCGAGCTGAGCCGCCGTCACGGGGTGGTCCGACCCAAAGATGCCGAGCAGCGGCCTCTCGATGCGGGAGGCGTGAACAGTCGATGGCGCCGATCCGGAGAGCGCCGCGGCGAGTCCCCCGCTGCCGCACCACAACACAGGCCCGTCCAGCCCGGCGCCCGAGTCCGCGATGCGGCTCAGGTCGCCGTCCGACTCCGCGTCCCACAGGCTCACACCCGGAGGCACGGGCTCCCCGGGACGCCTCAGCCGGGCAGCCACGCCCGTTGACGCGAGCGTCGCCGCAAGGTCCTCCCCTGCCCGGTTCCACGAGCCCCCGCTCCTGGCGAACTGCAGTCCGCCGCGCGTAACCCGACCCTGGAACGGAAACGCGGGGGCGATCAAGCAGTGCCGCACCGGGATCGCCCGCAGTGTCGCGGCGAGCTCGAGGCCGGGATGGCCCCGCAGGAGGCTGTCCACCTTCTTGAAGGAAACGGCTCCGCCTCCTCCCACCAGGAATCTCGCGAGGTGCGCCGCGACGGCGGACGCATGCTCCGCGCCTCGTTCCCTCGTCTCGCCATCGATAGCAAAGGCCTCCGGAAGCGCCTTGGGGAGCCTCGCGGCAAAGAACACCGGCATCCCGGGCCCGGGTTGCGAAAATTGCGCGCCTGAATCAAGCGCCCCTGTCAGGTCGTCGGCGACTAGGCGCAGGGGCTTCATGCCGCGGCCAGTCTCTACCGGGCGCGCCCGCGTGCGCCACCTCTTTTGAGCGGGGCCCGCGCCGCGCCGACGGGGTCCGCGAGCTTACTGCCAAAAAGGAGCCCGCTCGAGCTGCTTGTTCACCGGCAGCTTCGGCAGCACAAAATCGTCCAGAGCCACGCGCTTCTCAAAGGTTCCGATGGGTTGGGCCGCCAGCACGACAAGCTCCGCGCCGCCGAGCCATGCGCGGTCGATCGAATCCCCGGCCGGCGAACCGTCGTCATGAAAGCACTTCCCAAACCG
>CAYQOH010000335.1:0-3062 GCA_964419075.1 uncultured Opitutaceae bacterium | reverse complement strand
TGGTTGTTCGCGCCGTTGCCGCCCGTGGCGAGGAACACGGTGAAGAGGTCGGGGCGCAGGCCGAGCCGCTCCTCGCGGAAGACGCCGCGCTCCTGCGGCGCGATCACCTCGAAGTGGGCGTGCGGGTGCATGAGGTAGCCGCGCACCCGGGTTTTTTCCGGCGCGATCCCCTTCTTGATCGCGTAGTCCTGCGCCGTCGCGGTCCTCGAGAAGTACATGTCGACGCTCGGCTCGATCCAGTTGCGCGAGTAGCCCCACCCCCCGGAGAACTCGCCGCAGTAGGTCGCGCAGGCCACGTTGTCGTGCCCGAGGATCTTGCGCGCCAGCTGGAAGTAACCCCGGTTGAGGCAGTCGTGGACGCTCAGCACCAGGTGCGGCCGGTAGTCCTTGAGCACGCTGATGTAGTAGCGCCTGCCGAGGGAGACCGTGTCCTTGTTCAGGATGCTCTGGAGCTCCACCACCGCGTAGAACGCCTTGTGCACCCAGGGCGCGCTCGCCTGGATCTTGTTGTAGAAGTTGACGCCGGCCCGGTTGAAGACGGACGACTTCTCGAGCATCTGCTCGATGCGCACGTCGACGTCGTGGCGGTAGAGCTGGAAGCACCAGTCCGCGAACGCCTCCGCCCGCGCGTCGTGGCCGCCGCCGGTGCTCGAGGTCAGGACAAGGATGCGGATCTTGGACATGCGAGGGAGCGGGCCCGCTCAGCGGCCGAAGTAGCGGGCGGTGGCGAGGCGCACCCAGGCCGCCGGCGCGAGCCTCGCCATGGCGGGCGCAAGGCGGGCCTGGAAGAATGAGCCCGAGCGGACGACGCCGCCGCGCCCGGACAGGAGCGCCCGCCGCAGGTCGTGCGCCGCCCTCTCCGGGGGCGGCGCCCCCGCGAGGCCCGCCTCGAGGGCGGCCCAGGCGCCCTGCGTGGCTGGGGAAATGGAGTCCTTGTGCATGGAGCGGTTGAAGTCCGTCCGGTAGTCGCCCGGGCGAAAGTCGATTACTCTTACGGCCGTCCCGCGCGATTCAAACATCAAACTCTCGCTCAGGGCCGACAGGCCCGCCTTCGCGACGTTGTAGCCGCTCATGTAGGGAAGCGGGAACTCGGCCGCCAGCGACGAGACGTGGACCAGGCAGCCCCGGCCGCGGGCCCGCATGGCCCCGAAAGCGGCGTGGCTGATCGAGAGCACCGTTCCCAGCATGGCGCCGATCTGCGAGCGCCACACGCCGGCGTCGACCGCCGCGAACTCCCCGAAGACGCCGTAGCCCGCGTTGTTCACGACGAGATCGAAGGAGCCCCCGGCGGCCTCCGAGGCGGCGCCGAACGCCCGCACGGCGCCCGCGGTGTCGCCGAGGTCGAGGGCCACCGGCTGGAACGCCCCGGGGTGGCCCGACGCGAGCCCGGCGAGGCGCGACGCCTCCCTCGAGCTTCCCCAGACCCGCACGCCCTCGCCGAGGAGCATGAGGGCGAACGCGCGGCCGAGGCCGGCGCTCGCGCCGGACACGAACGCGGTGCCGTGAAGCTGGGTCGTGCGTCCCATCAGGCGCGCCTCATCAAGAGGGCGACGTTGGCGCCGCCGAAGCCGCTGCTGTTCTTGAGCACCACGCGGGGGGACTGCTTGACCGTCGCGCGCAGGATGTTCAGCCCCTCGCACGCGGGGTCGAGGCGCGTGATGTGGGCCGAGCCCGGGATGAAGCCCTCGCGCATCGACAGGGCGCAGAACGCCGTCTCCATCGCCCCTGCCAGGGACAGCCCGTGGCCCGTCAGCGCCTTCGTGCTGCTGATGGCGGGGCGCACGCCCATCTCGCCGAAGACGGCCCTGAGCGCCCGCGCCTCGGACACGTCGCCGATCAGGGTCGAGGTGGCGTGGGCGTTCACGTAGTCCACCTCCGCCGCGGAGATTCCGCTCGCCTTAAGGGCGTTCTCCATCGCGATGCGCGAACCCGTTCCGTCCGGGTGCGAGATCGCCACGTTGTAGCCGTCCGACGCCTGCCCCCACCCGGCGAGCTCGCAGTAGGGCGTCACCGAGCGACGCGCCACCTCGTCCTCGCTCTCGAGGACCACCACGACGCCCCCGCCGGTCCCCACGAACCCGTCGCGGCCGAGGTCGAAGGGGCGCGACGCGAGGGCGGGGTCGGTCTGGACCGAGAGCGTGCGCATCCCCGCGAACGGAAGGATCGCGTCCCGGTTGCCGTCCTCGCCCCCCACGACGAACATCCGCTTCTGGCGGCCGAGCGAGATCTCCTCGAAGGCGTACGCGATCGCGTGGGCCGAGGAGGCGCACGCCGAGGAGTACCCGCACGAGGCGCCCTGGATCTTG
This sequence comes from uncultured Opitutaceae bacterium, assembly GCA_964419075.1. Taxonomy (GTDB): domain Bacteria; phylum Verrucomicrobiota; class Verrucomicrobiia; order Opitutales; family Opitutaceae; genus Palsa-1447. The sequence goes on along the minus strand of CAYQOH010000335.1, from coordinate 756 downwards.
AAGGCCGCCACCAGGTTGAAATTGAGGGTCCCGACGATCGAGGCCACGATCCCGAGGGGCGAGCACCGCAGGGGCCCGAGCCGCAGCATCCGCTCGTGGTGGAAGTGCGTCAGCATCGGGGAGCCCCCGGACGCCGCGAACAGGCCCGTGTCCCGGTTGGAGATGTCCGCCTCGCCGAGGCGTGCGTCGGCGGCGGCCTGCAGGAACGCGCAGTGCGCGAAGAGGCCGTGGGGCGCCATGGACCGAATGGTCTCGCGCTTGATCTCGTAGCCCGCCGGCCAGGTCCAGTCCTCGGGGTCCGTGGAGTCGGTGAAGAACCCCTTGATCGTCCCGATCACCTTGCAGGTGATCTCCGGCTTGTCGAACGGGGGATAGGTCTCGAAGCCGTGGCGCATCTCGCGCAGGCTGCCCGCGACCGCCGCGGCGTCGTTTCCGATGCTGGTGACAAAGCCGAGGCCGGTGATGAAGACTCTGGGCATGCTCTTCTAGGGGCGCGCAGCCCGGCCCATCGTGGCGAACGCCGCAACCCGGTCAATCTCAGGCGTTGATCGCGACCCGAAGGGGCGGGTTCGCCGGGCTCTCGCCCTCGGGCGAAGGCTGGGACGCGCCGTTGATGGCCGCGGGGGCGACCGCAGCTTCGACGTAGGCGAAGGTGAGCGTGATATCCTCGGCGATGACCGCCTTCTCCTGGCCGACGCGAATGGCGCCCTCGAAGGTCGCCAGGGGCATCTTCATGCGCTTCGGCTTGATCGAGAG
>CAYQOH010000334.1:0-3070 GCA_964419075.1 uncultured Opitutaceae bacterium | reverse complement strand
TGTAGAACGCCAGTTCAGTCTCGACAGCGGTGCCAACTAGAACGTGACACGACTGGTGTCGGGTTTTCGGGTGGGCGCTGGCCTGCGTGAACGGTAGTGCTGGGGCCTTTACGCAGGCCCCATGATCACCCCCGCTCAACACAGGATACTCGTGAAGGAATACCAAAACAACGGGGGCGTGGTCAGCCACGCCGCCATGAAGGCGAACATGCACCGAGTGACGGCTGCTCGCTATTTGAAGGCGAACGCCGGGCCGGAGGAGCTCACACACCAGCGGGGGTCCCGCACGTACCGGACCCGGCCGGATCCCCTGAAGCAGGTCATGCCCGAGGCTGCGCGGTACTTGGAGGCTGCACCTGAGATCGAGGTGAAGGGGCTTTTGGAGCACCTGAAGGCCTCGAAGCCGGAACTCGCCGGCAATGTCGCCCTTCGCACGTTCCAGCGCGGCGTGAAGGTCTGGCGGGCGCTGAACGGTCCGCCGAAAGAAGTCTTCTTTCCCCAGGCGCACGAACCGGGCCGGGCGGTGCAGTTCGACTGGAAGCGGGCGAACGAGCTTGGGATTACGATAGCCGGAGCTCCGTTTGAGCATCTGCTCGGGCACTTTGTGGTGCCATGCTGCAACTGGCAGCGGGCGACCATCTGTTTTTCCGAGTCATTCGTCTCGCTCAAAATGGGCGTGCAAGCCGGGTTCTGGGGCTTGGGTGGGATCACAGCCGAACTGTGGACCGACAACAGCTCGACGGCGACCCACACGATCAAGCGCGACAGCGAGGAGCGCGCTTTCAACGAGGCCTATCTCGCCTTTTGCCGGCACCTCAAGGTGGAACCGCATACGATCAACATCGGCTGCCCGAACGAGCAGGGCGACGTCGAGACGGCGCACCGGCACCTGATCCGGCGGATCAAGACCCACCTGGCGATCCGCGGGTCGAGCGACTTTCCCGACCAAGCCGCCTATCAGGCCTTCCTCGACCGGGCGTGCGCGGGGGCCAACATGCTGCGCAGCGTCGGTGTGGCCGAGGCCGTTGCCCGGCTCCGGCGGCTGCCGGATACCCGCTACCCCGAGAGCGAACAGATCGCCGTTCCCGTGTGCACCGGCTCGACCGTGCGGGTAAAGAAGCGCACGTATTCCGTGCCGGCCAAGCTGATCGGCCTCAAACTCGACGCCCACGTCGGCGAGAGCGAGATTCGTTTCACGTACGAGGGATGCGAGGTCTGCCGGGTGCCCCGGCTGCAGGGCCAAAAGGCCCAGATCGATTACCGCCATGTCATCACCTGGCTTATCCGCAAACCCGGCGCCTTTCGCGGCTATGTCTACCGCGAGGAGCTCTTTCCCACTGTGGTATTCCGCCAGGCCTACGACCGGCTATGCGCTGCGGACGACGCGGCGGCGGACGTGCTCTACCTGCAGTTGCTCGAGCTCGCCGCCCTCCAGGGCGAAGCCCCGGTCGCCGAGGTAATCGGTGCTTGCCTGCGCTCGGGAGATCTCCCGCATCCCGACCGGGTCCGCGCGTTTCTGAACGCCGCTCCGGACGCCCCGTCGCTCATCGCGCCATTTTCCCCAGACCTCAAAGCGTACGATTCGCTCCTGACGGAGGTGAGCGCATGAAAGCCGACGCCCTGCCCATCCTGTTTCGCTCCCTTGAGTTGTCAGCCATGGAGCGCGAGTGCGACAGCGCGATCACCCGTGCCGAAGCCGAGAACTGGGGCTATCGCCGGCTCCTGCATTACCTGGCCGAAGCCGAGGTGCAGGACTGCCGCGCCCGCAAGATCGAGCGCCTGCTCAAGTATTCCGGGCTCCCGAACACCGAGACCTTCGCCCGCTTCGACGAGGCGAAGATGCCCGAAAAGGTCCGCCGCATGTTGCCGACGCTCCGGACAGGCGACTTCGTGCGCCGGGGCGACAACCTGGTCGCCATCGGCCTTCCCGGCCGAGGCAAGACCGGCTTCTGCGCAGCCCTCGGCCGCGAGTTGATCGAGCGCCATCAGATGAAGGTTCTGTTCGTGCCGGCCTTCAAGCTCGCGGCCAGGCTCCTCGCCGCCAAGCGCGACCTCAAGCTCGTCCAGGCCCTGACCAAGCTGAACGGCTTCGACGTCGTCATTGTGGACGAGCTCGGAGGCTACGTCGACCTGACCCAGGGCGAGGTCGATGTCCTGTTCAGTTTCTTCGGCGAACGCTACGAAAAGCAACGCAGCGTCTTCGTCACGACCAACCTCGCCTTCGGCGAGTGGGAGAAGGTCTTCAAAAACCCCATGACCGCCACCGCCGTCGTCGACCGGCTCGTCCACCGCTGCGTCCTCCTAGAGTTTCCAGGAAAAAAGAGCATCCGTGAAGAGGAAGCCAAGCAGCGGCAGGCCGCGACGTGATCACCCGCAGGGCGGCTTCTTGTCGCTCTCACACTCGACATGCATCCCGTCTTCTCCTTGAAACAAAGCGTGCAGCCTTCGTCCCGCGCTCCCATTGAAAGCCTGCTCGCAGAGCTATATCAGCGCGAGAAGGACCTCGATGGCCAGATCGGCGAACTGGACGAAGAGATCGACCAACGGCGCACCTTGAACAAGCCGATCGGCCCGCGCCGACTGGCGAAGCTCAATCGACTGCTCGAGACCCTCCGCACCGTCAAACAGCGCTTCGACAAGCTTCAAGCCCAGCGGCCCGACTGGCTGCCGCCCGGGGTCTCTGCACCCGGCGACTTCTGACCCCCGCACCCCCGGGGCCTGCGGCCCCCTCGGCTTCGCCGAGCCTCCCCCCTCTCTTCCAGCGCGACGGCTCCGCCGTCGCCCCCATCTGATCCATTGCTTTGGAAAGGGTGACCCACTCGGCTGGCTTGCCCCTGCTTTTCCCAGCCCCGTCCCTCATCAGGCTACGCCCGTGCGTTGCACGGGCTATCTGGGGCTGCCGCCCCAGCCCCCGCATTTAAGATTCAACGACCCTCTCCCGGTAACATCCTTACGTGAGGCAACACCTCAAACGCCATCGTCCAAGCTATTCATAGCGCTCTACATCCGCTCATCTCCCGTGTCGGTTTCTAATTGGCGCTGATGTCGGTTTCTAGTTGGCGCTGGACAG
>CAYQOH010000333.1:0-3104 GCA_964419075.1 uncultured Opitutaceae bacterium | reverse complement strand
CGAAGCCCATCGCCCCGAGGCCGAGCGAGCTGATGTAGCGGCGCGGCTCGTTGAAGCGGTAGAACTGGGCGGCCCACATCTGGTGCTGGCCGACCCCGGTCACGACGATCGCGTCGCCCTTCGTCAGCTCATAGAGCGCCTTCACGGCCTCCTGCGGCTGGATGTGCCGGCTGTGCTCGAAGCTGAACGGGTGCTGCTTTTTCCACGTAGCGATCTGGGCGTGCCATGGCGCGGTGTCGGGCGGCGCGAACTTCGCCGCGGCGATGAGCTCGTTCAGGCGCCCGAGGGCGTACTTGACGTCGCTCACGATGGGCAGGCCCACGCGCTTGTTCTTGTTGTGCTCGGACCCGTCGATGTCGACGTGGACGATCGTCGCCTGCGCCGCGAACTTGCGCGTGTCGCCGGTTATCCGGTCGTCAAAGCGGGCGCCGAGCACGATCAGGAGGTCGGCCTCGTCGACCGCCCAGTTGCCGTAGGCCGCGCCGTGCATGCCGAACCACTGCATCGAGAGCGGGTTCGTCTCCGGGAAGCAGCCGAGCCCCATGAGGGTCGTCGCCACCGGGATGTGGGTCGCCTCGGCGAAGGCCCTGAGCTCGCGGTGGGCGTCGGCCGAGATGATGCCGCCGCCGGCGTAGATGACGGGCTTCTTCGCGCCGGCCACCAGGGCCAGCACCCTGTTCAGGACCTCGTCGCTCGCGCGGTGGGTCTCCGAGAGGATCGGGTTGCGGAACTCGACCGACGCGGGGAACACCGGCTGGAACTTCGCCTGCTGGACGTCCTTGGGGATGTCGATCACGACCGGACCCGGCCGGCCGCTGCGGGCGAGGTGGAAGGCCTCCTTCATGATCCGCGGCAGCTCGTGCACGTCCATGACGAGGTACGAGTGCTTCACGACGGGCAGCGTCATCCCGAAGAAGTCGGTCTCCTGGAAGGCCATCTTGCCGATGAACTCCTTCTTCACCTGGCCCGTGATCGCGACCAGCGGGATCGAGTCCATGTAGGCGTCGGCGATCGCGGACACGAGGTTGGTCGCGCCCGGGCCGCTCGTCGCCATGCACACGCCGACCCTGCCCGTGGCCCGCGCGTAGCCCCCCGCCGCGAACGAGCCGCCCTGCTCGTGGCGCGGCAGGATGACCCGGATCTTGTCGGTGCGGGCGAGCGACTGGTGCAGCTCCTGCGAGGCGCCGCCCGGGTACGCGAAGATGACGTCGACGCCCTCGCGGATCAGGCACTCGACGACGGCGTCGGCGCCCTTCATTTCGCGGCCGATCTCGGCCTTTGGAAACGGCGTGGGGGACGTGCGGGTCTTCATGGAGGTGGGCTCGGGTTAAAAAGCCCGCCATCTGAATACTTCGCAGGGCGCGAGGCAAGCTCGGGAATAGGCTGGCGAAGCCGGCGCCCGCGGGCCATTTCAGGGGGGTGCTCAAGCTGCTCTTCATCGGGGACATCGTGGGGAAGCCCGGGCGCGAGATCGTCGAGGAGAGGGTGCCCCGCATGCGTCGGGAGGAGGGCCTCGACTTCGTCATCGCCAACGGCGAGAACTCGGCGGCGGGCGCCGGGATAACCGGGGCGCTGGCGCGCTCGCTCCTCGAGTCGGGCGTGGACGCGATCACCCTCGGCGACCACGTCTGGGACCAGCGGGGATGGGAGAACGACATCGCCCAGATCGACCGCGTGTGCCGGCCCGCGAACCTTCCCGCCGCGTGCCCCGGGTGGGACCACGTGGTGGTGTCCTCGCGGGGGTTCCGGGTGGCCGTCTTCACGGTCCTCGGGCGCCAGTTCATGAATATGAAGGCGGAGGACCCCTTCGCGTGCGCCGACCGGATGATCGAGCGGCTGCGGGGCCAGGCCGACGCCATCGTCGTCGAGATCCACGCCGAGGCGACGTCCGAGAAGCAGGCGCTCGGATGGCACCTCGACGGCCGCGTGACCGCGGTCCTCGGGACCCACACGCACGTGGCGACCGCGGACGCCTGCGTGCTGCCGAAGGGCACCGCGTTCATGTGCGACGTCGGGATGACGGGGCCCTACGCGAGCGTGCTCGGCCGCGAGGTGGCGCCGGTCATCTCGAGGTTCATGGACGGGATGCCGCGGCGCTTCGAGGTCGCGACCGGGGACGTTCGCATGTCCGCCGCGCTGGTCGAGATCGACCCCGCGATGGCGCGGGCCGCGAGCATCACGCTGCGGACGGTGCGCCGCTAGGGCGCGCGGGCCGCCGTCAGGACTTGATGATCCCCGACTCCTCGTAGGTGCCGATGTGGCGGTAGCGCTCGTAGCGCGTCTCGAGGAGCGTCTCCATGTCGAGCGCGCGCAGGTCGTTGAGGTGCTTGTGGAGGGAGTACTTGAGCGTCGCCGCCGCCTGCGGCGGGTCGTTGTGCGCCCCGCCGAGCGGCTCCGGGATCACCTCGTCCACGGCGCCGAGCTTCTCCAGGTCGTCGGCGTCCACCTTCAGGGCCTCCGCGGCCCTCGGCGCCGCAGCCCCGTCCTTCCACAGGATCGCCGCGCAGCCCTCCGGCGTGATCACCGAGTAGTAGCTGTTCTCGAACATGAGCACCCGGTCGGTGACGCCGATCCCGAGCGCCCCGCCCGAGCCCCCCTCGCCCACGACGACCGAGATCGTCGGCGTCCGCAGCATCGCCATCTCGCGCAGGTTGACGGCGATCGCCTCCGAGACGTGGCGCTCCTCCGAGCCGACCCCGGGGAAGGCTCCCGGCGTGTCGATGAACGAGAGGAGCGGGATCCCGAACTTCTCGGCGAGCTTCATGATCCGGAGCGCCTTGCGGTACCCCTCGGGATGCGCCATCCCGAAATTCCGGCTGATCCTCTCCTTGGGGTCGCGCCCCTTCTGCTGGGCGACGATCATGACCGCGTGCCCGTCAAAGAAGGCGGTGCCGCCCACGAGCGCGCGGTCGTCGTTGTACTGCCGGTCCCCGTGAAGCTCGTTGAAGCCCTTGCAGATCATCGAGACGTAATCGAGCGCGTAGGGCCGCTTCGGGTGGCGGGCGAGCTGCACCTTCTGCCACGGGGTCAGGTTGGAGTAGATCTCCCGCTGCATCGCCTCGATCTTCTTCTCGATCGAGCGGGCCTCCTGGACCATGTCCACG
>CAYQOH010000332.1:0-3137 GCA_964419075.1 uncultured Opitutaceae bacterium | reverse complement strand
CGGGCCCCCCAACTGTCGGGAACCCACTGACGCAAGGGAATAACTTCAAAAACCGGGGCCGAAGGCGCAAGGCCAAAATTCGGGGCCCGCCGACCCTAGCCCTGGGAGAGGTGGAGCTGCTTGATCGAGCCGCAGCCCGGCACCCTGCGGATCCGCTCGATGATCTCGGCTCGGTTCATGAACAGCTCGTTGCGGACGACGGCGTGGGAGGCGTGGACGACCAGCCGGCCCCGCTCGTCGATGCGCACCGCGTGGGAATAGGAGGCGTTCGCCGGGCCCACGATCTCGGGCCAGCGGTCGCGCAGCTCCTGCTCGGCGGTCGGCCTGCCGATCCCGTGCTTGGCCCTGAGGCTGTCCACGAGCTCGACAAAGTCGCGCGAGGGCCGCCTGCGGATCCCCCTCGGGTCCTCGGACGGCACCCGGCGCAGCGACGCGATCAGGTCCTCGGCCACCTTGCTGAATCTGTGGGGCTCGTCCGGCATGGGTCGGCCTAGGATGCGCGGGACAGCGTGGCCTTCAAGGCGGCAAAGACCTCGTCGACCGTCAGCCGGCGCACACAGTAGGTGCGGTAGGAGTCGGCCGGCACGCAGGCGCCCGGCGCGACGCACGCGGTGCAGGGCATGCTCGGGGCCAGCTGCGTGTGGCCGTCCCCGTGGGGCCGGAAGAGGACGGGGTTCTGCGAGCCATAGAGGGCGACGACCCGGGTGCCGACGGCGGCGGCGACATGCATCGGTCCGCTGTCGTGGCAGAGGAGCGCGGTGCACGCGCGCGCGAGCGCGGCGAAGCGCGGCAGGCTCGGGGGATCGTCGATCGAGAGCAGGTGGGTCCTCGCCTGGGCGCGGATCTGCGCCACGAGCGGGCGTTCGGCCGGGCCCCCGACCAGGACGGCCTGGACACCGAGCTCGTCCTGCACCCGGTCGCAGACGCTGGCGAAGCGCTCGGCGGGCCAGATCCGGCAGGGGCTCCGGCTGCCGGGGTGGACGAGGAGCGTGCGTCCCTGGGCGCCGACAAAGCGCCTCCAGTCGGCGACGTCGGCCTCCCGCGGGATCAGCCGGACCTCGCGGGTCACGACGGGGACGCCCGCGGGCCCGAGCGCCGTCAGGTAGTAGTCGCTGATGGGCCGGTGTTCGTGCACCGACGCCGGCTCGTGCGCGACGACCGAGTAGAGCGCCCGGAGCCTCACCGGGTGGGCGCCGTGGTGGAGCGCCACGCGGAAGGGGGCCCCGCTCAGGCGCGCGAGGAGCGCCGTCTTCTCGGTGTTGTCGAGGTCGAGCACGTGGGTGAACCCGGCCCGCCGCACCCGTGAGGCGAACCCGGGCCAGGCCGAGAGGCGCCCGGGCAGCGCGAGCACCTCGTCCACGTCGGGGTTGAGCTCCAGGATCGGCTCATACGCCGGCTCGACCAGCGCGGCCAGGCGCGCGCCAGGCCAGTGCAGCCGGAGGTTCCGGAAGAGGGAGCCGAGGAGCACGACGTCGCCCAGGTAGCGGCGGCGGATGACAAGGACCCTCGGGTGCTGCGGCAAGGAGGCCATCCCTTTGGGGGGCTCCGCCGTCAGACCGCCTCGGTCCTCTGGCGGTCGTAGAGGGTCTGGTAGAGCCTGCTGGCGGAGTAGAGCCGGGCATGGTCGCCCGTGGCCACGATGGACCCCTTGTCGAAGACGAGGATAAGCGAGGCGTCGCGGATCGTGCTGAAGCGGTGGGCGATGATGAGGACCGTCTTGCCGACGACCAGCTTGCGCAGGGCGTCCTGGATCATCTGCTCGCTCTGCGAGTCGAGCGCCGAGGTGGCCTCGTCGAGGATCAGGATTGGGGCGTTCCTCAGGAACGCCCGCGCGACCGCGAGGCGCTGCTTCTGGCCGCCCGAGAGCCGGGCGCCCCGCTCGCCGACGATGGTGTCGTAGCCCTGGGGGAAGGCCCGGATGAACTCGTCGGCGTGGGCGTCCCGGGCCGCCGCGACCACCTCGCCGGGCGTGGCGTCCAGGCGGCCGAGGAGCAGGTTGTTGTGCACCGTGTCGTTGAAGAGCACCGGGTCCTGGGAGACGAGCGCGATGTTCCTGCGCAGGTCGGAGAGCCTCATCCGGCGGACGTCGATCCCGTCGATCGACACCCGGCCGGCGTCAACGTCGAAGAACCGCGGCACCAGGTTGGCGAACGTCGTCTTGCCCGCGCCGCTCGGGCCCACGAGCGCGCAGACCGTGCCCGAGGGGATGGAGGCCGACACGCCGGTGAGGACCGGCTCCTCCGACTTGTAGGCGAACGTCACGGCCTCGAAGGCGATGTCGCCGCGCACCCTCCCGACCTTCTCGGGGTTCTCGGGGTCGCGGATCGTCACCGGCTCGTTGAACACGACCTCGATGCGGTTGAGCGCCGCCTCGCCGCGCTTCATCTCGTTGTTGATCGCTCCGAGCTTCTTGATCGGGTCGTAGCTGATGTAGACGGCCGTGATGATGGTGAGGAAGTCCTCGAACTTCACGTGGCCCCGGTAGGCGTAGACGAAGACGATGGCCATGCCGAACGCCGAGAGGATCTCGATGGCCGGCGTCAGGGCCTGGGCGTACTTCGCGACCTTGATCTGGACGCGGATCAGGGCCGAGGTCTCGCCGGCGAAGGCCGCGGCCTGGCGGTCCTCGAGGCCGAACGCGCGGACCTCCTTGGCCGCGCCGAGGTTCTCGCTCAGGCTGTTGGTCACCGAGCCCATCTGCGTCTGCATCTGGTAGGCGCGCTTGACGACCCGCTTGCCGACGTAGCGGATGGGGAACACGCACATCGGGATGATCGCCAAGCTGGCGAGCATGAGGCCCACGCCCTCCTGGCGGGCGGTGATGTAGACGATCGAGCCCACGGCGAAGAGGAGGGTCGCCGGCTGCTTCATGCCGTCGTTGGCGAGGGTCGTGAGCGTCGTCTGCAGCTGGTTCGTGTCCGCGAGGCCCCGCGAGATGATGTCGCCCGTCGTCTGGCGCTGGAGGAACGCGAGCGGGAGCACCTGGAGCTTGCGGAAGTAGTCGAGCCGGATCGCCTCGAGGATGCGCACCCCGGCGACCTGGATCAGGTAGCTGTTCAGGTAGCCCGCGATGCCGCGCAGGGTGAAGACGATCGGCAGCCACATGGCGACCGCCAGGATCTGCCAGCCGGGCAGCG
>CAYQOH010000331.1:0-3154 GCA_964419075.1 uncultured Opitutaceae bacterium | reverse complement strand
GGAAGAATTTCATCAAGATCGCGGCGGGGGACACGGTGAAGATGGAGATGAGCCCGTACGACCTTGAGAAGGCCCGGATCACGTTCCGGATGAAGGAGCAGGGCGGCTCCCCGGCTCCTCCGCCGCGCCGCCGCTACTGAGGCGGGCCGGCCGGCCCCATGCAGGCAAGCGCATTTGCGTCCGACATCGACGCATACCTCGCGTACCTTGACCTGGAGCGCGGACTCTCCCGCAACACACGGGACGGCTACCAGCGCGACCTGGAGCAGTGCGCCGCGTTCGTGGCGCGCGTGGGTGCGCCCGACTGGCGCGGCGTCAGCGCCGAGCAGGCCGGCGCCTGGGTCCGGTCGCTCAGCCGCGGCGCCCCGTCCAGCCAGGCGCGCAAGCTGACCGCGCTCAGGATGTTCGCGAGGTTCATGGTCAGGGAGGGGTTGAGGCCCGACGACTTCACCGAGCTCCTTTCCGGGCCGAGGCTCGTGCGGCGGCTTCCCGGCACGCTTTCGCCCGAGGAGGTCGGCCGCCTGCTCGCCTCGCCCGCCGGAGGCGACCCGGCCTCCCTTCGCGACCGCGCCCTCCTCGAGTTCTTCTATTCGAGCGGGCTGCGGGTCTCGGAACTGGCGGCGCTCACGCTCCAGCAGGTCGACCTGAAGAACGGGTTCGCCCGAGTCTTCGGCAAGGGGTCCAAGGAGCGCGTCGTCCCCATGGGAGCCCGGGCGCGGGACGCCGTGGGGGCCTGGATCGACTCCGGGCGCCCCCATTTCGTCAAGGCGCGCACGAGGAGCGAGCTCTTCCTGAGCAGCCGGGGGACCTCGCTCTCGCGGGTGGCCCTGTGGGCGATCGTCAAGAAGCACGCGAAGCGGGCCGGGATAACGAAGCCGGTGAAGCCCCACCTGCTGCGCCACTCGTTCGCGACCCACCTCCTATCCGGGGGCGCCGACCTGCGCTCGATCCAGGAGATGCTGGGACACGCGAGCATCTCGACCACGCAGATCTACACCGCGGTGGGGGGAAGGCGCCTGCAGGACGAGCACGCCCGGTTTCACCCCCGGAACAGGGAGAAATGACACGGATAGTGGGCCAAAAACCTTGACCGTTCGGGGATTCAAGGCGTGATCGTTTTCCTTTAACGGTCCGTGAAGATCAAAGTATTCGTCACACCCAAGAGGAACGTCCTGGATCCCCAGGGAGTCGCGGTTGGCCACGCCCTGGAGAGCCTCGGGCTGGCGGGGCTAAAGGGCACCCGGGTCGGCAAGGTGATCGAGCTGGACGTCGAGGGCGCCGACACCCCGCATTTCCGCTCGCAACTCGACAAGCTCTGCCGCGATCTCCTGAGCAATCCGGTGATCGAGGACTACCACTACGAGATCCAGGGCAGCTGAGCATGGCGCCATGAACATCGCGGTGCTGCAGTTCCCCGGCTCGAATTGCGACCAGGACGCGTTTCAGCTCTTCGCGAGCGGCCTCGGGCTGCCCACCCGGTTTGTCTGGCACAAGGAGACGGGGCTCGGCGAGACCGACCTCGTCGTGGTCCCCGGGGGCTTTGCCTACGGCGACTACCTGCGGTGCGGCGCGATCGCTCGATTCTCGCCGGTCATGGGCGCCGTCCGCGAGTTCGCCGAGAAGGGGGGACTTGTCCTCGGCATCTGCAACGGCTTCCAGATCCTGTGCGAGGCGGGCCTGCTTCCGGGCGCCCTCATCCGCAACAACTCGCTCGAATACCGCTGCCTGACGTGCGAGCTCGTGGTGGAGGACGCCGGTCCGGCCCTCAACCCGCGCACGCTCGGCAGGCGGATTCGCCTGCCGATCGGGCACGGAGAGGGCAACTACCGGATCGACGAGGAGGGCAAGGCGAGGCTCGAGGCGAACCACCAGGTCCTCCTGCGGTACGTGGACAACCCCAACGGCTCCCTGGACGGGATCGCGGGCGTCCGCAACGAGGCGGGCAACGTCTTTGGCATGATGCCCCATCCGGACCGCGCCTTCGAGAGGTTTCATCCCAGCACCGACGGCCTGGCCGTCGCGCGGGCGGTCCTGTCGGTGCGGTTCCCCGGGGTGCTCCGGAAGTCGGCATGAAGCGATCCGTGCTTCCGCCCAACCCGGACCCGGTCCTCAACCAGCCCATCACCCCCGAGCTGGTCAAGAAGCACGGGCTGCTCCCGGAGGAGTACGAGCAGATCCGCCGGCATCTTGGGGGGGACCCGACGCTGACGGAGCTCGGGATCTTCTCGGTGATGTGGTCGGAGCACTGCTCCTACAAGAACACGAGGCCGCTCCTGAAGGGATTCCCGACCGAGAAGCGGGGGGCGACCGAGCACTTCGGCCGGGTGCTCGTGAAGGCGGGCGAGGAGAACGCGGGCATCATCGACGTGGGCGACGGCTGGGCGATTGCCTTCAAGATCGAGTCCCATAACCACCCGAGCGCCATCGAGCCGTTCGAGGGCGCGGCCACGGGCGTCGGGGGGATCATCCGGGACATCTTCACGATGGGCGCGCGGCCCGTCCTCCTTACGAACTCGCTTCGCTTCGGGGAGCTTGAGACCCCGGCGACCCGGCGGCTCCTGCGGGGCGTCGTGGCGGGCATCGCGCACTACGGCAACTGCGTCGGCGTGCCTACCGTCGCCGGGGACGTCTACTTCGACCGTTCGTACGAGGGGAACCCGCTCGTGAACGCGCTCTGCCTCGGTACGCTCCGGCACGACCAGATCCGCCGCGGGAAGGCCACGGGCCTCGGCAATCCCGTCTACTACGTTGGCGCGGCGACGGGGCGCGACGGCCTCGGGGGGGCCTCCTTCGCCTCGAAGGAGCTCAGCGCCGAGAGCACGTCGGATCGGCCGGCCGTGCAGAAGGGCGACCCCTTCATGGAGAAACTGCTGATCGAGGCCTGCCTCGAGATGATGGCCGTCCCGGGGCTCGTCGTCGGGATCCAGGACATGGGCGCGGCCGGCCTCACGTGCTCGACATGCGAGACCGCGAGCCGCGGGGGGTCGGGGATCGAGATCGAGCTCGACCGCGTTCCCCAGCGCGAGCCCGGCATGAACTCCTACGAGATCATGCTCTCGGAGTCGCAGGAGCGGATGCTCGTGATCGTTGCGAGGGGCCGCGAGCGCGAGATCGAGGAGGTGTTCGCGAAGTGGGACCTCCACGCCTCGCACGT
>CAYQOH010000330.1:0-3155 GCA_964419075.1 uncultured Opitutaceae bacterium | reverse complement strand
GCGACGGCGACGACACCTCCTTCGGCGACTTCATCGAGGACAAGTCGGCGGAGAATCCGTACGACATGACCGCGTACTCGCTGCTCCGCGAGAAGATCATCGACGTCCTGGACACGCTCACCGAGCGCGAGCGGCGCGTGCTTTCGCTGCGGTTCGGCCTGGTGGACGGCTACAGCAGGACTCTCGAGGAGGTCGGCAAGCAGTTCAAGGTCACCCGTGAGCGCATCCGCCAGATCGAGGCGAAGGCGCTGCGCAAGATGCGCCACCCGACGCGCATCCGCCAGCTGCACGGCTTCTTCGACGCCGAGCAGATCGACAACGCGCAGAACCTGCTCAAGGTCGCCGCCTCGCTGCGCCCGCCGCGTTCGTAGCGCAGCGGAACGCTCTTGCGTAGGGGGAAACCGGGCCTAGATTGCCGCAATGACACCCTTCAATGTCCAGTTGGCAGGATTGATCCCCACGGGTGGCGGCGAGTGGGTACTGATTCTCCTCGTCCTGCTGCTGCTTTTCGGCGGGACCAAGCTCCCCCAGCTCGCGAAGGGCCTCGGGCAGTCGATCAAGGAGTTCAAGAAGGCCGCCAAGGAGGACGAGCCCGCGGCGCAGGCCAAGGAGGAGCTCAAGAAGCCCGACACGACGGGGAGCCACGGCACCAATTAGGGCCGGGGGCGTTCATTCGTCGGGCGCGGGGTTCTCGGTGAGCCACCCGCGGAATTCGCGGATCTTACCGGGCGTCCCCAGGACGAGGAGCTCGTCGGCCGGCAGGAGCACCTCGGTGGCGCCGGGGTTTAGGATCTTTGCGTGGCCCCTGCGGATGCCCGCGATCTGGACCCCGTGGTTCTGCGCGGGGGAGATCTCGCCGATCGTGCGGCCGCTTGCGCTGCTCCAGTCCGGGACCTCGATCGCCTCCATGCGCACCTCCTCGAAGAGCGAGTCCGTGTCGGGGGCCCCGGAGACCGCGCTCAGGAACGCGCGGCCGCGGTTTACCTGCTCGTTCGTCCCCATGAGGAGCACCTTGTCCCGGGGATAGAGCACGGAGCCCGGAGGCGGCAGCGGGATCATGAAGCCCTGCCGCTCGATCCCCACGACCGAGCAGCCGAACCGCGCCCTCAGGTCGAGCTCGGCGATGGTCCGTCCCTGGCAGTCGGCCAGGTCCGGCAGGACGCAGTCGATCATGTGCAGGTCCCAGTCGGGGTGGCGGCCGAGCCATGGCGCCGTCGTCGAGGTGAGCTTCGACTCGGACGTGTCGATCACGTTCTTGAGCTCCACCTCGAGGACGCAGTGCCAGTAGATGAGCCTGCGGCGCAAGAGGAACGCGGCCACGACCGCCATCAGCGCGCTCGCGAGCAACAGCCAGCGGGCCGTGTCCTCCGCCGGGACGACGGCGATCAGCCACACGGCGAGGAATGCCGCCACGACGGCCTTCAGGCCCGCCTCGATCACCGGGGCCAGCTGCCTGCCGCGGGGGTGGTGGGACGTCGAGACCTGGGCGAACAGGAGCGCCAGGGCCGAGCAGTTGCGCCAGATCGCGACCAGCGGGGCGACCACCGCGATCGCCAGCAGCATCCAGAAGCCGAGCTGCGCCCCGTTCGGGAACATCCAGTCCTTGCCGAGCCAGTCCTCGACGGCCGTGTAGAGCTCGCGCGAGAAGACCAGGACGCCGCTCACGAAGAGCATCTCGACCCCGATCTGCGCGAAGCGCTTGCGGCTGAGCTGCCAGACCAGGTTGCGCTTGCGCTGACGCATGAAGCGCTCGAGCCAGTCCTGGTAGTAGCGCAGCCAGTCGGCGAGCCACGCCGGCAGCCGTTCCATGAGGGTCGACACCGTGCGCTCGGAGGCGCGCGCCGCGAACGGCGTCACGAGCGTCGTTAGGAGCGACACGCCAACCGCGAGCGGGTAGAACCGCGCGGGCACGACCGCGGCGCCGACGCCGAGCTGGGCGATCACGAAGGAGAACTCGCCGATCGGCGCGGCCATGATCCCCGCCCTGAGGCCGTCCCGAGGGGGGATGCCTATCATCGAGAGGCCGGCGCTGACCGCGAGCGGCCGGGAGACGAGCGTGAACGCGGCGACGCCGGCGATGAGCCCCGCCGAGTGCGCAAGCTCGTGGACGTCGATCTGCATCCCCATGGCCACGAAGAAGACGGCGCTGAACACGTCGCGCATCCCCTCGAAGGTGCGCTCGACCTGGTGGCGGTGCGGGGTCTCGGCCACGATGATCCCGAGCATGAAGGCCCCGAGCGCCACCGAGTACCCGGCCTTCTGCGCAAAGATGGACAGGCCGAAGAGGAGGGCCGCCAGGCCGAGGGTCTGGAGCTCATCGTTCATCGAGATGCTCATCCGCTTCAGGAACCACGGGACGATGATGAGCCCGGCCACGCCGATCATCGCGATGAACGCGCCCAGGTGCAGCAGGCTTACCCCCACCTCCGCGGCGCGGCTCGCGCCCGCACCGCCGAGCTGCACGACCGAACCGAGGACGGCCAGCATGACGACGGCGACGATGTCCTCGAGCACGGACACGCCGGTGGCGAGCTGGCCCGCCCGCTCGTGGTTGAGGCCGGTCTCGTGGAGGATCTTCCCGATGATCGAGGACGAGGAGATCATGAGCATCCCGGCGAGGAACAGCCCCTCGGTCGAGTTCCAGCCGAGCGCGGCCGCCAGGAGCCGCGACAGGTAGTACATGGCGATCGCGCTGCCGAACACGGCCGCCAGGAGCGGCAGCCCGAGGCGTTTGAGCTTGCGCAGGCTCAGGCGCAGCCCGATCGAGAACATGAGGAAGACAAGGCCCACCTGCGCCAGGGCCTCGATCCGGCCCACGTCGGAGACGAGGGCCAGATACGGCATCCCCGGGCCGACCAGGATCCCGGCCGCCAGGAACCCGACGACGACCGAAAGCCCGATCCTCTGGCACAGCCAGCCCACCGCGCCGGCAACGACGAGAATCACCGCCAGGTCTTGGATGAACAGGATTCCGTGCATGGCCGTGGCTCAGCCGCAAAATCGCTTCGGTAGGCCCGCTCCGTCAACCTTAACCGGCGTATTTCCTTCGTTGACAGGCGCCTGCGCAGGCCATTCGATTCCGTCGGCGGCAACGCCACCGACAACCAGCCCCCGCAACCCAGCGATCATGGCCAACCTTTTTGGTTATTTCTCAA
>CAYQOH010000329.1:0-3163 GCA_964419075.1 uncultured Opitutaceae bacterium | reverse complement strand
GGTCCGCCGTCCGCGACAGCTCGGTCATCATCGCCGAGCCCCCGCCGATCTTGGTGACCTTCTTCACCGGGCAGCCCATGTTGATGTCGACCGCCTGCGCGCCGATGTCCTGGCAGATCACGGCGGCGTCGCGCATCTCGTCGGGCTTGCTCCCGAAAAGCTGGATGGAGAGGGGCCGGTCCCCCGCGCATGACTCGACGAGCTTGAGCGCGGTGGGATTGCGCTCAATCAGCGAGCGGGCGTTGACGAGGTCGGTCGTGGCCCATCCGAGCCCACCGAGCTCGCGCAAAGTCATCCGCATCGGAAGGTTCGTGTAGCCGGCCAGCGGCGAGAGGAAGAGATTCGAGTCGATCTCGATCTGTTGGATGCGCATGGCCGTTCCCGCACGATGCGCCGCCGCGATCCGGCCGCAACCGGCAATTGGCGCGTTCCCCCTCAGCCCGCGACGAGCCTGCGGGACAGGCGGTTGTGGCGCTCGATGACGGACGGGAGGTCGACCGGGCGCAGGCGCCCGTCCTCGACCACGGCCCGGCCGTTGATGACCACCCACGACGCGCGCTCGGGCGCGCAGAAGACGAGCGCCGCGACCGGGTCGTGGAGCCCGCCCGCGGTTCCGACCCCGCGCAGGTCGAAGGCCGCGAAATCCGCCGCCATTCCCGGGGCGAGCGCGCCAATGTCGTCGCGCCCGAGGACGCGCGCGCCCCCGATCGTCGCCAGCTCAAGCGCCTGGCGCGCCGTCATGGCCGAGGGGCCGAGGCCGACCCGCTGCAGGAGCAGCGCCTGGCGCGCCTCGGCGATCATGCTTCCGGCGTCGTTCGACGCCGACCCGTCGACGCCGAGCCCCACGTGCACGTTCCTTGCGACCATGCGCCGTACCGGGGCGGTGCCCGACCCGAGGCGCATGTTGGAGCACGGGCAGTGGGCGACGCCCGTCCCGGTCCGCGCGAAGAGCTCGATCCCGGCGTCGTCCAGCTTCACGCAGTGCGCGTGCCACACGTCCGGGCCGACCCAACCCAGCCCCTCGGCGTACTCCGCCGGCGTCGCCCCAAACTGCTCGCGACTGTAGGCGACGTCGTTGTCGTTCTCGGCAAGGTGGGTGTGGAGCGAGACCCCGAGGGAGCGGGCGAGGCTCGCGGACTCCCGCATGAGGTCCCTGCTGACCGAGAACGGCGAGCACGGGGCCACGCCGATCCTGAGCATGGACAGGCGGGCGGCATCGTGGTGGGCCTCGATCACGCGCTGCGTGTCGGCGAGGATGCCGGCCTCGTCCTCGACCAGACTGTCGGGCGGGAGCCCTCCTCGGCTCCGTCCGACGCTCATGCTGCCGCGCGTGGCGTGGAACCGGATGCCGATCTCGGCGGCCGACTGGAGGGTGTCCTCGAGGCGGCAGCCGTTCGGGAAGAGGTAAAGGTGGTCGCTGGACGTCGTGCACCCCGACAGGATGAGCTCGGCCATCGCCGTCAGCGACGAGACCCGCAGCATCTCGGGCGTCATCCGCGCCCAGATCGGGTAGAGCGCCTCGAGCCAGCCGAACAGCCCGGCGTCCTGGGCCGCGGGGACCGCCCGCGTGAGGCTCTGGAACATGTGGTGGTGGGTGTTGACGAGCCCGGGCACGACGGCGTGGCCGGCGAGGTCGAGCACGCGGTCCGCCGACTGAGGGAGTTCGGAGGAAGACCCGACCGCCGTGATCGTGTTGCCCTGTGCGAAGAGGCCCCCTCCGCGGATCTCCCTGCGCCGGCCGTCCATCGTGACGAGGACGTCCGCGTTGCGGACGAGCAGCGTCCCGGCCGGGGCCCCGGCCGGGGTCATCGCGCGCGCAACGCGGCCTTCATCCGCTCGATCCCGCGGGCGAGCGTCGCCCTGGGGCATCCGAAATTGATCCTTACGTGGCTACCCGGGGTGGCGCCGAACGGGACGCCGTCGCTCAAGCCGACACCGCCGGCCTCGAAATGCTTCACCGGGTTCGGAAGACCGAGCGCCGACACGTTGAGCCAGGCGAGATAGGTCGCCTCGATGGGCGCCTCGATGACGACGCCCGGGAGCTCCCGGGCCACGGCCTGCGCGAGGAAGTCGCGGTTGCCGCGGAGGTAGGCCAGGAGCGCCTGGCGCCACGGCTCGCCGTCGCGGTACGCGGCCTCGCACGCGACATACCCGAAGACATTGACCTCCGCGACGATGCCGGCCGCGGCCTTCGCGAACCGCGTGCGCAGGGCCGGGTCGGGGATGACGGCGAACGACGCCCCGAGGCCCGGGACGTTGAACGTCTTGCTCGGGGCCATGAGGGTGACGGTCCGGGCGGCCATTTTTGGGGCGGCGACCGCGGCGGGCTCGTGCGCGGCGCCGGGCTCGAGGAGGAGATCGCAGTGGATCTCGTCCGAGACGAGCACGAGGCCGTGGCGTTCGCAGAAATCGGCGGTCTTCGCGAGCTCCTCGCGGCCCCACACGCGGGCGACCGGGTTGTGGGGGTGGCAGAGCAGGAAGACCCGGGTACGGGGGCTGACGGCCCTCTCGAGGGCGTCCCAGTCGATCTCCCAGCGCCCCGCGCGGGAATCGAGCGCGAGCGGGATGCTCCTCGGCACCCGGCCGGAGTTCCGCGGTGCGGTCGTGAAGGGCGGGTAGATCGGCGATAGGCTCAGGACCTCGTCCCCGGCCTCGGCGAACGCGCGCGACGCGACGTTCAGGCCGCACACGAGCCCGGGCAGCCAGACAATCCACGACGGGTCGACCTGCCAGCGGTACCGGGCGGCGAGCGCTCCGCGTACCGCGTCGACCGTCGACGCGACGGGCCGGGCGTAGCCGAAGATCCCGTGCGCCGCGCGGCGCTGGAGCGCCTCGACGATCGCGGGAGCGGCCTCGAAGTCCATGTCGGCGACCCACATGGGCAGCACGTCCCGGCCCTCGTACTTCTGCCACTTCTGGGAGTCGGTGCCGAGCCGGCTGGGCGGCGTGTCAAAATTGAACGTCATCGGGGCGCCGAGAGAACCACATCGCCCCGCGGATTCCGAACGTTTTTTGGCGCGCCGGACCGGGGCCGGGGCGCGCGGGATCACGCGGGCTCGAAGAGGGGCAAGATCCGCATCCCGGGAACCGTGACAAGGCCCTTGTCGGTGATCCGGATCTCGGGGATGACGGAGAGGGGGATAAGGTTGAAACCCATGTAGGG
>CAYQOH010000328.1:0-3176 GCA_964419075.1 uncultured Opitutaceae bacterium | reverse complement strand
AGCTGCCCAACAGCTGGGCCGACGCGAAGGTCCTTCAGGGAATCATCAGGAAGCAGTGGGCGAAGGCCCTCCTCGCCTATGGACCGCGGTAGCCGGCACCAGGGCACGGGAGGGGAACGCGTCCTCGCGGGTGAAATGCGCGCCGGTCAATCGCAAAGACCGAGTTGACAATTCCCGCGAACAAAACGACCCCTCGCAGCCGAACCCGCATCCCTCACACCGCGCCCGATGACCGTCCCGACGGAAGAACTGAAGCAGACCCTCCGCGCCATCGTTGGCGCGGACAACCTCGTTGATTCCGGCGACACCCTCGAGGCGCTCTCGAAGGACTTCTACTGGTATTCGCCGGTGCTCAAGCGCCAGCTTGACGAGAAGCGGGCCGACCTGGCGGTGCGCCCGGGAGGGCTGGACGAGCTTCGTGCGGTGGCCTCGGCCTGCTGGCGCGCCCGCGCCCCGGTCGTGCCCAGGGGCGCGGGGACGGGCAACTACGGGCAGTGCGTGCCCCTCTACGGGGGTGTCGTCATCGATTTCTCGCGGATGGACCGGATCCTCTCGCTTGACGGCGGCGTGGCCCGCGTCGAGGCGGGGGCTCGGCTCGGCACGATCGAGTCCGAGGCGCGAAAGAGCGGCTGGGAGCTGCGCTGCATGCCCTCGACGTGGGTGAAGAGCACGATGGGCGGGTTCCTGTGCGGGGGCTCCGGCGGCATCGGCTCGATAACGTGGGGGGGGATTAACGCCCCCGGCAACATCAAGTCCCTGACGATCCTCACCTGCGAGGAGACGCCCCGGCTGGTGCGCCTCGAGGAGGCGCAGAGCCTCAAGGCGCTGCACACGTACGGGACGACCGGCCTCCTCGTCGAGGTTGAGATGCGGCTTGCCCCGAAGGTGGACTACGACCAGCTCATCCTGAGCGCGGCCGACTGGGACAGGCTGCTTGGCTGGACGGATGGGGCCGCACGCCGCCTTGACTGGCGCAAGCGGCTCGTGACGCAGTTCGAGTGGCCGGTCCCCTCGTACTTCAAGCCGCTCGCGAAGCACCTGCGCCCCGGAGACTCCATCTCCTTCCTGCTGCTGGACCGGGCCCAGGCGGACGAGGCCGTCGCAAGCGCGGCGGCGGCGGGGATCGACTGCGTCTACCGGAGGCCGCTCACCGATCCGCCGAAGCCCCCGTTCATCACGGACTACACCTGGAACCACACGACCCTCTGGGCGATCAAGAGCGATCCCTCGATCACCTACATACAGGCGGGGTTCGGGACCAACTTCAGGGAGCAGTTCGCGCAGCTCAGGGCGCGCTTTCCCGGCGAGATCCTCCTCCACCTGGAGTGGACCGCGGGCAACGCGAAGATGATGCGGGGCAACGCGGTCCTCAACAACGCGGACGAGGTGGTGGTCGGCGGGATCCCGCTCGTCTTCTTCAAGTCGGAGGAGCGGCTGGCCGAGATCATCCGCTTCTGCGAGGAGATCGGCGTGTTCATCGCCAACCCCCACACCGTCCACCTTGAGGAGGGGGGGCGCCACCCGAACATCGCCGACAAGCGCGCATTCAAGGCGGACGTCGACCCGGCCGCGCTGCTCAACCCCGGGAAGATGAAGACGTACGCGGTCAACCCCTTCGCCCCGCAACCCGCCGGCCCATGAGGCCTGACGCCCAGACGCCCATCGTCGAGCTGAGGGCCGTCGAGAAGCGCTACGGCGACGGCCCCCTTGTGCTCGACAACATCAGCTTCACCGCCGAGAGGGGGGACTTCGTGACGCTGATCGGCCCGAGCGGGTGCGGGAAATCGACGATTCTGAGGCTCATCTCCGGCCTTAACCCGGCCTCGGCGGGCCGCATCGTCGTCGACGGGATGGAGCCTTCGAAGGCCGTCGAGAGGCTCGCCTTCGTCTTCCAGGAGCCGACGCTCCTTCCCTGGCTCACCGTCTCGCAGAACGTCGAGGTGCCCATGCGCCTGCACCGAACTGCGGCTGCCACGCGCACCGAGACCGCGCGGCGCTCGCTCGAGCTGGTGAGGCTTGGCGACCGGATGAACTACTACCCCCGGCAGCTCTCCGGGGGCCAGAAGATGCGGGTCTCGATCGCCCGGGCCCTGAGCGTCTCGCCGAGGATCATGCTCCTCGATGAGCCGTTCGGCGCCCTGGACGAGATGACGCGCGACCACCTCAACGAGGAGCTCCTTGCCATACGCCAGCAGCTCGCCTGGACGGCGTTCTTCGTCACGCATTCGGTCGCCGAGGCGGTCTTCCTCTCCAACCGGATCCTGGTGTTTTCCGCCAACCCGGGGCGGCTGCACGACGAGATCCGGGTCGACTTCCCCTACCCGAGGACGGAGGAGACCCGGGAATCCGGGCCCTACCAGAGACTTGTGGCGGAGGTCTCGAAGATCCTGCGCTCGGTCGAGCGCCTGAAGGCATGAGCGCACCCGGCGCAGGGTCCAGATTCTCCCGACTCGCCCGCAATCTCCTGCCGGTCGCGACGGGCGTCGGCATGATCGTCGCCTGGATTATCGTGTGCCTCAGCCTGAGCGCCGACCACCGGTTCCTCTTGCCGTCCCCGCGCGAGGTGGCTCAGGCGTTCGCCGAGAAGGGGCCGACCCTCTGGAGCGCGGCGCTCTCCACGGGCAGCGGGGCCGTTCTCGGGTTCGGGCTGGCTGTCGCCCTGAGCTTTGGGATTGCGCTCTTCCTGTCCCTCTCGGCCCTGGTGCGGGCCAGCTTCTACCCCTACCTCATGATCTTGCAGATGACGCCGATCATCGTCATCGCCCCGATCCTGGTCCTCTGGGTCGGGCCGGGCCTAAGGAGCGTCACGATCATCACCTTCCTGATCTGCTTCTTTCCCATGGTGGTGAACACGACCCAGGGGCTCATCTCCACCGACCGGAACCTCGTCGACTTCTTCCGCATGTGCAAAGCCTCGAAGCTGCAGGAGATCTTCCTGCTGCGGGTGCCCGCGGCGCTGCCCTATTTCTTCACCGGGCTGAAGATCGGCGCCACGCTTGCGCCGATAGGGGCCATCGTGGGCGACTACATCGCCGGCAACTCCGCGGGAGGGCAGGGCGGCCTCGGCTTCCTCACCATCGTCTACAGCTCGCAGTTCCAAATGGGCGCGCTGTTCGCCACCGCGGCGGTGGGCTGCCTCATGGGATTCGTCTTTGTCGCGGGTGTGGTCGCGCTCA
>CAYQOH010000327.1:0-3202 GCA_964419075.1 uncultured Opitutaceae bacterium | reverse complement strand
TCGGGTTCCCCTCGGCCTCCCAGATCGAGTTCGACTTCACGAGGCGCCTGATCGACGAGAACCGCATCCCCGGCGATGTCGCGATCCAGGTCCTCTGCCAGTGCCGCGAGGACCTGATCACGCGCACCCTGGAGTCGGTGCGCGGCGCGAAGTCCGTCATCTTCCACCTCTACAACTCGACGTCGCCCAAGCAGCGCGAGTACGTCTTCAACCTGCCGAAGGAGGAGATCGTCCAGATCCCGGTCCGGTCGGTCGGCCAGCTCAAGCGCGAGAGCCGCGCGCTCGTCGAGGCGGGGACCCACTTGCGCCTGGAGTACTCCCCGGAGAGCTTCACCAGCACCGAGCTCGAGTTTGCGCTCGAGATCTGCGAGGCGGTGTCCGACGTGTGGGGCCCGACCCCGGCGCAGAAGATCATCCTCAACCTGCCGGCCACGGTCGAGTACGCGACGCCCAACGTCCACGCCGACCAGATCGAGTGGATGTGCACGCACCTGACGCGGCGCGACTCGACCCTCGTCTCGCTGCACACCCACAACGACCGGGGCACGGGGGTGGCCGCGACCGAACTCGCCCTCCTGGCGGGCGCCGACCGGGTCGAGGGGACCCTCTTCGGCAACGGCGAGAGGACCGGGAACCTGGACATCGTCACGGTGGCGCTCAACCTCTACACCCACGGGATACATCCGGGCCTCGACTTCAGCGACCTGAACGCGATCCGGGACGTCTACGAGCGCTGCACCCGGCTCGAGGTGCCGCCCCGCCAGCCCTACGCGGGCGAGCTCGTGTTCACCGCGTTCAGCGGCTCGCACCAGGACGCCATCAAGAAGTCGCTCGCGCACCAGAAGGCCGGGAAGCCCTGGGACGTCCTCTACATCCCGATCGACCCCGCCGACGTCGGCCGCAGCTACCGGGCGATCATCCGGATCAACTCCCAGTCGGGCAAGGGCGGCGTCGCCTACGTCCTGGAGCACGAGTTCGGCTACCAGCTGCCGAAGCTCATGCACAAGGAGATCGGCCGCGTCGTGAACGACCTCGCCGACAGGAAGGGCACCGAGCTCACCTCGGCGGACATCCGGGACGCCTTCCAGCGCGAGTACCTCGAGCGGAAGGCGCCCGTGGCGCTCGAGCACTTCAAGACCACCGAGCGCGACTCCACCGTGAAGTGCGAGGCGCGCATCGTTTTCGACGGGAAGCCGCGGTCGATCACCGGCGCCGGCAACGGCCCGATCGACGCGTTCGTCCGGGCGCTCGGCTCCGCCGGGCTCCCGAAGTTCGACGTCGTCAACTACTCGGAGCACTCGCTCGGCGCGGGAGCCGAGGCGAAGGCCGTCAGCTACATCCAGATCAAGGTGGAGCGCGGCGCCGCGTTCTTCGGTGCCGGGATCGACACGAACATCGAGCTGGCGTCGATCAAGGCGATCGTGAGCGCGCTCAACCGGGCGATCAGGCCAAAAGATGACGTCTGAAGCGGCGAAGCGCCCGCTCACGGGCGAGACGCTCGAGAGCCTGACCGCCTCGCTCGGCGAGCGCGGCGAGAAGCCGTTCCGCGCGCGGCAGGTCCTCGACTGGCTCTACAAGAAGCGCGCCCGCTCCTGGGAGGAGATGACGAACCTGCCCAAGGGCCTGCGCGCGTGGCTCGACGCCACGTACACGCTCATGCCCGCGGCCCTCGTCCTCAACCGTCACTCGGCCGACGTGACGGACAAGCTGCTCCTCGAGCTCGGGGACGGCTCGCTCATCGAGACGGTCATCATCCGCGCCCCCCAGGACGGCGTCGGCCTCGACCACTCCCGAAAGACCATCTGCATCTCGACCCAGGTCGGCTGCGCCATGGGCTGCGTGTTCTGCGCGAGCGGCCTGGCGGGCCTCAAGCGGGACATGGGCGCGGGCGAGATCGTGGCCCAGCTCCTGCAGGTGTGCTACGCCGAGGACGCGCGCACGCCCAGGGCCCGCGCCGAGCTGGCGTCGTTCGACAACATCGTCGTCATGGGCATGGGCGAGCCGCTCGCCAACTACGACGCCCTCATCCGGGCGCTCACGATCGTCAATGCCGAGTGGGGCCTCGGCTTCGGGGCCCGCAGGATCACGGTCTCCACGAGCGGGCTGGTCCCCAAGATCCTCCGGCTGGCCGACGAGCCCCTGGGGTTCAGGCTGGCGGTCTCCCTCCACGGCGCCACCGACGAGGTGAGGACGAGGATCATGCCCGTCAACAGGGCGTACCCGCTCGCGAGGCTCCTGCCCGCGGTCAAGGCCTTCACCGAGCGCCACGGCCGGATGGTGACCCTCGAGTTCATCCTGATCGCGGACGTCAACGACTCCGACGACCAGGCCCGGCGCCTGCGCGACATCGCGCTCGACCTGCACGCCCACGTGAACCTGATCCCGTACAACACGGTGGAGGGCCTGCCGTGGGCGCGCCCCGACGCCGCGCGGCAGGCCGCGTTCGCCCGCGTCCTCGAGAAGGCGGGGGTGTCCGTGACGCTGCGTCGCGAAAAGGGCCACGACATCGCGGCGGCCTGCGGGCAGCTCAGGCTCAAGACCGAGCGGGAGCGGGCGCAACCGCAAGCCGATGACAAAAAATCAGCTTGAAAGGATGAGGGAACTAATGAGTTGTTATCCGTTTCTCACGGGACCTCAGCTTCCCTTTCCTCTCCCCCACACGATATGATAGACGTCAAAGCCCTGGTAAAAACCTATGGCTCAAAGCGCGCGGTTGACGGCGTGAGCTTTTCGGTCAGGCGAGGCGAGATCCTGGGTTTCCTGGGGCCCAACGGGGCCGGTAAGTCAACGACCATGAAGATGATAACGGGCTTCGTGAGGCCCGACTCGGGGACGGCCTTGGTGGACGGGATTGACGTCATGAAGGATCCGGTGGCCGTCAAGCGCAAGCTGGGCTACCTGCCCGAGAACGCACCGGCGTACCCGGAGATGACGGTGGAGGAGTTCCTGGGGTTCATCGCCGAGGTCCGGGGCTTCCGCGACGCGGCGACGCGCCGGGCGCATGTCGACCGCGCGGTCACGCTCACCCACCTGGTCACGGTGCGCAGGCAGACGATCGACACGCTGTCCAAGGGCTACAAGCAGCGCGTCGGCTTCGCGCAGGCGCTCCTTCACGACCCGCCGGTGCTGATCCTCGACGAGCCTACGGACGGCCTTGACCCGAACCAGAAGAACGAGGTCCGCCACCTGATCAAGAACATGG
>CAYQOH010000326.1:0-3214 GCA_964419075.1 uncultured Opitutaceae bacterium | reverse complement strand
GCACCGTGAACTCGGAACCGCGGTCCACGTTCAGGTGGACCACCTTGCCCACCAGCTCGCCCTTCGTGAGGCTGAGCTTCGTCGTGGAGGTGCCGGGCTCCTGCTTGAGTTCCGACAGCTTCACGTCGGCGGCAAAGGGGTCCTGCTCGAACTCCTCGATATTGAGGTTCGAATCGCCGGCGACATTGACCGTGGCGCCATTCGAGAAAGCCAGGATGACATTGGCTCCGGGAGCCGTCGTGACGGTAGTCTGGTCGGAAACCTTGTCCCCATCGTGAAGAAGCACCTTCGTGCCGTTGGTATTTGAAACCGCTTCGACGTGGCCCTGAACGCGGGCGGCGACAATCGAGCCCTTTATCCTGGCGGGTGCGGTTGGGGTCGTCTGGGCTCCGGCGGGCATAAACCCGACAAAAACCCCCAAGATTGTGGCTAACAGGATCTTATTTAGCATGGAAGTAGCGCTTAGGGTGGTTGTTTGAGCCCGGCCCCCAATCGTTGACGCAATGCTTGTGCAAGAAGGAAGCCGGGGTCAAGACGCAAGCAGAGTTCAGAAGCCGCAAGGGCCGGGCCGGTTTCAGTCGAGGCAAGGCTCAGGTGGTAGGCCTGATAATACCAGACATCTGCCCGTCCCGGCGCAAGTTGCAGAGCCTTCACAAAACAGTCCCCGCCCTCTATCCAGCGGTACTGCATGTCGAGGCCGGTGCCCCGGCGGATCCAGAACTCGGCGATGACGGGGCAGAGGTCCACGGCTCGAGCCGCCTCTTTCTCGACCTTCACGCCCAGGGCGACGGTCTGCTTGGGGACTGCGAGCGCCCACAGGGAATCCGCGTACGCGCGGTCGGCCCATGCCTGGGCGTTTTGCGGGTCGAGGGCCAGTGCGTGGTCCAACGACACCCGGAGGGCCGCCAACGTGGGCCCTTCGCCGGAGACGTCGGTTCCCGCCTTGGCCATCTTGTCGATCGACTCGCGGGCCGCCCTTCTGCCTTCCTCCGCACGGTACTTTGGCTCTGCCCAGAACGCCGTCATCACGAGCGCCCCGGCCGCGGCCAGGAGCGCGGCGCCACGGGCAAGCCGCCGGGCCGCCGACCCGCCGGGCCTGGGCGTCCGCCGCACGTGCCAGGCGTCTGCCGTCACCAACGCCGCGATCGTCGCAAAGAGCATCGCAAGCGCCGGGATCTTCAGGTGGAAGTCGACCAGCAGGTGGAGCGCGAAGGCCAGGAGCCCGGTGAACGCCGCCCCGGCGAGACCCCGGGCGCCCCTGCATTTCCACGCGACCAGCCCCGCGGCGCCAAAGAGAAGGACAAAGCCCACGGCGCCGTAGTCGGAGAGCGTGTTCAGGTAGTCGCTGTGGGCGTAGACGGGCTGGTCGCGGAATCCCTCGGGCCTGTAGGACTCGAAGAGCGCGTCGAAGCTCGCCGCGCCGCTTCCCAGGATCCTGTGCTCCCGGAAGATACCCCACGCGCCCCGCCAAAGGATGGGCCGCGAGTGCTCGCCGGCGTCCCTCACAAGCTGGTCGGCCCGCACGCGCATCAGCGGAAACGAGAAATAGAGGACGGCGACGGCGGCGGCGGCGGCCCCGATCGCGATGGCGGCGCCGGCGAGCCGGCGGCCCAGGCTCCGGCCCCGGGAAAGGAAGGGCCTTAGCGCGAACGCCGCCGCGAGGGCAAGCCACGCGCCGCGGCTCACGGCGAGGACAAAGCCGGCGGCGAGCACCGCGAGGGCCACCAGGCAGAGCGCCCGAACGGCGCGGGTCCTTCCCGGCCCGAATGCCTGCGCGCCCACGGGCGGGATCAGGAGCGCCATGAAGACCCCCAGGCTGTTCGGGATCCCGAAGGGACCCGAGGAGCGGCCGATGAACTGGTCGGCCTGCGTGCGCCCGAGCATGATCCACTTCGGGTTCACGAAATGCTGGTAGCCCGCAAGGGCCGCGGACGCGACCCCGAGCCCGACAACGACGATCCAGATCGCGCGCCGGCAGGACCAGCTCTCCACGCCATTGAGCACGATCCAGAACACCGCGGCGGTCTGCGCCCAGTTGAGCCAGTCAATCCACCCGAGCCAGCGGACCGGGGTCACCCAGGCCACATTGGCCGCCGCATAGACAAGGAACGGCGCGAAGAGCCAGCCGGCCGGATGCGCGCGGGTGCCGCGAAGGGGATCGGCGAGGTGCACCGCGAGGAGCGCGGCCGTGAGCGCCACCATCGCAACCCGCGTGCCCGGGAGGAACCCGCCCAGGCAGAGCGTCGTCCACAGGAGGTTCGCCGACAGGAGGACGACCCGCGCCCACTCCCAGGCCGAGGCGCGGACGGGTGTTGAAGGATCGGGCATTTCTGGAAGGCGGGCGCTCGCTCCGCCGAGTCAGATTGCGCGGCCGCCCCCGCGAATCGCGAACAAAAAAACGGCGCCATCCCGCGGGATGGCGCCGTCGAAGCGTCGAAGCGGCCTAGGTTCAGGGCGTCGGCACCAACTGGATCGTCTTCACGATCCGGCCGGCCACCAGGTACGGGTCGGCGGCCGAATTCGGACGGCGATCCTCGAGGTAGCCCTTGTAGTTGTTGTTGACGAAGCTGTGCGGGATGCGCACCGAGGCGCCGCGGTCCGCCAGGCCGTAGTTGAACTTGTCGATCGACTGCGTCTCGTGCAGGCCGGTGAGCCGCAGGTGGTTCTCCGGTCCGTACACGGCGATGTGCTCGTCGCGGTACTGGTTGAACGCCGCCATAAGCTTCTCGAAGTAGGCCTTTCCGCCGACCTCGCGCATGAACTTCGTCGAGAAGTTGCAGTGCATGCCGGAGCCGTTCCAGTCCAGGGGCTGGTTGAAGGGTGCGAGCACCGGCTTGCAGCGCCACTCAATGTCGACGCCGTAGGGTTCGCAGAGGCGGGTCAGGATGTAGCGGGCGACCCACATCTGGTCGGCGGCGCTCTTGGAGCCCTTGCCGAAGATCTGAAACTCCCACTGGCCCTTCGCGACCTCAGCGTTGATGCCCTCGAGGTTGATCCCCGCGGCGAGGCAGGTGTCGATGTGCTCCTCCACGAGCTTGCGGGCGATCGGCCCGACGTTCTTGAAGCCCACGCCCGTGTAGTAGGGGCCCTGCGGCGAAGGGAAGCCACCCTCAGGGAACCCGAGCGGCGCGCCGTCCTTCCAGAAGAAGTACTCCTGCTCGAATCCGAACCACGTGTCCGGGTCGTCCGGGATCGTCGCGCGGGAGTTCGAGGG
>CAYQOH010000325.1:0-3235 GCA_964419075.1 uncultured Opitutaceae bacterium | reverse complement strand
TGCCATGGCACGCTTAAAACAGTGAGCAAGACTCGCCGCAACCCCATTTGCGCCGCCGCTCCCATGAAAAGAGTGTAAAGCAACCCCTTATTGGAAAGGGAGTTGATGCAGTCTCCAAGAATCGGGAGCGCCCTCCGGGGCTTTCACAAATGCGCGTCCGGCCAACATAATCCGTCGCCGCGCCACGCGTTTCGCTCCGCGGAAAGCCCCCTTCAAGGGAGGCTGGAGCGCGCCCGCCGGCACGCCGAGGCCCGCCTTCGATAACTTCACGTCGTCTTCGGAGCGGCCGTCCGGTTCTCCGCGGTATGGCTCGGGGTTGCCGCGGCCATGGCGACCGCCAGCAGGCCCGCCAGGATTCTCGAGTTCGTGGTCACAGGGGTGGGCGCTCTCCAGCTCCCCCCCCGTCGGGAGCGCCGTGAGGCGGCGGCAGTACCCGTCGCGGACAAGGAGGCGCGCCCCGTAAGCGCAGGTTGAGACGTCTGCGGGAACCTGCACGTGGAACGATCGCCTTCGGGGGTTTCAGGCGAAGCCCTCCGCCCGGGCCCGCCGGTAGAAATACACCGCCAAGACGAGGCTCGCGGCCGGCAGCAGGCAGCCGAATTCGTCGATGTAGAGATGTGTCCCCGGGCCCTTGACGGTCAGCGGCGTGTAGACGCGCTGGAAGAGACAATTGTGGCTGGCGTGAAGGACCACGGCAGGCCAGAGGCTGTTCGTCCTGAAGGCGAAGTACGCGAAGACGACCCCCGTCGACGCAAGGGAGGCGGTGAAGAACACGACCTGAAGCCAGCGGCTTCCCTCTCCCGCGCTGTAGTCGGTCATGAGGATGCCGGGGTAGTGCCACACCGCCCAGAAGAGGCCGGAGCCAACGCCCACCAGCCAGAAGGGCATCACCTTGCGCAATTCCCACACCAGGAAGCCGCGCCATCCAATCTCCTCGCCCAGGGCGTTTGCCGCCGCCGTGATCACGCCAAGGGTTGCCAGCAGCGAGAGTTCGAATATCGCGCCGCCAAGGCGGGTCGGGCCCTTGCCAAGCACATCCTGCGACCACAGGGCGAGCGTGTCGGAGTTTCCGAACCGAGACCCGCCAAGCGAAAACAGCCAGACTGGCAGGTAGACCGCGAGCCCATAGCCCACGGGAAGCAGCCACGCGGCCAGGATCCATTTCGCCGGAGGCCACCGCCAGTGCAGGGCCCGGACATCGCGCCCCAGCAGGACGCAGGACAGCATCGCGGCCACGCCCGGGCACCACATCACGCCCGTGACCAGGATGTGGGTCATCGCGCCCATGCGGGCCATCAGCGATTCAAATGCCGCACTGAGGGCGACCGTGATGAGCACGAATAGGCCGATCGCGCGCCATGCGGCGCTGCGTCCGCCGGGGTCTGGGTGGTTGGGTTCCAAGGTGCCCGATCCTGCTCCGCAGCTGTCGGTATCGCTTCCCTAGGGCCGCCCCGAGCGGCTCGCAAACAGATTTCCGCTGACGAACCGCGTCCTTCTGTTCACCGAGCAGGGTGCGGCAGCCGGGAAGCACGGCGGGCACCTTTCAGACGCGTCACTCGGGGTCGTCCTCTGGCGGTGGCGTCAGGATGTAGACGCCCCGCTCGCTCAAGGCGCCCCCCAAGTTAAGAAGCAGGCTCAGGTACGTCCGATCAAGCTCCTCGTCCATGGCATCGTCTTTTGCGATAGTCACGCTCCCCTGTTAGCAGGGGCCGTGCCAGCCACCTGGGTGAATCAGGGCGTGACCCGGTCGCCACGCATCGGATTCGTCCCTGAACCGGCGCCCGCGGGGCGCCGGCGAGCTCCAGTCCCGCGCGGCGGGGCACGGTCTACGGTCGCCGAGTCAGGGAGCGGCCCCGGCTCACTTGAGCCCCGCGGTCCATTCGATCGCGCCCTTCAGGTGCGCCCGGTACAGGGGATCGGCCCACATCTCCTCGGTGTGGCCCAGCGCGGTCTGGAAGACCCTGCCCTTCTCGCGCTGGGTGTACCATACGAGGGGATGGTCCCCCATCCGCTGCTTCACGCCGGCGAACCACCGGTTGTCATCAACGTTATAGGTCGACTCGTCGACCGAGATCAGCACGTGCACGTCCGGACGGGGATCCCGGTCGAAGCTGTACCATTCATCGGTAGTGATCCACTCCGCCAAGGGAAAGATGCTCGTTGCCGGATGGCTCCGGTCCTCGATCACCAGCCTCGCCTTCTGTGCCGGGGGGTGTCCGAGGAACTTGGCGCCGAGCTGGCGGTTGTACCATGGCCAGTCGTACTCGGTGTCGGCGCCCGTGTGGATCGCGAGGAGGCCCTTGCCGCCCTTCACAAACGCCTCAATCGCGGCCTTCTGCTCCGCGGTGAAGATGGTCTTCGTGGTCATCAGGAAGACGACGACGTCGAAGTGCCCCAGGAATTCCGGGGTGACGAGCGACGTGTCCTCGGTCGCGGTGACACCCCACTTGGCCTCCTGGGCGATCTCCACCAGGGCCTTGATCGCCGTTGGGATCACCTGATGCCGGTAGCCGGCCGTCTTTGAGATCACGAGGAGATTGATCCTAGGGCCCGGGGCCGGGACGGGTGCGTCGGCGCCGACGGCGGCGCCAAGCAAGGAGAAGGTCATGAGGAGTTGAAGGAGCTTGTTCATTGGGGTTCGGGACGATGCCGCCAAGGATGCGGCAGCACTCCCCATATTTCCACCTCAAAGGCGTCCGCCACGGTCCCTGGGCTCCCCCTGCGGCCGCCACCCGCAGCACCATCTCCACCCGTCCCCGAGCCGTTAACTTGGCATTCGTGTGGCGTCCCACTCGGCAGGTGGATCGGGGGTGGGTGTTACACCACCACCAGCATCCGCCCCCTTTGGAAGGGAACAACCTATTGGAACGTCACACCCAGGGTCACTTCCGGATCTCCAGAATCTCCACCTGGGATTTCTCCGGGAGCGGAAACTCGATGCCCGCACGAAACTGGGAGCCGGAGAACTTCCCCAACGCCTGGCCGCTCACTTCCGAGCGCACCGAGAATTCCCCATCGGGAAACACGGGCAATTGCACGTCCACGCTCTTTGCGCCAGAACCGTTTCTGAATAGGACGACCAGACCCTCGCCCTGGCGGCCCAAACGCGCAAATCCGTCCCAAGTGGCGTCACCGGGTTGAGTCCATGAGCCCAGCGGGAAGAACCCCTCGTTGAGAGGGACGGCGCGCCGCAGGGCCTTGAACCAGCGGATCCGCTGTCCGTACCAGTCCTGTT
>CAYQOH010000324.1:0-3241 GCA_964419075.1 uncultured Opitutaceae bacterium | reverse complement strand
GCGCGTCGGCCTCCGCCTGCGGGATGTTGTACTGCACGCACTGCTTGCCGACGTAGAGGTTGATCTTTCCGGGCGCGCCCCCGACGTAGCCGAAGTCGGCGTCCGCCATTTCCCCGGGTCCGTTGACGATGCATCCCATGATCGCGATCTTCACGCCCTTCAGGTGCGCGGTCTGGGCCCGGATGCGCTGGGTGGTCGTCTGCAGGTCGAACAGCGTCCGCCCGCAGCTCGGGCACGCGACGAACTCCGCTTTAGAAACCCGCGCGCCTGCCCCCTGCAGGACGTTGTACGCGAGGCGTGCCGATCGGGCGGGGTCGGCCTCGGTCTCGATGCTCACGAGGTCCCCGACGCCGTCGCAGAGGAGGCTGCCCGTCAGGATGCTCGCCTCGATCAGGCGCGAGAGGAAGCTGCCGTCCGCCTTGACGCTGGTCCCCGCGGTGTTGCGGATCCAGATTGGAGCGGGGCTTCTCGCGTGGCTTAGGATCTCTACTATCCTGCGGTAGGCCCCGACCGCGTGGTCCCCGCCGGCGGGAGAAACGCCCGAGCACGTGACGATGATCCGGCCGTCTCCCGCGGCCTTCACGTCGCTCGCGAGGCCCTCAAGCTCCCCGGGCGTCGCGTCCACGGCCACGAAGCTCCCGGTTCTGCGGGCGAGGCTCGCCCAGACGGCGAGCTGCGCCCCGTCGGCAAACCGCCGCATGAGGACACCGGGGATGCCCGCCGCCGCGAGGAACGGCTCCACGTGCTCGGGGAGAAGGCCGGGGGCCAGCTCCAGCACAAGGAACGCGGGGGCCTTGGGGGCGGCGGCGAGGCACCGGCGAAGCGTCTCGAGGTCGGCCGGTTCCCCGACGGGCACAAGGAGCCCCTCGGCGGGGGTGTCCTTCAGGCGGGGCGAGGCGAGCTCCACGAGCGCGGCGGCGGCGGCGGCGGCCGCCGGGACCCGCACGATGACCCTCGGCGGCTGCCCCGGGCCGACCGGTGCGGCGCCGAGCTCGAGGGCCGCGGCGGCGCGACGCTCGAAGTGGTACGGGTCGATCGAGTCGGCCGCGGGGCCCGCGGGGGCCGCGCCCCGCCAGAGGCTCATCGCCTTGTCGGCGATCGCCCGGGCTACGGGGATCTCATAGACACTGTCCTCGGTGAGCGAGACGCGGATCGTGTCGCCCAGGCCGTCCAGCAGGAGCGAGCCGATCCCGATCGACCCCTTGATCCGCCCGTCCTCGCCGTCGCCCGCCTCGGTGACGCCGAGATGCAGGGGATAGTGCATGTCCTCGCCGTCCATGCGCTCCACCAGGAGGCGGTAGGCCTCGATCATGACCTTCGGGTTGGAGGACTTCATCGATAGGATGATGTCCCGGAACCCGTGCGACTCGGCGATCCTCAGGAATTCCAGCGCGCTCTCCACCATCCCGAGGGGAGTGTCCCCATACCGGTTCATGATCCGGTCGCTCAGGGAGCCGTGGTTGGTGCCGATCCGCATCGAGCGGCCGAGCTCCTTGCTCCGCATCACGAGCGGCGAGAACGCCTCGTGGAGGCGCTGCAGCTCGCGCTCGTAGTCCGCGTCGCTGTAGTCGCGCACGGCGAAGCGCTTCTTGTCGGCGTAGTTGCCCGGGTTGACCCGGACCTTCTCGACATGCTCCACGGCCTCCATCGCGGCCTGAGGGAGAAAATGGATGTCGGCGACGAGCGGCACGGCGCCCCATCCGGCGGCGCTCAGCCCCGCGCGGATGTCCCGCAGGCAGCGGGCGGCCTGGACGTTCGGGGCGGTGACCCGGACGATCTCGCAGCCGACCTCGGCGAGGGCGACGGACTGCCGGACGGTGGCCGCGACATCCTGGGTGTCGCTGGTCGTCATCGACTGGATCCGGATCGGGTTGGACCCGCCGACGCCCACTCCGCCCACCAGGACCTCGCGGGTGGGCCGGCGCACGGTCTGGAACCGCGAGACGCAGTAGGCCATGCCGGGGGCGTCAGGGTTTCGCGGGCGCGGCCTGCACCTGCGGGCGGCTCTCCCTTACGTCCCGGCTCCAGCGGCGCACGTCAAAGAAGCTGATGTAGAGCACCATCGAGAGCAGCAGCACCATGAAGACGCTCTGGGTGGCCGCGATGAAGTTGATCGGCAGCGCCCTGCCGCGCAGCCGCCCAACGGTCGCGAACAGCATCTGGCCGCCGTCCAGGACGGGTATCGGGAGGAGGTTGAGCACCGCGAAGCTGACGTTGATGAGGATCGTGAACCTGAGGACGTAACGGATTCCGGCCTCCGCGGCCGAGTGGAAGATGTGGACGATGCCCACCGGGCCGGACACCTTGGACAGGCCGATGTCGGAGCGCGGATTGAAGAGCCCCCACACGGTGCGCAGCGACATCACCAGGGGCTGGGCGATCTGCGTGAAGGGCGACGGGTAGGCCATATGGTAGCCGGCGGAGAACTCGATGTCGCCGATCTGCAGGCCGCCCACCCGCGGCGGAACGACCAGGTCGATCTCGCGTCCGGCGCGCAGGGCCCCGACCCGTGCGGGCTTCTGGGGCTCCAGATCGAGCTCCTCGGCCAGCCCGTTGAGGTTCATGACCGGCAGCCCGTTGACCGAGACGATGCGGTCGCCGTGGAGGATGCCGGCCTTCTCCATCGCCGTTCCCTTCGGAACGCGGTCCACGATGAGGTCGTACCCCGGCATGATGCCGACGCGGCGCCAGCGGTCCTCACCGGAAAGCCGGGGGTGGACGGTGACGTTCATGCGCTTTCCCTGGCGCTCGAGGGTGAAGACGGTCGAGGGGTTCCCGCCAGCATCGCGGCCGGAGCCCATCACGAGGGTGTCGTTGAGCTCTCCCCAGTCCGAGACCGGGATCCCGTCGATCGCCTTGACGATGTCGCCCACGCGAAGTCCGGCCTCCATGGCGGGGCTCGTGACCTTCGTCCCGTCGGACAGGTCGATCGTGCGCGTGACATAGCCGATCTGCGTGCTTGTAGACTCGTTGGTCTCCGGCTGGCCGATCTTGTGGATCACGCACGCCAGAAGGAACGCGAAGAGGATGTTGAAGGCCGCGCCCGCCGCGAAGACGAGCATCTTTGTGGAGTAGGAGACCGGGGCCAGCTTGTCGGGATCAGCCTCACTTTCGCCCTCAAGAGGCCCCAGGTCCGCGATCTGCGGTAGCAGGACGAAGCCTCCCAGGGGGAACCAGGCGACCTGGTAGCGGGTCCCGCTGGCCGACTTCCAGGAGAAGATCGGCGGCCCGAAACCAATCG
>CAYQOH010000323.1:0-3251 GCA_964419075.1 uncultured Opitutaceae bacterium | reverse complement strand
GCTTCGTGAGGCTCCTCGGCGACATGCGCTCCTACAACTTCGTGTTCGTCGTCACGCCGGACTTCGAGGACGTCCAGGTGCGCATCCGGGCGATGGACTTCGACCAGCAGAGCTACAACGGGCGGCGCAACTTCTACAGGCCCCAGTTCTTCAAGGAGAACGCCGCGTTCGCCCTCTACTGCATCAAGGTCCTCCACGTCGAGACCGCAAACCAGTACCTCCGCGAGGAGCACACGCTCATGCTCCAGCGCGCCGAGCTTGCAGCCAGCCGTCTGGGCCTTCTCCTTGACGACATGGAGCGCGACCCGATATCCCCGCCGGAGAAGGTGCACCAGCTGAGGGAGTCGCTGGCCGAGCACTACGGACGCCAGGAATACCGGAGCTGCGAGTCGATGGGGGCCCTCGTGCGGGAGAACCTCGAGTCCATCCGCCGCCACGTGGGCCGGCCCGCGCTCTCCGAACTTGTCCCGCACGTCAGATGACCGCGACACGGCTTTCCCTCCTCCTCTGCTCGGCCGCGCTCCTCGGCCTCGCGCCCGGATGCGACAGCAACCCCAACCGGATCCCCAGGACGACGCAGACCGTCGCGCTTTCGCCCGACCGCGCCGCGCAGGGCGTGACGATTCCGCTCGTGTCCGCGATCCGCGTGGTCCTGCCGGGGCCCGAGGCATGGACGGACCTCGCGTGGGTGATCGGTTCGAACAACACCCGGGTCCTGGAGCAGATGGGGCCCCTCCGGGTGGTGCCGGCTGCGGCCGCCCCGGCCTCGGGGCCGACGACCGCCGTCTCGTTCTACGCGCTGAAGCCCGGCAGGAGCGTCCTGCGCTTCTTCCTGGTGCGCCCGAACGCGGCGGAGGCGATTCCCGCCGCGGCGTGCACGCTCACGGTCGTGGTCGAGGAATGAACGGCCGTCAGTTCATCCAGTAGCCGGACTTTCCGGCCCCGATCTCCTCGCCGGCCTCCGCCTCCTCGGGCGGAAGCTCCTCGAGCGGCGCGAACCGCTCGGACGAGAACCCGAGCTCCTGCTTGCCGACGTGGAAGGGGTCCGGGGGGTTGACGAGCTCCTCGAGGAGGAGCCCGACGGTCGCGGAATCGCCGCCCCTCACGATCTTCTCGCGCCCGAGGAACACCTCCCGGATGGTGTAGGTCTTCCCCTTGACCGGGAGCTGCCGGTAGACCGCCTTCACGAACTCGCTGAAGGTGTCGTTCACGCAGACGACCTTCTGGCCCTTGATCACTCGATCCTCCCCTCGTCGAAGTCGATCAGGTCGGGCACGCTCTTGATGTCGTCGGCCCTGTCCGCGCAGCCCATCGCCGTCAGGGCCTCCTTGAGGAACTCGCGGCCCGCGGCCGTCATTCCCTTCTGGACCAGGTCCCGGTTCCATTTTGCGGCGCGCACGTCGGCGGGCAGGAGCCGCTTGAGGCCGCGCTCGATCTCCTCGTCGCCGGCGGAGGAGCGGACGACCTGCTCGACGGCGGACGGGTCGATCCCCAGGTGCAGGCACAGGAACCGGTCGAGCCCCCGCTTGAAGTTCTTCGCGTAGCTCGCGGGCAGCGCGCCGTGCTCCTTCACGTACTTGCACTTCGCGATGAACCGGGGCAGGTACAGGAGCCCCGTCCCGGGGTGGGCGGCGTAGGGCGACGGGAGGCAGGTGAGGACCTCCCCCGTGGATCCGGGGATGGGCTTTGACGGCATCGGGAACATCCGGGTATACCCATGAACTCACCATGGACAAGGTTGCCCTTACGCGCTCGATCATATCCCAGCTCGAGGCCGAGCTCGCCCTTCAGACCGGGGCGGCGCTTGACTCGCGGGAGGAGGCGACGGACGAGGAGAGCCGGGCCGAGGACAAGTACGACATGCGCAGCCAGAGCGCCGCCTACCTTGCGGCCGGTCAGGCCAAGCTCGCGTCCGAGATCGCCGGAGCGATCGCGGCGTGGAAGACGCTCACGCTCAGGGTGTTCGGTCCCGGGGATGAGATTGCGGCCGGGGCCCTGGTGACGCTCGAGTCAAAGGGTGGTGTGACCGCCTTCCTCGTGGGTCCCCAGTCCGGAGGACTCGAGGCCCGCGACGGGGACTCGGCCGCCACGGTGGTGACCGGGGCGTCGCCCCTCGGCCGGCAGCTCGTGGGCCGGCGGGTGGGGGACTTGGTCCAGATCGCGGACCGCCTCGGGCCGGTTCTCCAGCGCGTCGTGTCGGTGGAATGAGGCCCGTGGCGCGCGGCCCGAGTCCCGTGCGGAGCGGAACGCGTGGCGAGCGATGAGGATCGACCACCCGGAGTTCATCGAAAACCTCGCGCCGGACCCACGGCGCGATCCACCCGCCGCCTAGGGCAGGTCGGTCTGGCCCATCAGGTAGCGGTCGCACTCGCGCGCGGCGCCGCGGCCCTCATTGATGGCCCAGACGACGAGGCTCTGGCCGCGGCGGCAGTCGCCTGCCGCGAACACCCCGGGAATGCTTGTCGAATACTCCCCGTACTCGGCCCTGACGTTGCTGCGCGCATCGCACGCGACGCCGATCTCCTTGAGCAGCGCCTGCTCGGGCCCAAGGAACCCCATCGCGAGGAGCACCAGCTGCGCCGGGATCACCTTTTCGGTGCCGGCCTGCTCGACCGGGATGAACTGCCCCCTGTCGTTGCGGTCCCACTTCACCTGGACGGTGACGATGTCCTTCACGCGGCCCTCGGCGTCGGCCCCGAACTTCTTGACGGTGGTGAGGTAGACCCGGGGGTCGGCGCCGAACCTCGCGGCCGCCTCCTCCTGGCCGTAGTCCATCTTGTAGACCTTGGGCCACTCGGGCCACGGGTTGTCGCCGGCGCGCTCGAGCGGCGGCTGGGGGAGGATCTCGATCTGGACGAGGCTCTTGCATCCGTGGCGCATCGCGGTGCCGACGCAGTCGGTCCCGGTGTCGCCGCCGCCGATCACGACCACGTCCTTGTCACGCCCGTGGATCCGCGCCTTGCCGGCGTCGCCCTCGAGGACGGCCGCCGTGTTCGCCGAGAGGTACTCCATCGCGAAGTGGACGCCCTTCAGGTCCCGGCCCTCGATCGGCAGGTTGCGCGGCTGGGTCGCCCCCGTGCAGATCACGGTCGCGTCAAACTCCCTCTGGAAGATCTGGGGCTCGACGTTGTCGCCCACGTTGGCGTTGCAGATGAACTTGATCCCCGACTCCTCCATGAGGCGGATGCGCCGCAGCACGACCTCCTTCTTGTCGAGCTTCATGTTCGGGATGCCGTACATGAGGAGCCCGC
>CAYQOH010000322.1:0-3257 GCA_964419075.1 uncultured Opitutaceae bacterium | reverse complement strand
AGGATGAGGACGGGGGTGCTGTACTCGCGCGCGATCCGGCCCGCCTCGAGGGCGACGTAGAAGCAGTCCTCGACGTCCTTCGGGGCCAGGACGACGCGGGGCGCGTCCCCGTGGCTCCCGTAGATCGCCTGCATGAGGTCGCTCTGCTCGACGTTCGTCGGAAGCCCGGTGCTCGGCCCTCCCCGCTGCACGTTGATCACGATGAGCGGCATCTCGGCCATGACCGCCCAGCCGAGGGCCTCCATCTTCAGCGAGAGACCCGGGCCCGAGCTTCCGGTCACCGCGAGGTGCCCCGAATAGGCGAAGCCGAGCGCGTAGCCGACCGCCGCCAGCTCGTCCTCGGCCTGGACGAAGATCCCGCCGTACTTGCCCAGCTCGGAGCGGAGCGTCTCCATGACGGTCGACCAGGGCGTGATCGGGTAGCCCGCGCCGTGGCGCACGCCCGCGGCGATGAGCCCGTAGGTGAGGGCCAGGTTCCCGTCGGTCGTGACCTGCGGCCGGCCGCTCGCGCTGGCCGGCGCCTCGAAGCGGAAGAGGCAGTCGCGAAGGTTGTCCGCCGGCGTCGCATATCCCGCGTCGAAGGCGAGCATCGCGTTGCGCACGATGTCCTCGGACTTCCCCCCGAAGCGCTCCGAGATGAGCCCCCCGATCTTGGCAACGTCCAGGCTGAAGATCCGCGCAAGCAGCCCCAGCACGAAGAGGTTCTTGCCCTTGTCCTTCGACGAGCCGCCCACGGCCTCGACCGTCGCCCCCGTGATCGGGATCCCGACGGCCCTGAAACGGCGGTCCTCCGCGTTGGGCACGACGTGGTCGCTGTCGAAGATCAGGACGCCGCCCGGCCGCAGCGAGTTGACGTGGCTCTCGTAGCTGTGCTGGTAGAAGGCGACGAGCACGTCGGCCTGGTCGCCCGAGGACAGGATGTCGCCGTTGCCCATCCGCACCTGGAAGATGGAGGGGCCCCCGGATATCGTCGACGGGATCGTCATGTAGGTCATGACCTCCTGGTCGGAGCGCCCGGCGAGGCGCGCGAGGAAGCCGCCGATCGTCTGGATCCCGTCCTGCGAATCGCCCGCAAGGCGGATGACCACGTCGTTAACGGCGCGTCTCTCTTTGGATAATTCTGGGCCGGCCCCAGGGGTTGGGGTGGTAGCGGGCAAGACCATTTTGGGAGTTCCAAACGTGCTGGGCCGACCCCCGATGTCAACGTGTTCGGTCCGACATAAGCCCGGGGCGTTCCCTGTCTCCCGCAGCGTTAGGAATACTTATGCTTCCTCTGAAAACCGAGGGGAAACCGGCGGCGTGCCAGGCCGCGGTTGCCAGTCAGCCACGCCCGCTGCGCGTCCCTTATCCCCCCATCAGATATTCTAATGTCTCGGTGCGTTGAGCTGCCTGAACAGCGCATCGAGTTCCACCCGCGAGGCGCGGCTCGCCCGCGTCGAGAAGCCGCAGGTGATCTCGGGGTCGCCCCGGGCGAGACCGGCCATCACGGCGTCGGCGAACTCGTCCAGGGGCATCCCCGAGGCGTTCGAACCCGGCGTGCCGAGGTCGGTGTTCACGTGGGGAGGGGCTATCTCCACGACCGTGATCGGGCCCGAGCCGAGCTGCTGGCGCATCGAGAGCGCGAAGGAATGGAGCGCCGCCTTCGTCGCGCAGTAGATGGGAACGCTGGCCATCGGAACGAAGGCGAGCCCCGACGTCACGAGCACGATCACCGGGGACTCCTGCGCGTGCAGGTGCTGGACGAAGAGCTGGGAGAGGTGGATCGGGGCCTCCAGGTTGATGGCGATGTCCTGGTGAACCCGCTCGAAGGGCCCCGCCTGGGCGATCTGCAGCGGGTTCCAGACACCCGCGTTGTTGACGAGCACGTTCAGCTTCGGGAACTCGGCCGTCGCCCACGCGAGGAGCGAGCGGCGGTCGGCCTCGTTCGACACATCGCAGATCCTCGTGTGCAGGCGCGGATGCCCCTGCTGCGCCTCGCGCAGCTTGTCCTCGCGCCGCCCGCAGACGATCACCTCGCTGCCCGCGCGCAGGAACCGCTCGGCGAGCGCCAGGCCGATGCCGGTGGCGCCGCCGGTGATCAGGACCGTATTGGATTCGATCTTCATGGGGCCAAGTCTACTCCGCCAGGAACTCGGCTGCAACGGTGCCGGCGGCCTTTTCCTCATCCTCGATGTGATGGGCGGCGGGCTTGAGCAGGAAGCACAGCGGGATCGCGGCGAGCAGGATCACTCCCGCCAGCACGAACCCGTTGTCGAAGCCGAGCACCTGCGCCCGCCGGGAGATGCCCTGGGCCGCGGCGAAGACGACCTTGCTCTGGGCATGGGCCACCAGGCCCGGCTCATGCCGGGCCACCATCGGCAGGACCCGGTACCCGAGGCGCACCGCGAAGCCCGGGGACTCCACCGGGATCGTCTCGCCGATGCGGATGGCATGCACGTGGATGGAGTTGGTCACGAAGGTGTTCAGGAGCGCGATCCCCAGCGAGCCGCCGACGTTCTGGAACACGTTCAGGAAGCTGCTGGCCATCGGCATCTCGCGGCGGGGAACGGCGTTGAGCGAAGCCGCCATGAGGGGCGCCATCATGAGCGCAAGCCCGGCGCCCCGCGTGATCTGGGGCAGCACCAGCATCGGCCATTCCGACAGCGGGTCCAGGAGGCCGAAGACGAGGAGCGAGGTGCCGACGAGCAGGCACCCCGCGGTCGTGAGCGCCGCCGGGGGGTAGCGGTCCGCGAGCCAGCCGGCCACCGGCATCGTCAGGCCGACCGCGAGCGCCCCCGGGAGCATCCAGAGGCCGGCCTCCACGGGCGTGTATCCCATGAGGTTCTGCAGGAAGATGGGGAACAGGAAGACGCTGCCGAAAAGGCCGATGGCGCGGAAGATGGCCAGCAGGTTGCTCAGCAGGTAGTTCCGGATGAGAAACAGGCGAAGATCGAGGATCGGCTGGTCGACCGCCATCTCGACCGCGATGAACATGACGGCACCCACCACGGTGATCGCCTCGCAGATGTGGATGTAGTCGGAGTCCCAGCCCTTGGTCTGCCCGTTGGAGAGCGCCGTGAGCCCGGCGATGAGCGCCATCGACAGGAAGAGGTAGCCGTACAGGTCGAAGGCCTGCTTCGACCCCTGCGCGCGCAGCGGGCGCATCACGATCATTCCGGCCAGCAGCGTCAGGACGCCGACCGGCAGGTTGACGGAGAAGATCGTCCGCCAGCTGTAGGCGTCGGTCAGGTAGCCGCCGAGCGTCGGACCTATCGCCG
>CAYQOH010000321.1:0-3262 GCA_964419075.1 uncultured Opitutaceae bacterium | reverse complement strand
CGGAGAACCGGGAGCAGCTCCAGAAGCTCCTGGACGACGTCTGGGGGACGCTGGTGGCGGACATCGGCAAGTCGCGCGGCATCTCCGCCGAGGCGCTGCAGGCGACCGTCGACGCCGAGGGCGTCATCCGTCCGTCCACCGCGCTCAAGGCCAAGCTGGTCGACCGCGTGGCGTACCGCGACGAGCTCATCGACCGCCTCAAGAAGGAGACGGGCGTCACGTCCCCGAC
The DNA here is from genome assembly GCA_964419075.1 of uncultured Opitutaceae bacterium. GTDB lineage: Bacteria > Verrucomicrobiota > Verrucomicrobiia > Opitutales > Opitutaceae > Palsa-1447. Next base: position 3,033 of record CAYQOH010000321.1, on the reverse strand, counting down.
CGATTCGTTCAAGCAGGTCCAGCTGTCCGCCTACGCCAAGTCCGCGCTCGGGCGCCCGCCCGCCTCATTGGTCCCGGGCGAGGTGGCGATCGTCTACGCCGAGGGCGACATCGTCGACGGGGAGGGAGACCAGGCGGAGATCGGCGGGGCGAGGTTCGCCCGCGAGATCCGCAAGCTGCGCGAGGACGCATCGGTCAAGGCCATCGTGCTCCGGGTGAACAGCCCCGGGGGGAGCGCCTCGGCGGCCGAGACGATCCAGCGCGAGCTGCGCCTGGCCCGCAAGGTGAAGCCCGTGATCGTCTCCATGGGGTCGTACGCCGCGTCGGGCGGCTACTGGATCTCCGCCTTCGGCGACCGGATCTTCGCCGAGCCGAGCACGATCACCGGGTCGATCGGCGTGTTCGGCATCCAGTTCGACGTCCAGCGGCTGGCGAACGACCACGGCGTCACCTTTGACGCCGTGAAGACCGGCAAGTTCGCCGACGCGCTGACGATCGCCCGCCCGAAGACCCCGGAGGAGATGGCCGTCTTCCAGAGGCTGGTGGACTGGATCTACGGCCAGTTCGTCGCCAAGGTGTCCGAGGGGCGCAAGCTGCCGCTGGCCCGTGTCGAGGAGATCGCCCAGGGGCGCGTGTGGTCGGGCACCGACGCCAAGCGGATCGGGCTCGTGGACGAGATCGGGGGCCTCGACGCCGCGATCAAGTACGCCGGCAAGCAGGCGAAGCTCGGCGAGCATTACCGCATCTCCGAGTACCCGAGGCCGCGCAACATTGCCGAGGCGATCGCGGAGATGCTGGGGAAGTACGCCCCGGAGAGCCTCCACCTGCACGCGACGGGCCTTGTGGGCGAGATCGCGGGCCGCCTCCAGAGCGAGCTCTCCTGGCTGCGCGCGCTCAACGACCCGAGGGGGGTCTACGCCCGGTTGCCCGTGGACCTCGTGATCCACTGACCGAGGCCGCCTCATGATCCGCCGCATCCTCAAGGACACGCCTGCGACCGCCATCCCGGCGGGCGACCCGGTCCTGCTCACCGCGGGCCAGGAGGTCGAGGTGGTGCAGTCGCTCGGAGGCAACGTCACGGTCCGCACCGACCGGGGCCTCTTCCAGGTGGGCCGGGACCATGCGTCCTCGGTCGAGGGCCTCTCACCCGCCGGCGCGGGCCCGTCCCCGGCCGGGGAATTCAGCGAGAAGGCGGTCTGGGACGCGATGAGGACCTGTTTCGACCCGGAGATCCCGGTCAACATCGTCGACCTGGGCCTCATCTACGACCTCTCGATCGAGAGGACGCCGTCGGGGGCGAACGCCGTCGACGTCAAGATGACGCTGACGGCGCCGGGCTGCGGCATGGGGCCGGTGATCGCCGAGGACGCCCGCCAGAAGATCGCGGCGCTCCCGAACGTCGAGCGGGCGAAGGTCCACATTGTCTGGGACCCTGTCTGGAACCCGCGCATGATCTCCGAGGCGGGCCGCAAGACCCTGGGCCTCGAGTAGCCCCGCCGGGCGCGGCACCTAGGCGGTAACCGACTCGAGCGAGCAGCCGTCCGCCTCCTCGGGCGTCTCGCAGTTCGGACGCGCGATGACGCCGGGGTGGGGCTCGGGCGAGAAGGCGCCGCCGCGGTCCACGAGGTGCCGGTCGCACGCGCGGAAGAGCTCGGCCTCGGACTGCGCCCGGCGCATGTCGTGGAGGAACTCGCCCCGCGGGTCGACGCCCTGGCCGACAAAGTTGAGGTACTTCTTCATCTTGTTGACGTGGGCCTGCTCGGGGACCTCCGGGGCGCGGGTCGCCCGGTAGAGGTGCTCCACGTACGCCCGGACCTCGAGCAGCGAGACCCCGGATTCGGGGAGGCCCGCAAACCGCTCCCTGCACTGCCGGAAGATCCAGGGGTTGCGGATCGCGTGGCGCCCGATCATGACACCCGCCGCGCCCGTGTCCCGCACGACCTCCGCCGCCCTCCGCGCCGACGTGACGTTGCCGTTCGCGAGCACCGGGCAGCGCGCACGGCCCGCGGCGCGGGCGATCCGGTCGTAGTGCACGTCGCTTCGGTACATCTCGCGCACCGTCCGGCCGTGAATGGTGAGCAGGTCGATGCGGCTCTCGTTCATGATGTCGACAATCGCGTCAAGGCCCGTGCTGTCCTCGAATCCGATCCTCATCTTGACCGTGAGGAGTCCGGGCACGGCCTCGCGCAGGGCGCAAAGGATCGCCCGTATCCGCTCGGGCTCGCGCAGCAGCCCGCCGCCGACGTTCTTCTTGTACACCTTCGGGGCGGGGCAGCCCAGGTTCAGGTCGATCCCGGCGATGGGGTGCCCCGCCAGGGCCTCGACGGTCCTGAGCATATGCGGGATGTCCTCGCCGATCAGCTGGGCGAACACCGGCCGGCCCGTGTCGTTCTCGTCGATGCTGCGCAGGATGTGGCGCTCCGGCCTCGACTGGGCGTGCACCCGGAAGAACTCCGTGAAGAAGTAGTCCGGGGGACCGTAGGCGGCGATGACGCGCATGAACGCCAGGTCGGTGACGTCCTGCATGGGCGCCAGGGCGGTGAGGGGCTGGCCCTGCGCCAGCGGCTCGGGCAGTCGCTGGGCCACGTTCAGGGGAACCCAGGACCCTGCTCGTCCTGCTGCTTGCGCCACTGCTCGAGGATCTCGGTCCGGTCCTCGACCGCGTCGAAGACGGCGCGCGCGACGTAGATCGGGCGCTTTTGCTGCAGGGAGAGGACAATGGAGTCACTCGGGCGCGCGTCGATCTCCACGATCTTCTTGCCGAGCTCGTTCTCCATGGTGAGCACGATCCGCGCGAAGAAGGTCTGGTCACGCGCGTCGTTGATCACGATCCGCTCCAGCCGGGTCCCGAGGCCCACCAGGATGCTGCCGATCAGGTCGTGGGTGAGGGGCCGGTCCTTCTTGACGCCGTCAAGCGTCATCTGGATCGCGTTGCCCACCGACTGGTCCACGTAGATCACGAAGGTCTTCTCCTCGTTGCCGATGAACACGGCGCAGCCGTTGGGGGTCGGGACGAGCCCCTTGACCGTTGCGG
>CAYQOH010000320.1:0-3295 GCA_964419075.1 uncultured Opitutaceae bacterium | reverse complement strand
CGAGCCCCGACGACGACGCGGCCTTCACCGAGGAGCAGCGGCGGCGCTTCCTCGGCGTCCTGGGCGCCTGCGGCCTGGACCAGCCGGCCCCCGGGGGGCTCCTCATCCACGCCGACAACAGCGCGGGCCTGGAGACGATGCCCGGGGCGAGCCCCTTCAACGCGGTGCGGGTCGGGCTCCTGCAGTTCGGGATCCTGCCCCACCCCAGCTCCTTCCTGTCGCAGGTGAGGACCGAACCTGTATTCAGCTTTAGGACACGCGTAGGGATCGTCAAGCGCCTGCCGTCGGGCTCGACCGTGAGCTACGGGCGCACGCGCACGCTCACCCGGGACACGAGGACCGCCGTGCTCTGCGCCGGCTACGGCGACGGGATTCCCCGCTCGGTGAGCAACAAGGCGAGCGTCCTGATCAACGGCACCCGGTGCCCAGTCCTCGGGCGCGTGACGATGGACCAGACGATCGTGGACGTCACCGACGTCGGCGACGTCGCGAGCGGGGACGAGGCCGTGCTGGTCGGGCGCCAGGGAGGCGGCGAGATCTCGATCGGCGAGTTCAGCCGCTGGGCGGACACCATACCGTGGGAGACGCTCTGCTCGGTCACCAAGCGCGTGCCCCGCGTTTACCGGACGGCGCTCGGGACCTAGACCGTCTACTTCCCAATCCCCACCGCCCGGAACCCGAGGGCCCTGAGCTTCTCGAGGTCGAGGATATTCCGTCCGTCGAAGATGAACGCCGGCTTGGACATCACCCCGTAGATCCTCTTGAAGTCGAGCGCCTTGAACTCGTCCCATTCGGTCGCGATCGCGAGGGCGTGGGCGCCCTCGGCGGCCGCGTAGGCGCTCGAGGCGACCGAGAGGAGCGGGTTGGCGCCGTCCTTGCCCAGCACGTCGCGACGGATCTCCTCCTCGGGCACCTTCGGGTCGTACACCGTCACCCTCGCCTGCTCGGCAATCAGGTCGCGGCACACGGCGATCGCGGCCGACTCGCGCGTGTCGTTCGTGTCCTTCTTGAAGGCGAAACCGAGCACCGCTATCCTCTTGTCGGCGACCGAGTTGTAGAGCGCCTTGACGATCTTGGCCGTGAATCGGTGCTTCTGCCAGTCGTTCATCTTGACGACCCCTTCCCAGAACGAGGCCACCTCGGGCAGGCCGAAGTGCTCGCAGAGGTACACGAGGTTGAGGATGTCCTTCTGGAAGCACGACCCGCCGAAGCCGACCGAGGCCTTCAGGAACTTCGGGCCGATGCGCGAGTCGCGCCCTATGGCGTTGGCCACCTCGTCCACGTCCGCACCCGTCGCCTCGCACAGGGCCGAGATCGAGTTGATCGACGAGATCCTCTGGGCGAGGAAGGCGTTCGCCACCAGCTTCGAGAGCTCCGAGGACCAGAGGTTGGTGGTGATGATCCGGTCGCGGGGGACCCACCGGGCGTAGATGTCGGCCAGGGTCGCCATCGCGGCCGCGCCCTCCGGCGTGCGCTCCCCCCCGATCAGGACGCGGTCGGGGCTCAGGAGGTCGGCGACGGCCGTGCCCTCCGCGAGGAACTCCGGGTTTGAGAGCACCTGGAACTGGATCCCGCGCCCGTTGGCCGCGAGGATGTCCTTGATCGTCTCGGCCGTCTTCACCGGGATCGTGGACTTCTCGACGATGATCTTCGGTCCGTTCGCGCACTCGGCGATCGTCCGGGCCACCGACTCGATGAAGCGCAGGTCGGCGGCGCGCCCCGCCCCGACCCCGTAACTCTTGGTCGGCGTGTTGACCGCGACGAACACGATGTCGGCGGCCTCGATGGCCCCCTTGACGTCCGTCGAGAAGTGCAGGTTTCTTCCACGGGTCTTCCTGACCACCTCGTCCAGACCCGGCTCGTAGATCGGGAGCGTCCCGGAGCTCCAGGCCGCGATCCGCGCGGCGTTCATGTCCACGACCCTCACCTCCACGTCGGGCGCCTTGAGGGCGATCATCGCCATGGTGGGCCCGCCAACATAGCCGGCTCCGATGCAGCAGATCTTCATAGGGTTAGCCCGACGATGTTGGGGCACACCCCCGCAAATCCAAGCCGGAAAAGCGCCCGGACCGCCGGTCCCGGGTCAGGCCGGCGTCGGAGCCGGAGCCGGCCCGCCCGCGCCAAGGCCCTCGGGCGCCGGCTTGTCGGCCGACTTCTTCTCCTCGGGCTTCTCGGCCGGCTTGCCGACGAACGCCGCCGCGATCGGCGAGCGGATCTCCCCAAACTCGAGGATCTCGAGCACGTGCCTTCCCTCGAGCGTCTCATGCTCAAGGAGGGCCTCGGCAATCTTGTCCAGCGCGGCGCGGCGCTCGCTGATGATCACCTTCGCCCGCTCGTACTGCTCCGAGATTATCCGCTGGATCTCCACGTCGATCCGGCGCGCGGTCTCCTCCGAGACGTTCTCGGTGCGGGTGATGTCGCGGCCGAGGAAGACGGTGTCGTGGTTGCCGCCGTAGGCGATGGGGCCGAGCGGGCTCATGCCCCAGTCGCACACCATGTGGCGGGCGATCGCGGTGATCTGGATGATATCGCCCGCAGCACCGCTCGAGATGTCCCCCATGACGAGCTCCTCGGCGATCCGCCCGCCCAGGCCCATCGCGATCTGGTTGAGCATCCGCTTCATCGCCTGGGTGAGGACGTCCTTCTTCGGGATGAACATGGTGCTCCCGAGGCTGCGCCCGCGCGGGATGATGGTGACCTTGTGGACGGGCATGTGGCCGTCGTCCAGCACGCCCTGGATCAGGGCGTGGCCGGCCTCGTGGTACGCCGTGAGCTTCTTCTCCTCGTCGTCCATCAGGCGCCTGCGCTCGCGGCCGAACTGCACCTTCTCGCGCGCATCCTCGACATCCGCCGCGTCGATCTTCTTGCGGTTCCTGCGGGCGGCAAGGAGCGCCGCCTCGTTCAAGAGGTTCGCAAGCTCGGCGCCGGACAGCCCGGGCGTGCCCCGCGCAATCACACCGAGGTCCACGTTGTCGCCGAGACTCAGCCTGCGCGCGTGGACCCTCAGGATCTGCTCGCGCCCTATCATGTCGGGAAGGTCGACGTAAATCTGGCGGTCGAAGCGGCCGGGCCTCAGGAGCGCGCTGTCGAGGACGTCGGGCCGGTTGGTCGCGGCGATGATGATGACGCCCTCGGTCGTGTCGAAGCCATCCATCTCGACCAGGAGCGAGTTGAGCGTCTGCTCGCGCTCGTCGTTGCCCCCGCCGAGCCCGGCGCCCCGCTGGCGCCCGACCGCATCAATCTCGTCGATGAAGATGAGGCACGGCGCGCTCTTGCGGCCCTGCTCGAACATGTC
>CAYQOH010000319.1:0-3305 GCA_964419075.1 uncultured Opitutaceae bacterium | reverse complement strand
TCATGCCCTTCGACGTGTGGTAGTTGTCGAGGACCCAGTTCACGAAGTAGTGGTACGTCCTGCCGTTCCAGACCGTGCTCTCGACCCCGGTCGGGCTGTAGGCGTTCATTCCCCTGCGGAAGAGGGAGAACATGTCGCCGTACTTGCCGCCGTCGTCGATCGCGGTCTCCGCCTCGAGCGTGAACTCCGCGCGGCCGCGCTCCCGGCCGGCCGGATCGCGCACCACGACCTCGTGCCGCCCGAGCGCCCCTCCCGCCAGGAAGCTCACCTGGGACTCGAAGGCCCCGGTGAAATACAGCCGGTGCGCCCCGTCCCGGACCTCCACCGTGCCGGGCGCCGCGTCGCGCAGGAGCAGCCGGTCGAGCGGCCGCACGGTCCCCAAGGGGAGCGGCTGCCCGCCCTCCGAGGCATGCACGAGGAGGGGCGCCGGCGGCCGGGGTTCGCCGGCGCGCGCAAGCGGCGCCAGCAGCGCGATCAGGAGGACGCAGAGCCGTGGGGTCTTCATGTCGGTGGACAGGGTCTTAAGGGAGGCGGCCGCCCAGGCGGCCCGCCCGAGGGGCGCCTCACATCGGGCGCTGGAGTGACTTCGGGTCCTCGCCCGCGCGAAGCGAGATCTCGGCGCCTTCGCGGCCCAGCTCCAGGCACTCGAACAGGTTGCGCACGCACTGGCCGAGCCTGTCGTGGCCGAGCCCCCCCCGCTCGATCTCGCCGACCAGCTTCCTGCCAAGCGCCGCGGCATACTTGCGCACCTGCTCCCCGAGTTCGCCGGGCGGATTCTCGTCGAGGTCGAGGCACGGGTCGAGCAGCCTCACGAGTTCGCCCACGGTCTGGCGCGCGGCGACGGCCTCGGGCCCGCCGGGCGCCTGTGTCCCCTGAAGCAGCGGGGCGATCCGGCGCGCGATTCGCCCGGCATGCGGCAGGTTCAGCGCGACCTGGAAATAGGGGCGGTTGTCCGCGGGTGGCTTGGTGTCGCCGGCCATTCAGGAGTGATGGGAGAGCGGGGCCCGGCAGGCAAGACCGCCCGTGGGCCGGGCTAAGGGGCCGGGCGCTCGTGGAGCCTGAGCACCAGGTGGGAGCGGACCGCGAGGGCGGCTCCCGCCGCGTCCTCGAGCAGCAGGTCCCCGTTTGGCAGGATGCCCCTGAAGCGCCCCGAGAGCTCCGGGGTCGGCGCCCCCTCGGCCAGCTCGAGGCGGACCTCCCTGGAGGTTCCCCAGCTCTGGTTGAGCTCTTCGGCAAGCCCGCCAAGGCCGAAGTCGGCAAAGCGCACATAGGCCGCGCGGACCGCCCCAAGGACCGTCCCCGCCAGGAGGCCGGCGCCGAGAAGGTCGTCCCGGGCGAAGTCCGCGAGCCTGCAGGCGACCGCGCGCAGCCCGGGCTCCCGCACCCACGGCCGGTTCGTCACGTTGAGCCCAAGCCCGACGCACAGGGTGTCGGGCTTCCCCTGCGTCACCAGGATGCCGCCGACCTTCCGATCCCCGATCATGAGGTCATTTGGCCAGCGCAGGCGGAGCCGGACGATGGACTGCGCCCGAAAGGCCCCCACGACGGCCCACCCCACCGCGAGCGCGAATCCCCTCCAGCCGGCGCTGTCGCCGTTGAACGGCAGGACGGCCGTCAGGTACAGGCCGCCGGGGTCCGACGCGAACGTGCGCCGCCACTGCCCGCGCCCGTCGCTCTGGCATTCGGCGAAGACGGCGCTCCATGCGGGCAGGCCGGCCGCGATGTCCTGCGTCGAGGAGACGGTGCCGTACCGGCGCACCGTCCAGGCACCCGCCGCCTCCTGTTCAAACCGCCCGAAGGCGTCCTCGAGCCCCTTGGCGTCCGAGGGCAGGAGGGCGGTGTCGGGGGCCTGGGCGTCCATGGTTGAGGCGGGTTCTCCCGGCCCAGGCCGCGCTACTCGACGACGGCCAGCGCCTCGCCCTCCTCAACCGCCTCGCCCGGCTTCTTGGCCGAGAGCGAGACGATCCGGCCCGCCTTGTGGGCGTTGACGAAGGTGTTCATCTTCATGGCCTCGACCGTGGCCACCTGCGCGCCCTCGGCCACCACCTGGCCGACCTTGACGTCGATCGAGACGAGCTTTCCCGCCATGGGGCTGCGGACATCCCCGGGGCCGTGGCCTGCGGGAGCGGGGGCGGGGGCGGACGCCTGGGCCGGCGGCGGCGCCGCTACGGGCGGGGCCGCCGGGGACGGCGCCGGCGCGGGGGCGGCGGCCGGGGCCTGGCCGACCTCGTCCGGGATTTCCACGGTGACCTCGAAGACGGTGCCGTCTACGGTGACGCGAAGCTTTTTCATGGTGGGGGGAGGAGGGGTGTTTGAGGGACCTACCGGACGCGGTGCCCGCCGTGGATCTGCCTGCGGCCCTCGAGCGACCACGCGTTCATCTGCGGGTCGACGTTCGCTGTGGCCGAGCGCTTGGAGGGCTCCACGGAGGCAATCCGGGCATTGGATCCTAGGGTGACGTAGACCGCGGCGGCGATCACCGCGCGCAGTTCTGGGCTTTGCTCTTTGTTCATGGCGTTTGACGGGTGCTCTTCGCTCAGGTTGCGGGATTGGGCTCCCGGGTTACAGCGGAATGTTGCCGTGCTTCTTTGGCGGCCGGGTCTCGCGCTTGGACAGCGTGTTCCTGAGCGCCATCGCCAGGATGGCGCGGGTCTGGGCCGGCTCGATCACGTCGGTGATCATCCCCTTGCGGGCGGCCTCGTAGGGCGAGGCGAACTTCTCCCGGTACTCGGCGACGTACTCGGCCTCCTTGGCCTTCGGGTCCTTGGCCGCCGCGATCTCCTTCTTGTAGAGGATCTTCACCGCGCCCTCGGCGCCCATGACCGCGATCTCCGCGGTCGGCCAGGCATACACGGCGTCCGCACCCATGTCCGAGCTGCACATGGCCAGGTAGGCGCCGCCGTAGGCCTTGCGCAGGATGAAGGTGATCTTCGGCACGGTGGCCGAGGCATAGGCGAAGAGCATCTTCGCCCCGTGCCGGATGATGCCGCCGCGCTCCTGGGCGACGCCGGGCATGAACCCGGGGATGTCCACGAGCGTGACGATCGGGATGTTGAAGACGTTGCAGAAGCGGATGAACCGAGCCCCCTTGTCGGACGAGTCGATGTCCAGCGTCCCCGCCTTCACGCCCGACTGGTTGGCGACAAACCCGGCAACGATCCCCTGCACCCGCCCGAAGCCAACCACGAGGTTCTTCGCGAAGTCCTTGTGGACCTCGAGGAACTCGCCCTTGTCGGTCAGCCGGGCGATCGCCTTCAGGATGTCGAAGGGCGCCTTGGCGTCGGCCGGGACCAGCTCGTTCATCC
>CAYQOH010000318.1:1478-3308 GCA_964419075.1 uncultured Opitutaceae bacterium | reverse complement strand
CCTCCCACTTCGCCTCCTGCAGGACGTCGGGGATGCCGTCGCCGCTCTCCGGGATCCCGAGGTTGTCCATGGCGGCGACGCCGCGGACCGAGTCCACGCTGAAGACCAGGTAATGGACCAGCTCGGCGCTGTTCTCCGTGTACTTGCTGTAGTCGCCGGCGTCCCAGTGGCCGCCGGAGACGTCCACGGCCCCGGTCGTGACGAAGGGATAGAGCGCGTTGGCCGCGCTCGTCAGGAGCGGCGCCGCCTGCGCCGGGTTGTTGGAGTTGGCGGAGCTCGCGTAGCCCGCCACGGTCTTCCAGGTGAACGCGAACTGCGGGTCCGCGTCGTTCGCCGGGACCTGCGCCGGGGCCGTGTGGTCGGCGGCGTGCGTGAAGCGGGTGAAGGGGAGGGAGGAAGCCGCGCCGCTGCGCTGCCCGAAGATCCCGAGCGCGTACGTGCGGGCGAAGCCCATCGCGATCCCGTCGTTGATCACGAAGGGCACGGACGCCCCCACGCCGTCCACCAGGAGCTGGTATTCGCCGGGGAGGGTGAGGCCGCTGAAGTCCGCGACGAAGACGTTCTGGTAGGGCAGCGGGGCCGTCTGGTAGCCGACGTCCTGACGCGGGGTGAGCGCGCCCTGGAAGACGACCGCGTTCGTGGTCACGTCGATGACGCTGAAGGACGTGGCGGGGACGGGCATCTCGCCCATGTCGCCCAGGTAGTAGCCGATCATCGCCTTCTTCGGGAACGCGGGGACGTAGCCCTCCTGGTTCACGTGGATCGCCGGGCTGTAGCGCAGCGGGTCCGCCGTGACCGCGAAGGTCTCGGTCGCCGGCCAGATCTGCCCGTCCGGGTCGGTGACCACGACCGGCTGCCCGTCGGCCACCGGGCTTGCCAGCTGCAGGTAGAGGGCGTTGTCGATCCGCAGGTCGTAGGTCTTGAGCGGCGCGTAGAGCACGCGGCGCCGGAAGCCCACGGCCGTGGCCGCGACCGTCGTCCCGCCGACCGTCACGTGGAACTGGGAGGCCGAGGGCGCCGTGGACTGGCCGGCCGCGTTCACGAAGTTCCAGCGGGTGGCCGCCGCGGGATCAGGCGCCTTTGTCGTGATCTCCCGAAGCTCGAGGAGCGTCGGCGTGAGCACGCGAAGCGCATGGTCGCCCACGGAGGGCACGATCAGGTTGGTGCCGTCCATCTCGCTGCCCGCGGGGTCGGCGCCGCCGGCGGCCGGCGGGCCCGTCGGGGCGGGCAGCGGCGGCGCGGGAGGGAGGACGACCGGGGTGATCGGGGCCGACCCGCTGGAGACAATCGTGATCGTGGCGGCACCGGGCGAGCCGACGGAGTAGGAGGGGCCCCCCGAGAGCGAGAAGACCGCCGTTTCCGGGTTCGCCCCGGTGGTGTTGGCCTTGGCCGTGATCGCAAGGGTCGCTGACGAGGACCCTGCGGGAATCGTGACCGCGACCGGCATGTCGCCCTGGGGAAGGCGGTAGTAGTCGCTCCACTTGACCGCCGTGCCGGAAAGCGCGTACGAGACCGTCAGGCTGCCGGTCGTGGACCCCGTGCGGGAGAACGTGAGGAGGCCGGTGGACGATCCGTCCACGGCGGCGGTCGGAACGGTCGGGGACACCGTGACCGAGGGAAGGGCCGAGGCCGCGCCCGCGATCGTGACCGTGGCGGTGCTTGCCGCGCCGACCGTGTAGGAGGGGTCCTTGGAGAGCGTGAAGACCGCCGTCTCCGGGTTCGCCCCGGTGGTGTTGGCCTTGGCCGTGATCGCAAGGGTCGTTGACGAGGACCCGGCGGGAATCGTGACCGCGACCGGCATGTCGCCCTGGGGAAGGCGGTAGTAGTCGC
>CAYQOH010000318.1:0-1378 GCA_964419075.1 uncultured Opitutaceae bacterium | reverse complement strand
TCCACTTGACCGCCGTCCCGGAAAGCGCGTACGAGACCGTCAGGCTGCCGGCGGTGGCGCCGGTGCGCGAGAACGTGAGGAGCGCGGGCGCCGCCCCGCCTATGCTCGTCGTCGGGGCGGTTGCCGCAACGCTGAGGGTCGGCAGCGCTCCCGCCGCCGGCGCGATCGTGATCGTGGCGGTGCTTGCGGCGCCGATCGAGTAGCTGGTGCCCGCCGCCACGGTGAAGACGGCCGTCTCCGGGCTGGCTCCGGTGGAATTGCCCTTCGCCGTGATCGCCAGCGTCGCCGAGGACGCGCCGGCGGGTATCGTGAGGGAGACCGGCATGTCGCCCTGGGGGAGCCGGTAGTAGTCGACCCACTTGACCGCCGTGCCGGAAAGCGCGAAGGCGACGACGAGGCCGGCGGTGGTGTCGCCGGCCCTCGAGAACGTGACCTGGCCCGTCGACGAGCCGTCGAGGGCCGCGGACGGCACGGTCGCGGCCACGGTGACCACGTCCGGGGCCGGCGCGCCGGATGCGCCTGAGTAACCCAATGCCGAGAGGGCGGTCAGTAGACATGACAGGGCAGCGGGTCCGGCGGAACGGGGTCTCTTCATTGGACCCGCAATTATGCCGGGTCCCGGAAGGCTCAGATAGCCGTGTTGGTCTGATTACTCTGTCAGAATATGGGCAAGGGCCCTGTCAGATGATGGCCCATGACCGTGTCAGTGTTTGTCCGACACGAGCCTTGCCCGGGCGGCGGCCGCCGGGCCTGCGCTTCGCGGACGCTACGGCGTCAGATTGACCCCGACCGTGAGCGGCTGGGCCTTGCTGGAAATCGTGTACGCCCCCTCGTTGACCCCGACCGTGCGGACGAAGGTGTCGAGGATCAGGTTTGCGTAGCGCAGCAGCACGCGCTCGGGCGTGTAGGGGACATAGACGATGTCGCCCGACTCGAGGCGCACGTCGGGCGCCTCTCCCTTGAGGACCCGGTTCACGGCCACGATTGCAATCTGCGGATGCGCGAGCGAGCCCCGCAGGATGGCGACGTTTGGAAGGCAGGCCCCCGGAACGGTGCCGCCCGCGAGCGCGAGGGCCTGGACCACGGTCAGCGCCCCGCCGATGCGCTCCGAGCGGGGCTGCAGCACGGCACCCAGGACGTGGACCTCCGCGCTTTGGTAGGAGGGCACAAAGATGAAGTCGTCGGGCTGGAGGTAGACGTTCTGGGAAAGGTCGCCCTCGCGCAGCAGCCTGGAGAAGTCGACCGGCACGCGGTGGCCGCCCCGGACGAGGAAGCTGCGGGACAGGTCCGCCGCCTCGGAATACGATCCGCCGGGCTGCGTGCTGACCCCGAGGCCGCCGGCCCCGGCCACGGCGTCGAGGAGCGAGGTGGGCCCCCC
>CAYQOH010000317.1:0-3315 GCA_964419075.1 uncultured Opitutaceae bacterium | reverse complement strand
GAGCTGGCGCCCTGGAGCGACGTCGACGTCATGTTCCTCTACCCCACCAAGTCGAAGCCCGCGGTGGTCGAGCCGTTCCAGGCGCACCTCACCCAGGAGGTCCTCTACCCCCTCTGGGACTGCGGGCTGAAGGTCGGCCACTCCACGCGCAAGGTCGACGAGGTGTTCGCGCAGGCCGAGAAGGAGATCCAGACGATGACCGCGCTCCTCGAGTCGCGGTACGTCGCCGGCTCCGCCGCGCTGTGCGACTCGTTCCAGCAGGCGTACCGGACCTTCTACACGTCGGACGACCCGAAGGGATACATCCTGGCGAGGCTCGAGGACCAGTCCGCCCGGCGCGCCAAGTTCGGCAACACGGTCTTCAACCAGGAGCCCGACATCAAGAACGGGGTCGGCGGGCTTCGGGACTACCAGAACACGCTCTGGATGGCCCGGGTGAAGCTCGGGATCACGAGGATGGACGAGCTCGCCACGCAGGGCCACCTGAGCGCCGCCGAGGTGGGCGAGTTCATCCGGTCGTACGACTTCCTGCTGCGCGTGCGCAACGACCTGCACTTCCAGAGCGCCCGCCCGACGGACATCCTCAACCTGGACTCGCAGCCCCGGGTCGCCCTCAACCTGGGCTACACCCAGGAGGCCCTCCTCGCCCGCGTGGAGGCGTTCATGCAGGACTATTACCGGAGCGCCCAGGCGATCTTCCAGACCTCCAAGACCGTGGAGAGCCGGCTTGCCCTGGCCATTGGCAGGACCTCGAGCGGGGCAAAGGTCCCGATCCGCGAGGCCCTGAAGATCGCCCGCCTTCGCCGGTCGCGGCGGGTGGACGGCTTTGTCGTCCGGGGGAGCGAGCTCGCGGCGGAGGACCCGGGCGTCTTCCGGGAGGACCCGGCCCGGCTGATCCGGGTCTTCAGGCACTGCCAGCAGCTCGATTGCACGCTCGACTTCCATCTGGCCCAGCTGATCCGGGAGTCGCTCCCCCTCATGGCCGGCATCCTCCACTCCCCGGACGCGTCGATGGCGTTCCGGGCGATCCTGTCCGAGTCGGGCGCAGTCTCCGAGGTGCTCCAGAAGATGCACGAGCTGGGGGTCCTGGGGGGGTACATCCCCGAGTTCGCGGCGCTCACCTGCCTCGTGCAGCACGAGTTCTACCATCGCTATACAGCTGACATCCATACACTTAATGCGATAAGGGAGCTCGACCTGATCTTCACGGAGGCCGAGCCGATGAAGATGAAGTACCGGAGCGTCCTCCACGAGGTGGAGGATATCGCCCTGGTCTACCTCACCCTCCTCCTCCACGACATCGGCAAGGCCGTCGGGATCAAGAACCACTCGGATTCGGGCGAGCGACTGGCGGGCCCCACGATGGAGCGCCTCGGCGTTTCCGAGCGGGGCCGCTCACTTGTTTCATTTGTTATAAAGAATCATCTCGCGATGGCACGATTCTGGCAGAAGCGGGATGTAGATGACCCCAAGACATCAGCCAGCTTCGCCGAATTGGTCGGGGATCCCGAGCGCCTGCGGTGCCTCTATGTGCACACGTTCTGCGACGCGCGCGGGACCTCCTCCGATCTTTGGAATAGCTACAAGGACACCCTTCACACTACACTGTACCGCAACACCCTCGAGCGCCTGAGGCTCGGGGCGGCCGTTGACGCAAGCTTTGAGGAAAAACGCAAAATGACCGAACAGGAACTGATCGCCAAACGGATCCCGGGCATCAGCGACGACGAGATCGCCGCCCATTTCAGCCTTCTGCCCGACCGCTATTTCATCCTGACGGACGCGAGCGAGATAACGCTCCACATCCAGATGGTGAACAAGCTGCTGAAGTCCATCACGGCGACCGACTCGGTCGGCTCGCTCAGGCCCGTGATCGACTGGAAGGACGACCTCAACCGCTCGCTGACGGTCGTCAACGTGGTCACGTGGGACAGGGCCGGGCTCTTCTACAAGCTCGCCGGCGCGTTCAGCGTGGCCGGCCTGAACATCCTCGGCGCCAAGGTGATCTCGCGCACCGACCATATCGCGATCGACACGTTCTACGTCGTCGAGCCCGGGCGCGGCGTCGTGCAGAACTCGGCCGCGCAGGAGTCGTTCGCGAAGATCATCGAGTCCTCGCTCATGTCGAACGCGGACCTCTACCCCGACATCCTCGCCCAGGCCAAGAAGATCGCGGCGACCCGCTACCTCTACGCCAAGGGCGGGGAGACGCTCCACAGCTCGTTCCCCCCGACCGTCGACGTTTACCACGAGATCTCGATGCAGCGCACCATCGTCGAGGTGCAGGCCCGCGACCAGATCGGGCTCCTCTACCGCCTCGCGAAGGCGATCTCGGACTTCGGCTTTGACATCACGTTCGCCCGCATCGGGACCGAGCGGGGCGTCGCGATCGACACCTTCTACATCGAGAGCGCGAACCACGAGCCCGTCGAGGACCCGGAGCGCCTTCAGAAGCTGCGCTCGGCCCTTGCGGAGGTGATCACGCCCGCCCCGGTCGCCGTGCCGGACGAGGCCTGAGGGCGCCGCGTAATCCCTTGCACGCGCCCCCAGCGCCTGCACGACTTGTGGGCATGACCGAAGACGCGGAACTGAGGGCGCTTCACGCCGTGTCCTCGCTGGCGTCGGGCACCGACGACCCGGGCGCGGCGACGCGCGAGATCCTTGCCATCGCCTCGGCCGCGTTCGCCTCCGACGGCGGCATCGTCGCGTTCCAGAACCCCGAGACGGGCAGGCTCGAGATCGAGGCGGCCGTGGGCCTGCCGGCGGACGCGGAGCGCTCGTTCGCCCCGGGCCAGGGCATCCCGGGATGGGTCGCGTGGCACGGCAGGCCGGCCCTCGTCGCCAACACCTGCGCCGACGCGCGGAGCCGGCCGGTCCGCGCCCAGACCCGCTGCGAGCTGGCGGCGCCGATGCTGCTGGCCGACGGCCACCTGCTGGGCGTCCTGGCGCTCAGCCGTGACGCCGCCGGCGCCTACGGACCCGCCGACATGGACGCCCTCGTGAGGTTGGCGGACGTGGCGGCCCGGGTCCTTCGCCGCCTCTGGGACCTAAGCCACCTCAGGGAGAAGGCCCGGCAGCTGGAGACGCTGATCGCCACCGGCCAGGCGCTCGTCGGCAAGCTCGAGCAGCGTCAGCTCTTCGACACGCTGACCCGGGATGCCACCGCCATGATGCAGGCCAAGGCCTGCGCCCTCTACCTCCTCGACCCCGGGTCCGGCGACCTGCGGCTCGCCTCGTACCGCGGCGCGCCCGGGACGCTGGCGCCCGAGGGGGACCTGCCGCTGCGCCTGTGCCTGGCGGCGTCGGCCGTAAGGA
>CAYQOH010000316.1:0-3324 GCA_964419075.1 uncultured Opitutaceae bacterium | reverse complement strand
CTCGGCCTTGATGGCCTCCATCTCGGTCTTGCGCTCCTCGGCGGCGCGCTTGAGCTCACCCATCTCGGCATCCTTGGAATTGGTCTCGCCCTTCAGCTCCTCGATCTCCCTGTCCTTGTCGGCGCACTCCTGCTCGAGCTCGGCCTTGATGGCCTCCATCTCGGTCTTGCGCTCCTCGGCGGCGCGCTTGAGCGCCTCGATCTCGACGTCCTTCGAGTCCGTCTCGTCCTTGAGCTCCTCGATCTTGTGCTGGCGCTCCACGCGGTCCCGCTTGAGGGCGAGGATCCCGGGGACCGCGTCCGCGATCAGGCGGACGGCCTCCGGCGGGAGCGCGTGCGACTCGAGCACGGCGTCGATCGCCTTCGTTCCGGCCCCGAGCACCCGTTCGACGGCCGCGATCACGTCCGAGGCCGGGATCGTCTTCACGCACGGCCCGTCGCCAAAGTGGCAGTCCCAGTTGCAGCCGAAGCAGGGAAGGGGCTGGACGACCGAGACCGCCTGGCGCGCGGAGGGCCTGAACCGGGGCCAGTGCCCGCCCCCGAAGATCCCGACGACGGGCCGCCCCACGGCGGCCGCCAGGTGCATGGCGCCCGTGTCGAGGCCGACGTAGAACCCGCAGTCCTTGAGGAGCGCCGCCAGGAGCGGCAGCTCGCCGTCCCTGCCAAGCCAGGCCTCGGGGCGGGCGCCGCCCCTCGAGGCGGCGCCGGCGCCGACCTGCTCGACAAGGTCCGCCTCGTCTTCGTGCGCGAGGAGCAGGACCGCGAGCTTCCTCGACTGGAGCCATGCGACCACCTCCGAGAACTTCTCGGGCGGCCAGGACTTGACCGCCACGTTGGCCAGGCCGCCGACGAAGACCGCGGCCCACTTCCCCGGGGCGAGGCCGCGGCCGGCCGCGACCGCGCGGGCCGCCGCCGAAAGCTCCTGCGGGACCGCCACCGCGGGCAGCGCGGTCGGGAGCGCGCGGCCGGCCAGCGTCTCCGCGAAGCGGTGCTGGCTGTCCACGTCGCCCTCGCCCTTCTCGGAGGCGACCGTCTCCTTGAACGCGGCCGCGGGGTCGACGCCGAGGTCGAGCCGCAGCGAGGCCGCGAAGATCGGGTCGACGTCCGCCCCGCCGAGGACGGCGCTGCGGACCTTCGAGAAATGGGCCGCGACGGCGATCTCAAGCCACGTGCGGTTGAGGGTGGGGGCGAGGATGAGGTCGGGCCGCAGCCCCTCGAGGTCGGCCATGAGGCACTCGAGCTCCGGCCGGCACTCCGAGGGCCGCTGCTTGAACGGATTCAGGCGAGCCACCTTCCACTCGAGCGCCTTGGGAAACAGGGGGGCGAGACTCTCATAACCCTGCCTGACGACAATGACATGGCGCGCCTCGGGCCATTCGGCCAGGAACAGGCCGAGGGCGGGTGTGAACAGGACGAGGTCGCCGATCGTGTCGGGCCTTATGTAGACGATGGTCTTGGGCGTAACGGGCACGTAAAAGGGGTCATTTCACTCCATAGTCGACGGGTGACGCGAGCCTGATTTAGGGGCCCTTGGAGGGCCCGGGACCCAGCCTCGCCTCCAGCCGCTGCATCGCCCACCACCGGTCGTTCGACTCGTAGGCCTTGTCGAGCAGGGCCTGGACCAGGCGCCCGACGGGCCGCCCCGAAAGGGCCGCCTCGACCGCGGCGTCGCCAATCGGCGCGAGCGCGCCGCGGCTCGCTGACAGGAACAGGTCGTAGGGGAAGATCGGGTTCGCAAAGGCCACGCGGGGAAACCCCACCCGTGAAAGGAGCAGCTGGATCGAGCGCCGGCTGAAGAGATAGAGGTGCTCGTCCTGCTTCTTCTCCATGTGCTTCAGGAACATGTCGTCGCCTGCCTGGAGCTCCTCAAAGCTCAGATGCTCCTTGTACTCAGGGGTTTGAATAACGAACAGCCCGTCCTTCGCGAGCAGGCGGGCGCAGTGGGTGAGGGTGGCGACGGGATCCGGCAGGTGCTCGATCACGTCGTTTAGGACAATCACGTCGAAGCTTTCCTCCTTAAAATCCTGCTGCTCCACCGGGCCCGCGACCACCCGCACCCCAAAGAGCTCGTGGGCGATCGCCGCAACGCCGGGGCTCATCTCGGTGCCGACCGCCTCAAACCCCGCCCATCCCAGGAGCGCGACGTAGCCCCCGTGGGCGCACCCGACCTCGAGGACGCGGCCGGGCGGGAGCCGAAGCGACAGCAGGTGCCGCAGCCAGTACGTGCAGCGCTCCGGCAGGTCGAGGCGGGCCCGCCTGCGGATGTCGGGCAGCCCGTGGCGCTCGGTCTGGCGCCCCTGCCAGTAGTCGTCCCCGTAGATATCGGCGCGGTACGGCGCCTGGCTCACCAGGCTGCCGCACGTCCGGCAGACCCGGTAGAACTCGGAGAAGGGCTCCAGGTGCGGGTGCCCGCACCAGCAGGCCCGCGCTGTCGTGGGTACGCTCATGAGCTATAGGTAGCTGATGTCCATCGGCAGCTGCGCAATCCCGTAGAAGGGCAGGGTGATCCCGCCGTGGTGCGCCACGTTGAGGGGCCCCAGCCCGCCGACGCGGTCGAAGAACACGCCGACGTTCGGGTTCTCCTCGTCGAACTCCGCGGCGTCGAGGGAAAGCGTGTAGGCGCCCGGCTGAAGGTTGAGCGCGACCCGGAACTCGAGGAGGATCTCCTGGCCCTTGGCGAGCGCGGGCAGCGGGAAGCGCAGCTGACTTGTCCCGGCGGCGAACACGAGGTTGCCCATCCGGTCGTGGACCTGGACGCCGACCGACGGCATCCGGACCTCGGCGTTCGCGCGCAGGAGCATCCGCACCGAGGCCCGGTGCATCATCTCGAAGTCCCAGGTCGCGGCGCCGTGGCCGTCGAGGACCGCTGCGGCCACGACCTCGAGCGCCCGGTCGCCGTGGCGCGACTTCGCGGCGGCCAGGATGTCCGCCTGCAGGACGGCAGCCCTCGCCGCCGGGTCGACCGGCGCGTGGACCCCCGCCACGGCCTTGCCCGAGCGCGCCGCCGGCTTGTGCAGGTTGAAGTAGCGGCTCACGCAGTCCTCGGGCGCGCCGTCGAAGAGGAGGCTTCCCTGGTTCAGGAGGAGCGCCCGGTCGCAGAGCGACTGCACCGCGCCCATGTCGTGGGAGACGAAGATCAGCGTCGCCCCCCGGTGCACGATCTCGCGGATCCTCTGGAAGCACTTCTGCGAGAAGAAGACGTCGCCGACCGCGAGCGCCTCGTCGATGATGAGGACGTCGGGCTGCACGTTGACGGCGACCGCGAAGGCCAGCCGCATCATCATGCCCGAGGAGTAGGTCCTCACGGGCTGCTCCAGGAAGTCGC
>CAYQOH010000315.1:0-3326 GCA_964419075.1 uncultured Opitutaceae bacterium | reverse complement strand
GCCGACCTCCACCTTGACGGCCCGTTCTACGTCGGCATCGGCTTCTGCTCGCACCAGCCGGCCACGTCCGACACCGCGGTGCTTTCCGACGTCGTCGTGGAGAACAAGGCCGGCAGGGTCCGATAGCCACCCCACGTCCGCGCGCCCGCTGGCAACCCGCGCCTGGGCGACCCGCCGGGCGCCTGCCGCCCCTCCCGACTGCGCCCGATGCGGCGCTCACCGAAGCCCAAGGTTGCGAATCACCTTGGGCCGGTGGAATGCGCCCTTCCTAAACGGGTGGGCCTCCGTGCTGAAGACGTAGTCGTCGGGGTTCACCGGGGTTCCCTTGTCGAAGGTCAGGTAGCAATACTTGAGCGTCTCCGCGATGAAGAACGTCTCCATTTCGTCCGCCTGCTTCATGGTCCGCACGTCCTCGACGTGACAGTAGGCCACGTCCGTCCTGCAGTGCCGCTTGATGTCCTCGTAGTACCGTTCGACGTTCCCCAGGTAGCGCGGGTCCCGTGTGTAATGCCAGAGGTAGAAGGCGGATTCGATCACCTCCGGGTTCAGCTGGTAGTAGGGATTCACGACCCGGTCCCTGTCGTAGTCATAGCCCATGGGAACGAGTCCGTGCTGCCTCCACAGCAGGTCCCAGGCCTCGTCGCTTCTCGCCGCCCGCGGAAGGTCTCCTGAGAGGGCGAGCAAGCCGGGAAAGAAGGCGTCCCATAGGGTAACCTCGGAGCTCACCTTCCTGCCGGTCTTCATATCGACCTTTCCGTACCAGAGGAGCCTTCCGCGCGGCTCGGCGATGCAACGTTGGATCGCCTCGATCGAGGCGTCCCAGATCCGCTTGATCTCCGGGTCCCCGAACAGCAGCCACGACTTGTAGAGGTATTCGAAGTACGAGTCTGCATACGCGCCTACCGCGCTCTGGGTCATGGTCCACTCCCCGGTCTCCACGTTGACGTCCCGTCCGAGCAGGCCGACCGGCGAGCGCATCGAGTGCAGCTTCAGGTCGGCCCTCTTTGCGGTCTGATAGTACCCGGGGTTCTCGGTGTAATAGCTGAGGATCCCAAACTCGAAGAGGTAAGAGCCGGCCTCGGCTACGCACACGATCGCGCCCCGGGCGGCGCCGGTCCTTAGGTTGACGTAGTAGTACGGGAGCCCCGTGGGGCTCCTGAAGGCGGGAAGGAGCCGGTCACCGAACTCCCGCGCCTTCGCCAGAATCCTGGCGTCCCCCGACATCTCGTACATGCAAAGGAGCCCCCCCAGTATCCGGATGTTCACCTCGAACACCTTCACGTCGTCGTCCTTGTCGAGCGCGAGGTCGTTCACGACAAAGTCCTCGATGCGCTTCGCCTCTGCCGTGAGGCCCATGACCTTCAGCGTGCTGTAGGCGTCGATCGGCGCGATGCTCAGGGACTCGCCGTAGCGGTCGCTGTAACGCCTCGACAGCGGCAGGAGCTCGTCGTGGGGCCAGGCGTACGCGACGTAGGCCCTCCACGTCCTCAGGGTCTCCTCCCTCACGTCCCTTGCGAGGAACGAGGCGCGCGCCTCGGGACCCTCGTTGAGACCCGCGGCGCCCGAGGAATCGGCGCGCAGCCCGAGAGGGCCGAAAAGGAGAGGCCACGCAACAAGCAGCCGTGCGGCTTGGGATCGGTTCATGGGTAAAGCTCCTTCGGTCCCTCGTGAAGATAACCGTAACTTTTGGGCCCGCGATGTGTTCCCTAGGTGTATCAGAAGCCCGACATATCCATGAACATGAAAATGAACTCCCGTATCCCCAGCGTCCTCGTGGCCGCGATCGCAGCCATCGCCATCCTTCCCTCAATTCCGCTGCGCGCCCAGGAGGCATCCGCCGCGCCAAGCCAGGCCCCGAAGGCCCTCGTGCAACCGAGCCCAAACTACTCGTTTGCCCTCAGGCATGACGAGGTCGCCGGCCATGTCGTCGTCTCGTTCACGGTCACCCCCAGTGGCGACGTGATCCACGCCGCCGTGGTCAAATCCACGCACAGGCGTCTGGAGAAGCCGGCACTGGAGGCCGTAAGGCAGTGGAAGTTCTCGCCGGCGATGAAGGCCGGAGCTCCGGTCAGTGCGCGCGTGCTCCAGCCCATCGCCTTCACGATATCCGACTGAGGCAAAGGGCCCGATCCAGTCCGCCGTCGTCCAGCCCGCCTCCCCGGCGGGCTGCCCAACCCTGGTCTCGCCCTTGGCGAGGCCTCCGGCGAGCGACCCCGAGCCCACGCCAACGGATGCGCCCGCGGTCCTTCTTGGACCCGGGCGGCATTCCGCGGGGCTGCCTGGAGCGATAGCCTTCATCCGGCTGCGTACATGCGCGGAACAGAGGTCCGCGATTGCGAGCCGGAGAGACGCCGATTCCATCGTTCGGCCCGCATCGCCAGGGACTACGCGGCGGAGCCGTTGACACCGGCGTAAACGGGGGATTGAAAGGCACCTCCCCCTATGCAAACCGATATCCCCCTGACCTGCGCCCTCGATCGCCGCGGCTTCATCAAGGCCGCAGGCGGCGTTGCCGTACTGGCTGCGCTTCCGAACGTTCTGTCGGCCGCGGCCGAAGTCGCCGGACCCGTCACCATGGCCTTCGTGGGGTGCGCGCACATCCATACGCCCGGATTCATCAAGCTTCTCGTCGACAACCGGCCGAACGTCCGGGTGAAGTGGGCTTGGGATCATGATGCCGTCCGCGCACAGAGGCGCGCGGCGGAGCTCGGCGCCACGGTTGCGCCGGACCTCGGCCGGATATGGTCCGATCCCGAAGTGACGGCCGTCGTGATCTGCTCGGAGACCAACCTGCACCGGGAGCTGGTCCTCGCGGCCGCGGCCGCCGGCAAGCACATCTATGCCGAGAAGCCCCTCGGGATCACCGCAAGCGAGAGCGTTGAAATGGCCGACGCCATCGTGAAGGCAGACGTGCTCTTCACGACGGGGTATTTCATGCGCACGATCCCGCAGCACCTCTTCCTGAAGGAGCAGGTTGAGCGCGGAGCGTTTGGGAAGATAACCCGGATTGCGGGATCCAACTGCCACAGCGGGTCCCTCGGGGGCTGGTTTGACGAGAAGCCCGACAGGCCCTGGGAGAACTGGCGCTGGATGGCTGATCCTAAGGTCTCGGGCGTCGGCGGGTTCGGGGACCTCGGCACCCACATGCTCGATATCATGATGTGGCTCTGCGGGGACGTCGACTCTGTGACCGCGGAGACCCGGGTCGTGACCGGCCGCTACGGCGATTGCGACGAGGCGGGCGAGGCGCTGCTGCGCTTCAAGAGCGGCGTGGTCGGGACCCTGGTGGCGAGCTGGGTGGACGTCTGGGACCCGGTGACGCTCCA
>CAYQOH010000314.1:0-3334 GCA_964419075.1 uncultured Opitutaceae bacterium | reverse complement strand
CCCCGGCGCACCCGGAGGCGTTGTCGTGCGCGCCGTTGTAGATCTGGTCCCCCTTTAGATGCGGGTTGCGCCCCAGGTGGTCCCAGTGAGCGGTGTAGACGACCACCTGGTCGCGAAGGGATGCGTCTGACCCTTGGATCCTAGCCAGCACGTTTTGCGACGCGAGCGGGCGGGTCCTGTTCTTGACCGAGAAGGAGGCCGTCCCACCAAGGTCGACCGGGTGGAAGTCGCGGCGCGCGGCAGCCGCCTTGAGGGTCCCGTAGTCGAGGCCCGCGGCCGCGAAAAGGGTCTTCGCGTAGTCGAGCGGGATCCACCCCTCCACGGCCACCCGGTGCGCGTCCCCGTCGGGCGTCTCAAGCGAGAAGTTCTCCCGGCCCCAGCTCGCCTGGACCACGGAAAATGGGTACGCGGCGGGGCCTGTCTCGTGGACGATGAGGCACGCGGCCGCGCCCTTTGCGGACGCCTCCTCGTACTTGTAGGTCCAGCGCCCGTAGTAGGTCATGGCCTTTCCCTTGAACATCGAGTCGTCGAGCTTCGAGGGGTCCTTGGGATCGGGCACCGGCGGGTCGTTGATCAGCATGACGACCGTCTTGCCGCGCACGTCGACCCCCTTGAAGTCGTCCCAGCCGTATTCGGGCGCCACGACCCCGTAGCCGACGAATACGATCCCGCTGTCCTTTACCTCGACCTCGGGCGCCACGCGGCGCGAGACGGCGACAATGTCGTTAAGGACGGAGGGGTTGAGCGTCTTTCCGCCGAACTGGAACGACGCGCTCGTCGTGGAGAGGATGCCCACCATGGGGACCCGCTGGATGTAGGTTCCGTCGGGGTTGCCCGGCTCGAGGCCCAGCGCGGCGAACTCCTTCTGGAGGTAGGCGACCGCCTTTTCCTCGCCCGGCGTGCCGGGCGCGCGGCCCTCGAACTCGTCCGACGAGAGCACCCGGATGTGCTCAAGCATCCGCGCCGCGCCGCCGTCGTATTTGCCCTGCGAGGGTGCCTGCGCCGCAGCGCACGCGCACGCGGCCATGAAGAGCGCCGTGAAGGGTGTCTTTCGCATCGGGCTAGTTTTCCGGGCGGCCAGAAAATGGCAATCCCGCCGTCACGGGCGCGACGGGGATCAGGGCGCCGACTTGAAGTTGATGTTGATGCTCCCGCTGGCGCCGAACTGGCGCCCGTCGGGGCCGTCGGTAGCGTGGGCGCTCAGCGTTCCGATCATGTGCCAGCGCGGAAGGCGGTGCCAAAGGAGCGGGACGAACACCTGGGGATTGAGGATGAACACCTGCCGGCCCTGGCTGCTCATGAACTCGCTCGTGGCGCCGCTGAGCGTGAGCGAGCCGACGAAGGCCTTCCACTGCCGGCTCACCCCCGCCGAGAACGTGATCGAGTTGGAGTGGAGCACGTTGGTACCGAACACGCCTGGAACCGGTGAATGAGCAAGGAGGTCGAGGCCGATGGTCGTGAAGCCGACCAGCTTGATCTCGGGGATCAGCGGGCGGGTATAGGTGACGTAGGGGTCCGTGTGGCGCCATTCATCGATGAGGCTGTTGGGGGGGCGCCCGAGCGGGCTCGAGAAGTTGAGGCCGACGCTTATCGCCGAGCCCACCGGCGGCGACACGGCCTGGGCGTACTTGATCCCGAGGTTGTATCCGTAGAGGCCGTAGCGGGTGTTGCCGCCGTCGTTGGAGTCCTTCCAGACAAAACCCTGGGTCCCGGCGTTTAGGTCGATGCTGTTGGTCACCTTGAGCCAGCCGCCGCCGTCAAGACGGAAGTAATTACCCTTTAGCGGGTTGCCAAGATGTGGGTGCGCGTAGAACCAGTATGTCCCGCCCGGCGCCAGGAAGGGCAGGTGCATGTCCACAAGCTCGGGAAGCCGGTTCATGAAGGAGAGCATCCCGTTCGTCTCCTGGGCCTGGTCCGCTTGGTCGCTCTGCGCGAAGAGGGGGGTGCAAAGCGCCGCCCCGAGCAGGAAGACGAGCGCCGCGGCGTGGGGCCGGGGCGCGCGCGGTGACGCAGGGGGGTGTCTGGGGTAGATGCCGGGGCTCCTCAAGAATAATGACGCTGTTCCCAAATGGACACCAACTCGGGGTTTTGGATTCTCCATTTCGGGAGGATTTCGGGTGGGATGGAGGCTTCCTTCGGTCACAAGTTCCTCACCCTCGCTGCCCCTTGCGGGCAAGCAATTTCAGCATCGGCCACCACCAGGTGATCCTGCCCTCGTGGCTTTCGAGGCGCAGCGCCCTTCGGACGGCATCCGGCGCCGTCCGCACGGCCTCTAGCACGAGTGCCCGGTTCTCGGGAGGCGTGGCCGCCGTCTCGAAATACCACGCGAGGTCGGGCTGCTTGCGCAGGTGGAGGCCGCAGGTGACGATCGACAGGCCGCACTCGGCAACAAGCGCCTCCCACGAGGCGCGAGAGAGGAACCTTCCATGGCTCGGGTCCCTCCACCGCTCCACCCGGTGCAGCCACTCCTCGGTCTGCGGGTCATCGTCGGGGACCGAGCCGTCGATGACGAGCAGGTGGCCCCCGCGCCTCACGACCCGCGCGGCCTCGCCGACGAACCTCCGGGGCGAGCTGAAGTGATGGGGGGCGACGCGCACGGCCACCAGGTCGAACGACCCTTCCGGGAACGGGATCTCCTCCGCGGCGAAAAGGCGCGTTTCCAAGGGGAGGCCCTCCTCGCGCAGGAGCTTGCCGGCGTTCTCGAGCATCCGCGGCGACAGGTCGCCCGCCGTGACGCTCCAGCCCATCCGCGCCAGGCGAAGCGCGGTGTGGCCTCCCCCGGTCGCGACATCCAGGGCGCGGCCGCCGGCCGCAGGCCTCACGCCCGCGAGGGCCTCCGCCACGTCCGAGGTGTCGGCCAGAATGTGGGACCTTCCGTACCGGTCGCTCTGGCGGTCGAACTGCGCGGCCGACGCCGCCTGCGCGGCGTCGAAGTTTGACTGGTCCCGAGGGGCCATGGCATTGTGTGGGTGAGTCACGAAAGGGAAGCGGCGATGCCGATACACGAATTCTACTGCCCGGACAACAACCGGATCTACCAATTCTACGCGAAGACGCTCGCGCAGGGGGCCGCCGTTCCGACATGCCCGGACAACCCGAAGTTCCGGATGCGCAAGATGATTTCTCCGTTTGCCGTCGGGGGAAGGGCCGAGGAGGCCCCGGCCTCGCGTCCCGGGTCGGAGCCGGTCGGGGACCCGAGGATGGAGGCCGCGATGGGCGCGATGGAGCGCGAATTCTCGAGCGTCGACGAGAACGACCCGAGGGCGATGGGGCGCATGATGCGCCGGATGGCCGAGCTCACGGGCGAGCGGATCGACGGCGAGATGGAGGAGGT
>CAYQOH010000313.1:0-3354 GCA_964419075.1 uncultured Opitutaceae bacterium | reverse complement strand
TCGACCTCGCCGACCACGCTGATCGCCTCGACGGTCGTCGCGCTCTTTCGCCTCTTGGCGACCATCCCGAGGCTCCCGCCGAGGAGGTCCGCGTACGCAGCCGCCATCTTCATCCCTCCGATGTCGGGCGAGCAGACGACGAGGTTCTCGGTCCTCGTCTTCGAGAGGTAGTCGAAGAAGACGGGCGAGGCATAGAGATGGTCAACCGGTATGTCGAAGAACCCCTGGATCTGCTGGCTGTGGAGATCCATCGTCAGGACGCGGTTCGCGCCCGCCGACACGAGCAGGTTGGCCACCAGCTTCGCCGTGATCGGAACCCTCGGCTGGTCCTTGCGGTCCTGCCGCGCATAGCCGTAGAACGGCATCACGGCGGTGATGCGGTTCGCCGAGGCGCGCCTCGCCGCGTCGATCATGATCAGCAGCTCCATCAGGTGCTGGTTCGTCGGCGGGCAGGTCGACTGGATGATGAAGACGTCGTGGCCGCGGATGTTCTCGTCTATTTTGACGAAGGTCTCGCCGTCCGGGAAGCTGGTCACGGTCGCCTGGCCGAGCGGGACGCCAATGCTGCGGCAGATGTCCTCGGCCAGCGCCCTGTTCGAATTGCCGGAAAAAATCTTGAGTCGGGACTCTCTCATGAGCGGGCCATCTTGGGGCGTGCCCTGCGGGTGGCTACCCCAAAATTCACGCTCGGACTCCAAATGCCCCGGTTTGCCTCAGCGCCTCATAGGCCGCGACGCCCGCCGCCGTGCTCAGATTGAGCGACCGGAGCAGGGGGTTCGCGTGCGGAATGGTCACCCGCCGCTCGCCAAGCTCCTCGTGGAGCCAGTCGGGGGCCCCGCTTCCCTCGTTGCCGAAGACAAGCCCGTCGCCGTCCTCAAACCGGGCGTCCCAGAAAGCGAGCCTGGCCTGGGTGGTGAACAGCCACAGGCGCCCCGGGGCCGCGGAACTGGAGCGGAAGGCGGCCCAGTCGGCGTGCTCGTGCACATCCAGCGAAAACCAATAGTCCATACCCGCCCGTCGCAGATTGCGGTCCGTGATCTTGAATCCCAGGGGATGGATCAGGTGCAGGCGCGACTTCGTGAGCGCGCACATCCGGCCGACGTTGCCCGTGTTCTGGGGTATTTCCGGCTGAAACAGGACAATGTGGATCATCGGCAGAAAGGAACGCGGATGCGCGTCCACCCTTTCTTATGCGGCTCCAAACTAACGCAAGCACCTTGCGCGTTGCAATTTGCCTCGGTTCCGGCACCCTCGGCGACAATCCCCACGCCTGTTGTGAACGCAGCCCGGAAAAATCCCCCCAAGCCCAACAGGTCGGTCGTCATCGTCGACGACGAGAAGTCCTACGTGGAGCTCATGGCCCAGATGATCGCGGACAATCTCGACTGCCCCGTCCACCCGTTCACCCGGCCCGAGGACGCGCTTTCGAGCCTGAAAACGTTGTCGGCAGGGGTGATCGTCACCGACTACTTCATGCCGCAGATGGACGGGGTGGAGTTCATCCGTCGCGCCTCCAAGATAGCCCCCAAGGCCGCGTTCATCATGATCTCCGGACACAATCTCGAGCCAATCGAGCACGATCTGGCCCGGCTCAGGCGCCTCAAGATGCGGCTGCAGAAGCCCTTCGGCTGGCGCCCTCTGACGGCGGCGGTCCTGAAGGTCTGGCCCGGCAAGGACGCTCCCTCCTTCCGGCCGTAGGCCGCCATCCCGCGGCTCGGGCCGTCTCAGGCGCCGACCCGCAGGCCCTCGTTATCGGCGGAAAGGATGCGGGCCTCGCTCTCCATTGAATGCCGTGCAAAGGCCGCCGTCATGGCCCTCGAGACCGCGCTGGCCCGTGGCCTCTCGCAGACGCAGAGCACACTCGAGCCACTCCCGCTCAGCCACCCCGTCCAGGCCCCGGCCCCGACGCCGGCGTCGATCGCGTCGCTTGCGCCCGGAATCCCCGGGAGGCGATAGGGCTCATGGATGAGGTCCCCGGCGGAGTGCTTCAGGCACGCGAAGTTCCCGGACGCGAACGCCGCAACGACGTAGGCCGCGCTGTTGATGCTCTTGACCGCGTCAAAGAACGGAAGCGTCGGGGGAAGCGCGCTGCGCGACTCCTTGGTGACGGACTCGACCGGCGGCGACACGACGACAAACGCGATCTCCGCGGGCACCTCGAACCGCTGCGAATCCACATAGGCCCCCGTCGCCGGGTCGGACCGCGAGACGCAGAAGCCGCCCAGGATGCTCGCGCCCGCATTATCCGGGTGCCCCTCGATCGCCGACACGAGTCCGACGAGGCGCTTGCGGCCGAGCGACGTGGAATGAAGGGCGTCCAACCCGGCGAGCACGCCGGCAACGACGGTGACGCTCGAGCCGAGGCCGCGCGCCGGCGGCACGTCCCCGTCTATCCTGTAGCGGAAGCCGGCGACCGGCCAGCCTGCCACCTCAGCAAATGCAGCCGCAGCCTCCACGACCATCTCCTGGGCGCGGCTGTCGGCCGGCCGCTCGGGGACCGGCGCGGCCCCCTCGGTGCGCGTGACCGTGACCCGATTGTAGAGGCCAAGCGCAAGGCCCAGCGTGTCGAACCCGGCGCCGCAGTTGGACGTGCTCGCGGGCACCCGGACCACAACCGAGTCGGCCGCGGCGCTCATGGGCGGCGCGACCTGAGGGCCCTGTTCACCTCTCGCATCTCAGCCTTCTTCTTCAGGTCCTCGCGCTTGTCGAAGAGTTTCTTCCCGGTGCACAGCGCGACCTCGACCTTCACGAGGGCCTCCTTGAAGTACATGCGCACCGGGATGAGCGCCTTGCCGCCTGCGTTCATGGCGAGCGCGATCTTGCGGATGTCGCTGCGGTGGAGGAGGAGCTTGCGCACGCGCTTGGAGTCGTGGTTCTCGAGGTTGCCGAAGGCGTACGGCTCGATGTGGGAGCTGTGCATCCACACCTCGTCGTTCTCGACGCGGCAGAACGAGTCGCTGATCTGGGCCCGACCAGTGCGGATCGACTTGACCTCCGTGCCCTTCAGCTGGATCCCCGCCTCATAGCGCTCCCCTAAGGTGTAATCCCGGAACACCTTGGAATTCCTGACCTCCGTCAGGCGCGGGGCTCCTTTGTCTTTCGCGGCCATGGAAGGCGTCGTTGGCAAAGCCCGCGACCGACCCCCTTAGGGCGCGCCCTGCGGCGCCGCCCTCGGTCAGTTCCCGCCGGCCTCGAAGCTGATCTTTTCCTCGATGATCTCGCGCAGCGCAGTGTCCTCGGGCGAGAGCTTTTCCAGGGACTCCACAAGGGGTCGGTTGCCTCGCTTGAGCTGCTTGACTCGGCGCGAGACCACGTTGATCAGGATGTTGGGGTCCAAGATCTTGCCAAGCGCCT
>CAYQOH010000312.1:0-3359 GCA_964419075.1 uncultured Opitutaceae bacterium | reverse complement strand
CGGCCTTGCCGGATTCCTTGGAGCGGAAGCGGATCTGCGCGCGCCGGGCCTGGAACGCCTCGAAATTCGAGCAGCTCGACACCTCGAGCCACCGCTTCTGGCCCGCCGCCCAGACCTCGAGGTCGTACTTCTTTGACTGGGCGAACCCGAGGTCGCCCCCGCACATGAGGAGCACGCGGTACGGCAGCTCGAGCTTGGCGAGGAGGCCCTCGGCGTCGGCCCTGAGCGCATCGAGCTCCTCGTAGCTCGACGACGGATGGACCCACTTCAGGAGCTCCACCTTGTCGAACTGGTGCACGCGGTTGAGCCCCCGCACGTCCTTGCCGTAGCTGCCGGCCTCCCTGCGGAAGCAGGGGGTGTACGCGCAGCGCTTCACCGGGAGCGCGGCCTCGTCCAGGATCTCGTCCCTGAAGAAGTTGGTGAGCGGCACCTCCGCCGTCGGCACGGCGAACAGCCGGTCGGGCGTCGTCTCGTACATCTGGCCCTCCTTGTCGGGCAATTGCCCGGTCGCCGTGGCGCTGGCGGCGTTCACGAAGATCGGGGGCGAGACCTCGACGTACCCGGCCTTCGCGTCCTCCTCGAGGAAGAAGGTGATGAGGGCCCGCGCGAGCCTCGCCCCGTCTCCGATGAAGAAGGGGAATCCGGCGCCGGTCACCTTCGCGCCGCGCTCGAAATCGAAGAGCCTGGAGAAGCCCGGGATGTCCCAGTGCGGCGCCGCATGCGCACCGACGGACCCCGGGTCGCCCCACGTCGACGCCACCGCGTTCTCCTGGGGGGTCCTCCCCTCCGGGACGCTCGCGTGCGGGAGGTTCGGGAGCGTGAGCATGGCCTCGCGGCTGCGCTCCTCGGCCGCCTTGAGCGCGCCGTCCTTCTCCTTGAGCTGCGCGGAGACCGCCTTCATCTCGCCCAGCTTGGCGAGGAACTCCGGCGAGCCCTTCTTGAGCGCGGCCATCGCGGCGTTGGCCGCCTTCTGCACGGAGCGCAGCTGCTCGACGTCGAGGAGCAGCGCGCGCCACGCGGCGTCAGCGGCCAGGACCGAGTCGAGGTCGACCGTGAGGTGCTTCTTGGCGATCGCCGCGCGCACGAGCTCGGGCGATTCGCGGACCAGTTTGGGATCGAGCATGGGGGGAGCCTTGGGCGGGAAGTGCGGCCGGTCAACGGCCGCGGATCCGCTGGAAGCGCGCGTAGACGTCCCGCACCGAAAGGAGCTTCAGGTCGCCCACCGGGGCCTGGATGACATGGTTGAGCGGCCCCCCGACGGGATACGGCCCGTAAAGGAGCGGGTCGGTCGGCCCGAAGATGGCGAACACGCGGACCCCGAGGGCCGCCGCCAGGTGCATGGGCCCGCTGTCGTTGCTGATGACCCAGTCCGCCCTCTTCACGAGGGCGGGCAGCGACACCAGGCTCGTGTTGCCGGTCAGGTTCAGGAACTGGGCCGGCGGGAAGGCGCCCTTGTCGGGAAGGGGGTTGTTGCCGGCCCACACGACCTTCCGCGACTTGTCCTCCCGCAGGATGACCTCCGTCAGCTGCTTGAAGCCGCCCCATTTCTTGTCGGCCCTGCGGCTGTCGGGAAACATGACAAAGGGCCTGGCCCCGCCCCTGCCGTCGGCGAACCTCAGGTTGAGGCTGTCGACCTCGCGGAACTTGAGGGTCCCCTTCACTTCGGGCTTCGCGCCGAGGACCGTGCAGAACTGCAGCAGGATGTCCATCGCGTGGCTCCTGCGGCCGCCCGGGGGAAGCGGGATCCTCTCGTCGTAGAACATCCCCGCCCATTCCCGGGCGTCGGTGCGCCCCACCTTGTGCTTCGCCTTCGCGCGCGAGGTCATCAGGCCCGTCCTGAGCAGGCCCTGCATGTCGAACACATAGTCGAATTTGGTGGCCCGCACCTCGCGCATCAGCTTCAAGAAGTCCTTGGCCCCGCCCTTCCTGTTGAAGACATACGTCCGGTCGACCGCCTCGCACGCGCGGACGATGGGCGCGAACATCTCGCGGACGATCCACGAGATGCGCAGGTCGGCCCGCTGCGCCTTGAGCGAGGTGGCCACCTGGAGAGCGTGGACGATGTCGCCCAGGGAGGACGGCTTGATGATGAGGAGTTCGGTCATTGACGCGCGAGCGTAAGGTTCCATGGCTTTTCATGATTAAAATCAAACGCCAAATCCCTTTGGCCCGGTAACGACCCCCGTGATCGCCCTTGCCCTGACTCTCGCAGGCCGCCTGCTCGCCGTGACGCCGGAGCCGGTCCTGCGCGCCTTCTCGGCCGCCGGGGGCGAGGCGGTCCTTTGGCTCGCCCCGCGCAGGCGGCGGGTCCTGCGCTCGAACCTCCACCACGCCTTCCCGGGGCGCCCGCGCTCCTGGCGCCGCCGGATGGCCCGCGAGAGCTCCCGCCGGCTTGTCGAGACGGCGCTCCTCTCGCTCGCCTCCCCCTTCCTGTCCGAGCGCCGGATCCGCGAAATCGCCCGCCTGGGGCCGTCCGCGGACGCCTTCGCGCGCGACTGCTCCGCCCGGCCGAGGCCGGTCGTCCTGGCGACCCTGCACCTCGCGCTCTGGGAGAGCCAGACCTGGTTCAAGCTCCTGAGCCCGGCGCCGCTCCCCGAGTTCGGCATCATCTTCCGCCCGCTCGCCGGCGCCTCGCTGGACGCCTTCGTGCGCAGGACGCGCGAGCGGCACGGCATGCGGCTCCTGTCCCGCAGGGAGGGGTTTTCCCAGGCGCTTGCCATCCTGCGGGGGAACGGATGCGTCGGCGTCCTGTTCGACCAGAACGCAGGGGACCAGGGGGCCCTGACGCTCCTCCTGGGGCGCGTGTGCGCGACGACCGAGCTGCCGGGGCTCCTCGCCGCGAAGTTCGGCGCCGAGCTGCGCACCTTCTATCCGAGGCGCACCGCGTTCTGGCGCGTCACCTTCGAGTCAAACCCGGTCCCCTTCGACGGCACAGCCGCGGGCGCGACCCTCTCCCTCAACCGCTGGTTCGAGACGGCGATGTCCGACGAGACGCTCTGCGCGTCCTGGCTGTGGGCTCACGACCGCTGGCGGAACCAGGACGTGCCCTCCCGGCGCCTGCGCCTCGCGGCCAAGCGCAACCTCCTCGAGGCGGACCTGCGGGACCGCGGACTCCACGAGCTCCCGAGAAACACGCGGGTCTGGATCCGCATGCCCAACTGGCTCGGGGACGCCGTGATGGCGCTGCCGCTCGTGCGGGCGCTTCGCGCGTCACGCCCCGACGCCGAGATCACGCTCCTCGCGAAGCCGGCCTTGGTCCCACTCCTCGATGCGTTCCGCGTGGCCGACCGGGTCCGCGCGCTCCCCGCGCCGGGGCCGGGCTACCTCGCGCGGTTCGCCGCGCTGCGGGCCTCGTACCC
>CAYQOH010000311.1:0-3370 GCA_964419075.1 uncultured Opitutaceae bacterium | reverse complement strand
GCTCGGCGCAGTAGCCCGTGCCGATGTTGTAGCTCACCCGCTGGGGCATCCCCCCGGAGGCGCTCATCACGTAGAGCTGCGGGCCGGGCTCCATCGCGAAGATGAGGCGCGAGCCGTCGGGGGACCAGCACGGCGAGGCCTTTGTCAGGTCCGAATGGGTCCTCCGGGAGACTCCCCTGCCCTGCGCGTTGCTCACGTAGATCTCGGGCTCCCCCTCCCCGGAGAGCACCATTGCCACCTGGCGGCCGTCCGGGCTGAAATGGGCCCCGCTGTTTGTCCCCTTGAAGCTGACGAACGTCGTCCGCTGGAAGCTGCCGAGGTCGATCTCGAAGATGTCGGGGAAGCCCGACCGGAAGTAGCTCGTGTAGATCACCTTCTCGCCGTCCGGGGACCAGCGGGGCGTCATGGCGATGGCCCGGTCGTGGGTGATCTGCCGGACGTCACCGAACAGGACGTCGGAGGTGTAGATCTCCTGGTGGCCCGTGCGCTCGCCGATGAAAACCAGCTTCGAGCGGAAGAACCCGCGCAGCCCGAGCCCGTTCGTCCTCGCGACCGCGATGTCGGCGGCGGCGAGAAGGGCGTCGCGCTCGCTGGCGCCCGTCGCGACCTCGGAGGCGACGGCGCCACCGCCCAGGCCCCGCGTGACATCGACGCGCACTTGGTTCGGCCCCGCTGGCGCGAAGCGGATGTCGTAGATGAACCCGCTGGCGACCACGTGGTAGCGCCCGTGCACGCTGAAGGCCTGGTTGGCGAGCGCGTTGAGCTCCTGCGTGGCGCCCGACACCCGCACCGGCATCGTGCGGTTGTCCGCGGTGACCTCCACGGTGCCGATGTCGCGCTGGGCGAGGGCCGGGGCGGCCATGGTTAAGGCAATCAGGGCAAATAGGGATGTTCTCTGCATGAAAGGGGCGCTTGGGCTCCATTTCTATTTGCGCGCCGGCCGCTCATAACAACTCTTATTTGCGTGGTGACGACTGAAGAGATCATGGAACACCTGAGGAAGGTGAAGTATCCGGGGTTCAGCCGGGACATCGTTTCCTTCGGGCTCGTCAAGTCGGCCTCCGTTGACGGCGGGACCGCCCGCGTCTCGCTGGCGATCACGACGAGCGACCCGAAGGTGCCGCGGCAGCTCAAGGAGGAGGTGGAGAGGACCCTCCTCGCGGTCCCCGGCGTCTCGGGCGCCGCGGTCGAGCTCGCGGTGCAGGCGGCCCGCGCACCCGCCGCCCCGGGACCGGCCGGCGGCAAGCCGGGGGCCTCCCGGGACGTGCGCCGCGCGGTCGCAATCGCCTCGGGCAAGGGCGGCGTGGGAAAGAGCACCTTTGCCGTCAACCTGGCGTGCGTGCTCGCGCAGATCCTGTCGTTTCGGGGCCGCCCGGGCCGCGTCGGCCTCATGGACATCGACATCTACGGGCCGAGCGTCCCGCTGATGATCGGGCTCAAGGGCCGGC
This sequence comes from uncultured Opitutaceae bacterium, assembly GCA_964419075.1. Classification (GTDB taxonomy): domain Bacteria; phylum Verrucomicrobiota; class Verrucomicrobiia; order Opitutales; family Opitutaceae; genus Palsa-1447. The sequence goes on along the minus strand of CAYQOH010000311.1, from coordinate 1,922 downwards.
CCGAGATCGAGGGCGAGGGCCAGGACTCCTGCCTCGTCCCGATGGAGCGGCACGGCGTCAAGGTGATGAGCATGGGGTTCCTGGTGGACGACAACACCCCGGTCGTCTGGCGCGGCCCCATGGTGATGAAGACCGTGCAGCAGTTCGTCCAGAACGTGAGATGGGGCGAACTGGACGTGCTCCTCGTCGACCTTCCTCCGGGCACCGGGGACGCCCAGCTTTCGCTCGTTCAGACGCTTCCTCTGGACGGGGCGATCATCGTCACTACCCCGCAGCCCGCGGCAACCCAGGTCGCGCTCAAGGGCGGACTCATGTTCCAGAAGGTGAACGTCCCGATCCTCGGGGTCGCCGAGAACATGAGCCACTTCGTGGACGCCGCCGGCAACCGGCAGACGATCTTCGGCTCCGGCGGTGGGGCCGCGACGGCCGAGAAGCTCGGCACCACGCTCCTGGGCCAGGTCCCCCTTATCCCAGAGATCCGCGAAGGGGGCGACCGGGGGGAGCCCATCGTGGTGAGCGAGCCCGGGGGCCTCGCCGCCGGCGTCTTCCGGGAGATCGCCGAGTCCCTCCTGGAAATCCTCGAGAAACCAGCGTCAAGGCCAATGTGACAATCCGGACAAATTGCCGGCATTGACAGGACCGCGCGCGTTCCCCACATCCTTCAATTTACCGGTCGCGTTGAATGACTTCTCACTCCAAAGAGCCCGTTGCCTCGTCGTCGCGCGAATTCGTCAAGCAGTCGAGTCTCTACCAGGAGTTCCTGGCCGAGCGGGAGGAGATTCTGAAGCACAAGTGGCTAGAGTCCGAGCGCTTGGGATACGACATCGGCTTTGAGCGGGCGCTCCTCGACTGGATCCGCAAACACCGGGAGGGCTGGCGCGCCGCGCGCCGGCAGGGCCTGTCGACGCCACAGGCAGGCGCTTCGGCCTCGCCCTTTTCGGCCGCCGGCGATAAGCGGCTCTGACTCGGCTGGGGCGTAAGCCCCTCTACTTGATCTCCTTGTGAAGCGTGTGCCGCTTCAGGTGGGGATTGTACTTCTTCTTCTCGATGCGCTCCGTGACGGTCTTCTTGTTGCGCCTCGTGAGGTAGCGGGAAACGGGTTTGCCCTCTTTGCGGGCCTCGGTGCACTCCAGTGTTACGACTTCTTGCATGGGTTATAAGCGGTTGAAGGGTCAGGAGAAACCGGGCGGGCGCCCCGCGCAACCCCAAAGTTCGGACACCAGGGCCCCTATCGGCGCTTCTCCGTAAGGGGCAGGAGGACGCCCCGGCGGAAGAGCGTGACCTGGCCCGTGCTCGAGGAGACCGCGATCGCGATGCAGTTGGCCGTCACGCTGATGGCCGCCGCGGCCGCGTGGCGGCTGCCGAGGCCGCTCGGCAGGGTGTAGCTGTTGCCCGTCGCCTGGATGAGGCTGCCGGCCGCCTCGACGACCCCGTCGCCGCGGATCACGAACGCACCGTCAATGGACGAGAACTCCTTGATCGTCTCGTCCATGAAGGGGTTCAGGATGTTCCGGTCTTCCTCCTTGTATCCGTAAAATGGATTTAGAACGAGAGGCTTCGTGTACTCCTCGACCTTGCTCGTGTCGCCGACGACGAAGAGGCAGCCGACCGGCCGGCCCTCCCTGCCCTCGACCGCGAGCTCCGTGGCCACGGCGAGCACGCGCTCCAGGACCTCCGCCTTGACGTCCTCGGGGAGCAGGTCGGTGGCCGGGCCCGAGAGCAGCGTCTGGAACTCGCGCTCGATCTCGGCGACGACGATCGTGTCGAACTGGTTGCTCCCCGTGATCCCGCCGACGCAGCAGATCCTGTCGTTGAAGCTGATCAGGCCGCGCGTGAGCGCGACCAGGAGCGCGCTCCGCAGCTGGGCCAGCCGCTGGCTCGAGAACGAGCGCACCTGGATCGTGTCGGTGAACTGGCTCTCC
>CAYQOH010000310.1:0-3375 GCA_964419075.1 uncultured Opitutaceae bacterium | reverse complement strand
GAGCCCTGCACCTGCCCGGACGAGGCCCACTGCGGGCTCCGGATGCTCATGCTGGACGTCCGCAACGCCATCGCGGACATCCTCGACCGCTACTCCCTCGCCGACGTGGTCGAGATCACGCTGCGCAAGATGCGCCGCGACAGCATCTCGCTCCCGTTCTCCCCCCAGGGGGCCGCGGGGACCGTGCAGGCGCGCCTGCCCGCGCGCATCGCGCGCGAGCAGCTTACCCGCAGGGGCCGCGCCCCCAGGCGGGGCCGGGCCTCGCCCGCCGAAGGGGTCCTGCACCACATCCTCGGCGAGTACTCGATCTAGCCCCAAGGGCCCGACCCCCCATGTCCACGGAACCCGGCACCGAGAGCGCGATTCCCGCGGGCGAGCCCGAGTGGCTGGCCCTCGTGCGCGCCCAGGTCCGGGACCTCAGGTACGGCGTCGTGCAGCTGGTCGTCCACGACGGCCGGGTGACCCAGATCGAGCGCACGGAGAAGACCCGGCTGGCGTCCGGGGGCCCCGAGCGGGCCGCCCGGCACCCGGGATCCCCCTGACCCCCATGACCTTCCTTTCCCGACCGGACACCCCGGAGCCAACGAAAACAGACCGCGGATCGCGTGGCCAACCCGACGACGGGACCCCGACCCAGCACCAGGCACATTCCCGACCATGAACCTCTTACCGTCCCTTCGCCCGGCCCTCGCCCGTACGGCCGCCTTCGCCCTCGCGGCGCTTCTCGCCGCGCCGAGCGCACCCGCAAAGAGCCTCGAGCTCCTCAACGTCTCCTATGACCCGACGCGGGAGCTCTACACCGAGTACAACGCCGCGTTCGCCGCCTATTGGAAGGCCAAGACGGGCGACGATGTGGTGGTGAAGCAGTCCCACGGCGGATCCGGCGCGCAGGCGCGCTCCGTGATCGACGGCCTCCAGGCCGACGTGGTGACGCTCGCGCTCGCCGCCGACATCAACCAGCTGCACGCGCACGGCGACCTCGTCCCGGCGGACTGGCAGTCCAAGTTCCCGGACAACTCGACGCCCTACACCAGCACGATCGTGCTGCTCGTGCGAAGCGGCAACCCGAAGCACATCAGGGACTGGGACGACGTCGTGCGCCCGGACGTCTCCGTCATCACGGCCAACCCGAAGACCTCCGGCGGGGCGCGCTGGGCCTACCTGGCGGCGTGGGGCTACGCCGAGCGCAAGTACGGGAGCAAGGAGAAGGCCCGCGAATTCGTGACGGCCCTCTACAAGAACGTGCCGGTGCTCGACTCGGGCGCCCGCGGCTCGACGATCACGTTTGCCCAGAAGGAGATCGGGGACGTGCTGCTCGCGTGGGAGAACGAGGCGTTCCTCGCCGGCAAGGAGTTCGGCCCGGGTAAGTTCGAGACCGTGGTCCCCTCGTCCAGCATCCTGGCCGAGCCCCCCGTCGCCGTGGTCGAGAAGGTGGCGGCCCGCAAGGGAACGACCGAGGTCGCCCGGGCCTACCTGTCCTACCTCTATTCCGACGCGGGGCAGGAGATCGCGGGCCGCAACTTCTACCGCCCGCGCAGCCCCGTCGCGGCGGCGAAGTACGCCTCCGTGTTCCCGAAGCTGGATCTCTTCACGATCGACGCCGTTTTCGGGGGATGGACCGTGGCGCAGAAGACTCACTTCGCCGATGGCGGCGTGTTCGACCAGATCTACCAGAAGTGAACCCCCTTCAAGCCGCCGCGCCCGCACGATGCCCCTCCTCCTTGATCCCATGAGCACCCCCCACCCAGGCGTCGCCGCCCCGGCCGCGGCCGGCCGCGGTGTTCCCGCCGAGGCGCTCCGCTCGGACCTGAGCGAGCTCTACGCGCTCTCGCAGCATTCGCCGCATGTCTTCGCGTCGCCCCTTGGGCCCCTGTCGGCGGGCGGCACGCCGGTCTATCTCCCCCGGTTTGTCTTCTTCGGGCCCCACGCCTGCGACGACTCGTGGCGCATCGCCTTCCTCGCGGGATTCGACTGCAGGGACCTGCGCGCCTCGAGGGCGCTCCTGGCGCTGGCGACCCGCCTGGCGGCCTGCGCCGAGGCCGGTCACGCGCTCAACCTGTCGTTCTTCCCCCTGGTGGACGTGCTGGGCCTCGCGGGCGCAAGGGCCGACCGGGGCCTCGCGGAGGCGCCCTGGGGCCACGGGTCCCCGCCGGAGATCGGGCTGCTTGAGCGCGACGCCCGCCAGCGCGGCTACCACGGGTTCGTGAGGGTCGAGACCGGCCCCCCCGGGGAGGAGCTGATCGTCCTGCGCGTCCGCGGGGTCTACTCGGACGCCGCGTCGCCCGACCTCGAGCTCATCACCTCGGAGGAGACCCGCTCGTTCCCCGTCCGCTTCGAGGCCCGCCCCGGCGGAGCGCCGGCCCGCGACGGGCCGTTGTCCCTCGCGCGCGACCTCCCGCTGGCGCCGTTCGAGCTTACGCTGCGCCTCCCGGCGGCCTGGTCGGACGACGCCTACCAGCACGCCGCCGTGACGCTCCTCGAGCGGTTCCTGCAGCGCTACCGCGCCTTCCAGGCCTACGGCCAGCACCTCTGAGGAGCGCCCCGGATGCACGACCCGATGAACCTCTCGGCACAGCGGCCCCGCCGGGGCACCACCCCGCCCTCGTTCCGCACCATGTCGAGCGCCCGGAGCTCGCGCTCCATCCTGCCCGGCTTCGGGCTCTCGCTCGGCTTCACGCTGGCCTACCTGGGGCTGATCGTCCTCGTGCCGCTGTCCGCGGCGTTCCTGAAGACGGCCGGGATGGGCCTGCACGACTTCGTGGCGGCCGTCGCGTCGCCGAGGGTCGTCGCCGCCTACAAGCTGAGCTTCGGCGCGTCGCTCGCCGCCGGGTTCGTGAACATGGTCTTCGGGCTCGTCGTGGCGTGGGTGCTCGTGCGCTATTCCTTCCCGGGCAGGAAGCTCGTCGACGCGCTGGTCGACCTTCCGTTCGCGCTTCCCACGGCCGTCGCGGGAATCGCGCTCACGTCGCTCTACTCCACGAACGGCTGGGTGGGGCGGTGGCTGGCGCCGTACGGCATCCGGGTGGCGTTCACCTGGACCGGGGTCTTCGTCGCCCTGACGTTCATCGGGCTGCCCTTCGTCGTCAGGACGGTCCAGCCCGTGCTCCAGGAGCTCGAGCCCGACATCGAGGAGGCGGCCTCGACGCTGGGCGCGAACCGCCTGCAGACGATCGTGCGCATCCTCCTGCCGCAGCTCCTGCCGTCGCTCCTCACGGGCTTCGCGCTCGCGTTCGCGAGGGCGCTCGGGGAGTACGGCTCGGTGGTCTTCATCTCGGGCAACATGCCGATGAAGACCGAGATCGTCCCGCTGCTGATCATCACCAAGCTCGAGCAGTACGACTACCGCGGCGCGACGGCGATCGCCGTCGTGATGCT
>CAYQOH010000309.1:0-3403 GCA_964419075.1 uncultured Opitutaceae bacterium | reverse complement strand
GCGCCCTCGACCTGGGCCAGGTGCACGCGGTACGAGCGCCCTGCGGCGTCGGCGCCGAAGCGCTCCAGGGGCGGGGTGTGGGTCCCGAACGAGGACTCGAGGCGTCCGAGCGCCATCGGCAGGTCCGAGCCCGTGAAGGCGAGCCCCGCCTTCGAGCCGAGGCGGCGCACGGCGAGGCGGTTGTTGCCGTCAAAGGCGAGGATGCAGTCGAGCTGCGGCGCGGCGAGCCCTGCGGGCGTGGACATCGGGCAATCTGGCCTAGGGCGGGGCGTTCGGCAAGGGCGCGGCCATGACCTCGGCGAGCTTCGCCGCATCCCGTCCCCCGCCCATGGCGAAGTCCGGCTTCCCGCCCCCCTTGCCGCCGAGGCGGGCGCACACCTCGTTCACAATCTTGCCGGCCTGGTGGCCCGCCTTGACGGCGGCCGGCGAGGCGAAGGCGACCACGGTGGCCTTGTCGCCGATCACGGCGCCCAGCCGCACGACGCCCTCGCCGAGCTGACCGAGGACTTGGGAGCCCAGGGCGCGGAGCGCATCCGGCGAGTCGGCCGGGACGACCGCGGAGACGAACCGCAGGCCGTCCCGCGCGACGGCCCTGCCCGCGAGGTCGCCCGCCAGGCTGGCTGAGGCCCTCTGCTCGAACGCGCGGAGCCTGCGCTCGGCCTCGGCCTTCTCGGCCAGGAGCGCGTCGAGGCGCGCCTCGACGGCCTCGCGCGGCGACCCGAGCCTGTGAGCGATGAAGTCGACGGTGTCGAAGGCGCGCAAGGCGTTGCGGTAGGCGTCCTCGCCGGCCACGGCCTCGATCCGGCGGGTGCCCGCGGCGATGGCGCCCTCGTGAAGCACGGTCACGAGTCCGACCTCGCCCACGCTCGCCACATGGGTGCCGGCGCAGAGCTCGCGGCTGTAGCCGCCGATGTCGACCACGCGCACGACCTTCCCGTACTTCTCCCCGAAGAAGGCGAGGGTGCCCTCGGGCTTCTTGTCAAAGTCCACCTCGTAGGCCTCGACCCTGGCGTTCTCGAGCACCCGGGCGTTCACCAGCTCCTCGATCTCGCGCAGCTGCGCGCGCGTGACCGCCTCGAGGTGCGAGAAGTCGAAGCGCAGGCGGTCGGGGGCGTTGAGGGAGCCCGCCTGGCGCACGTGGGTGCCGAGCACCTTGCGCAGGGCCCAATGCAGCAGGTGGGTCGCCGTGTGGTGGCGCTGGATCGAGCGCCGGCGCACCGCGTCGACCGAGAGGTCGGCGGCCGCGCCCTTCGCAGGGGCCGGCTCCCCGTCGGCGAGCCGGTGGAGGTGGCGCCCCGACTTGTCGCGCACCGTGTCGGTGATGGCCACCGACCGCCCCTCGATCAGGGCGTGGCCCGCGTCGCCGATCTGGCCGCCCATCTCGGCGTAGAACGGGGTGCGGTCGAAGGCGAGGAAGACCCCGTGCTCCGACGGGACGACGTCGAGGACCGTGGCGCGGGTGCCCTGGCGGAAGTCGAGACCGTAGCCGGTGAACACGGTCGGAGCGTGCGCCTCGTGCGCCTGGCCCTCGGTGGCCGCCACGATGACCTCCTTCTTCAGGGCGGAGCGCCCGCGCTCCCGTTGCTGCTCCATGAGCGCCTCGAAGCCCGCGGCGTCAACCGCGATGCCGCGCTCGGCCGCGATGACCTGGGTCAGGTCGAGCGGGAAGCCGTACGTGTCGTAGAGCTCGAAGACGACCGGGCTCGAGAGCGAGCCGGCCGCGGCGGCCTCGTCGAAGCGCCGGAGGCCGCGCTCGAGCGTCCTGCCGAAGCTCTCCTCCTCGGATTTCACGACGCGCCGGATCACGGACTCCTGGCGCCGGAGCTCGGGGAAGACGCCGCCCAGCGACTCGACCACCGGCCCGACCAGCTTCTCGAAGAATCCGGTGCCAAGCCCGAGGTTGCGCCCGTAGAGGGCCGCGCGGCGCAGGATCCGCCGGATCACGTAGTTGCGGCCCTCGTTTCCTGGCAGGATGCCGTCGGAAACGGCGCACGCCACGCAGCGGGCGTGGTCGGCCAGGACCCTGAAGGCGACGTCGGTCTGCTCCTGGTCGGTGAGGCCGCCGCGCCTCGCGGGCACGGTGCCCGCGTAGGTCCTGCCGGAGAGCTCCGCGATCCTCGCGAAGAGCGGCGCAAAGAGATCGGAGTCGTAGTTGGACGGCTCGGCGGTGAAATCGGTGAAGCCCTTCGTCGTGGCGCAGATGCCCGAGACCCGCTCGAAGCCCATGCCCGTGTCCACGTGCTTGGCCGCCAGCGGAGAGAACGTGCCGTCGGCGTTCGCGTTGAACTGGATGAAGACGTGGTTCCAGATCTCGATGCAACGCGGCGAGCCCGAGTTCACGAGCCGGCGGCCCGCGGCCTCGTCGTCGGAGGCCATGAGGTTCAGGTGCACCTCGGAGCAGGGCCCGCAGGGCCCCGTCTCGCCCATCATCCAGAAGTTGTCCTTCTTGCCGCCGTTCACGATGTGGACCGCGGGGTCGAGCCCGGCTCCGCGGAAGAGCCCCGCCCAGAGGTCGTGCGCCTCCTGGTCGAACTCCGACGGGTCGCCCTTCGCCTTGTCGGGCGCGTACACGGAGGCGAAGATCCGCTTCGGCGGGATGCCCCAGACCTTGGTGACCAGCTCCCAGCCCCATTCCAGGGACTCCTTCTTGAAGTAGTCCCCGAAGGACCAGTTGCCGAGCATCTCGAAGAACGTGTGATGGTAGGTGTCGAAGCCGACGTCCTCGAGGTCGTTGTGCTTGCCCCCGGCGCGGATGCACTTCTGGGTGTCGGCGGCGCGCGTGTCCCTGCCGGGCCTGGCGCCCGCCCAGTGGGAGAGGTCCGGCGCGCGGTCCCCGAGGAAGATCGGGACGAACTGGTTCATCCCGGCGTTCGTGAAGAGCAGGCCCGGCGAGTCGGGCAGCAGCGAGGATGAGGGCACGATCGTGTGCCCGCGCTTCGCGAAGAAATCGAGGAAGGACTGGCGGATCTCCTGGGATTTCATAAGGCGGCGAGGATGGCGTCGGTCATGGCCCGGGTGCCGACCGAGGCGCCGCCGAACGCGATGTCGGAGGTGCGGGCGCCCGAGGTGACGGCCTTGCGCACGGCGGCCTCGATCCGGGAGGCGGGCCTCTCGAGGCCGAAGCTGTAGCGCAGCATGAGCGCCACCGAGAGGATCTGTGCGCAGGGGTTCGCGATGCCCTTCCCCGCGATGTCCGGGGCGGTGCCGCCGGCCGGCTCGTAGAGGCCGAAGGGGAGCCCGAGCGCGTTCCGGGTCGCGCCGAGGGAGGCCGATGAGAGCATCCCGAGGGAGCCGCAGATGACGGCCATCTCGTCGGAGAGGATGTCGCCGAACATGTTCTCGGTCACGAACACGTCGAACTGGTTGGGGCTTCGCACGAGCTGCATCGCCGCATTGTCGACGT
>CAYQOH010000308.1:0-3415 GCA_964419075.1 uncultured Opitutaceae bacterium | reverse complement strand
TCACGGTCTTCGTCCCCTCGCCCTGGTAGCCGCCGCCGATCCCGTTGAACTCGAGGGTCGGCTGGAAGCGGATGGCCTCGAAGGGCGAGAACCCCGGCGGCGTGTAGAACGAGTCGATCCCGAGGAAGTCCATGTAGGCCTTCCCATCGCCGGCGAGCTTCGCCAGCTCGGCCCGCTCCCACGGCTCGACATCGAGCACGTCGTCGTAGAACCCGGGCACGTTGACGCGCGCGTCGGGCGTGTGGAGGGTGGCGCAGATCTCGGCCAGGGCCTGGATCGGGTTGCGCAGCACGCCTCCGTGGAGCCCCGAGTGCAAGTCGCCCTTGGGCCCCGTGACGATGAGGTCAAAGAGCCCGAGGCCGCGAAGGCCGCAGGTGATGACGACCTGGTTCTCGTTCGGAAGCGCCGTGTCGGAGAGGTAGACGAAGTCGGCCTGCCTGAGCCGGTCCGCGTACGCGGCGAGGAACGCGGGGAAGCTCGGGCTGCCGATCTCCTCCTCGCCCTCGATCAGGAACGTGATCCGGAGCGGGAGCCCGGGGTTCGCCTCGAGGAGCTGCGCGACCGCCGCGATGTTGGTCATCAGCGGCCCCTTGTTGTCGGCGGCCCCGCGGCCGTGGATCCGGTTCCCGATGACGGTCGGCTCGAAGGGCTTCGTCTTCCATAGGCCGAGGGGGTCCGCCGGCTGCACGTCGTAGTGGCCGTAGATGACGACGTGGGGCCAGGCGGGGTCCCCTCCCCGGCTCGCCAGCACGATCGGGTGGACGTCGGTCTTCACCACCTCGACCGCGAAGCCTAGGGACCCGAGGAGCCCCGAGACGAAGTTCTGGGCGCCCACCATCCCCTCCTTGAACTTGGGGTCGGTCGAGACGCTCGGGCAGCGGATGAACTCCTTCAGCTTTTCGACGGGATCAAACATCCGCCGAGGTTGGCCGATACCCCTGTGGCTGCCAATCCCGAACGGTCCCCCGGGGGGTTAGTGCCTGAAGTGGCGGATGCCCGTGAACACCATCGCCATGCCCCGCTCGTCGGCCGCCTTGATGACCTCGGGGTCGCGCAGCGACCCGCCGGGCTGGATGGCCGCCGTCGCGCCCGCCTCGGCGGCCGCGACAAGCCCGTCGGCGAACGGGAACAGGGCCTCGCTCACGACCACCGAGCCCCTGAGATCGAGCCCGGCCTCCCCGGCCTTCCACACGGCGATCCGCGAGCTGTCGACCCGCGCCATCTGGCCGGCGCCGATCCCGAGCGTCTGCTCGCCGCGGCAGTAGACGATCGCGTTCGACTTGACGTGCTTGCACACCTTCCAGCCGAACATCATCGCGTCCCATTCCTGGGGGGAGGGCTGGCGCTTCGTGACGACCCTGAACGACGCGCGGTCGCCGAGGGTCCGGTCGCGGTCCTGGACCAGCACGCCGCCGACGACGGAGCGGACCTCCTGGAGCGCATCGGCGCCCAGGCCCCCGCTCGCCACCATGAGGCGCAGGTTCTTCTTGCGCTGGAGCGTCGCCAGGGCCTCGTCGTCGAAGCGCGGGGCGATGATGACCTCGGTGAAGATGTCGGCGATGCGCGCCGCGAGCGCGCCGTCGAGGGTGCGATTGACGATGATGACCCCGCCGAAGGGCGCCTGCCGGTCGGTCGCATAGGCCTTCTCCCAGGCCTCGACCAGGGTGTCGGCGCTTCCCAGGCCGCATGGATTGGTGTGCTTGAGGATCGCCACCGTCGGGCGCTCAAACTCGCCGATAAGGTGCGTGGCGGAGGTAATGTCGAGGATGTTGTTGTAGCTCAGCTCCTTGCCCTGGAGCTGCTTGAAGTGGTCGTGGAACGTGCCGTAGAGCGCGGCCTTCTGGTGGGGGTTCTCGCCGTACCGGAGCGCCTGCGCCTTCTTCCAGGAGAGGCTGAGCACGGGCGGGTAGCCGCCGAGCGCCTCCAGATCGGGGCCGGCCTCCTGCAGCTCCAGGTAGCGGGCGATCGCCGCGTCGTAGGCCGCCGTCCGCTGGAACACCCTGAGCGCAAGCCGCCGGCGCAGCGCGAGAAGCGCGGAGGGGCCCGCCGCCATGGCCGCGAGGACCCCGTCGTAGTCCGAAGGGTCGCAGACCACGGTCACGCTCTCGTGGTTCTTCGCCGCGCTGCGCAGCATCGACGGCCCCCCGATGTCGATGTTCTCGATCGCGTCCTCGAAGCTGACGCCGGGCTTCGCGACCGTCTGTTCGAACGGGTACAGGTTGACGACGACCAGGTCGATCAGCTCGATCCCGTTGCGCTGCGCCTCGGCCAGGTGCTCCGGCTTGTCGCGCCTGCACAATAGCCCGCCGTGGATCTTGGGGTGGAGCGTCTTCACCCGGCCCTCCATGATCTCGGGAAACCCGGTGTGCTGGCCCACCTCGGTGACGGGCAGGCCCCCGGCCTGCAGCATTCGGGCGGTGCCCCCCGTCGAGAGGAGCGTGTACCCGTGGTCCTTTACAAGCGACGCGGCGAACTCCGCCAGGCCGCGTTTGTCGCTCACCGACAGAAGGGCGAGTTTTCTCATGGTCAAAGGGTGTTTGTGCGCCCCGCGCCGCGCGGCATCAAGCGGAAAGCCGCTTGCGGAAGGAGCGAAGCGGCGTCTCCTTATGGTCGTGCCCTGCGAACCCTCCATCGAACTGCCCGGCCTCACGGCCCGGCTCGACAAGCTTGTCCACCACCACGGTGGGGCGAGCCTGCCGGAGGACAAGCCTCACGCGTTCGTCTACTACATCACGATCCGCAACGGATCCGACAGGACCGTGAACCTGCTCGGGCGCAAGTGGGTGATCGACTACGGCGACAACCGGCAGGTGATCGAGGGCGACAAGATCGTTGGCGAGACGCCGCGGCTGGCACCCGGCGAGGAGTTCTCGTACAACAGCCACCACATCACGGGGTGCGACGCCCGCGTCCAGGGCAGCTTTCACGGGGTCGACGAGACGGGGACCAGGGTCCACGTGCTCCTGGCGCCCTTCGACCTCATCATCCCCCGATGAGCGCGAATTCGGTGCGCGGCGGCTCCCCGCGCTTGATTAGTTCGGGAAGGCACCCCTAACTCCGCCGCTCCCCATGAAGCTCATCGACCTGAACCGCGACGGCGGCATCGGCGCCAACTCGCTGTTCGTCCAGCTGGGCGACCTCAATATCCTCGTGGACTCGGGCCTTCACCCGAAGAAGGTCGGGCGCAGGGCGGCCCCTGACCACGCCCCGCTCCGGGGCAAGAACCTCGACCTGATCATCATCACGCACTGCCACCTGGACCACATCGGCAGCCTCCCGCTGACGATGCGTGAGCACCCGGACGCCACGGTCATCATGAGCACGTCGAGCCGGATGCTGATCGAGCGGATGCTGCACAATTCGGCGAGCGTCATGCTGCGCCAGCGCGAGGACCAGAACATCCCCGACTACCCCC
>CAYQOH010000307.1:0-3420 GCA_964419075.1 uncultured Opitutaceae bacterium | reverse complement strand
GCCCATGTCTGGCACGCCAGGTGGGCGAGCGCGAGCCCCTGCATGTCGCGCTTCTGCGGCTCCGCCGAAAAGTCATTGCGAAGCGCCGCCTCGATGTCGGGTACCAGCGTCTGCTGGCCCTCGATGAGGTTCGAGTAGTAGCAGTGCATCATGCGAGTGACCCCGGCCAGCTCCTCCATGAGCGGGGGGCGAAGCTTTGCCTGCAGCTGGCCGGCACGCAGAAGCACCAGGCAGGCAAGATCCTCCAAACGGGCCTTGTGCTGCTCGGGAAACGCGGGCTCGAACGAGGTCTCGGTGATGACCATATCTTGCCGATCTTTTTGCCGATATTTACTAATATCTATATATTGTAAAGCAATAAGTTATGATGACATTCTAAAAACAAAACGGACATAATTGCCGATCTTTTTGCCGTTCTTATGGCGTGAAAGACCTTCCGTGGGGTGTCCGCCCTCGGGCTCCCGGGAAAGGCTCGCCGGGTCAGGCTCCTCGGGTGCCCAATGTGCGCGCAAGGAGCCAACGCCGCATGGCCACGCCGGCCCAAATCGCCTCCACGACCCCAAACGGCCAGGCCCCCTGGAGGAACCCGTAGACCGATCCGAGGACGCACGCCGCGGCAAAGCCGAGGATGTAGCCGCGGCCTCGGGCCTCCAAGGCGTAGAAGACGAGCATCGCGGTCACCGAAAACAGGCCGAAGAGCGTCAGACGATCCATGTCCTGGCCACGCTACGTGCCGCCGCCGGCGAAGGGCGAGAAGATCCGGTCCTGTAAGGACCCGCCGGGCCGTTTTCATTTGAGCCGGACCACCCCTTCCGGTCGAATCGCCCCCGCAATGCCCGCCGCAACCACGAGAACCTTCTCCTTCATCTGCGGCCAGGATGACTTCCTCGTGGGCCGCATGGGCAAGAAGCGCTTTGACGAGCTCGGCGGGGACAACACGGACGAATTCTCGCGCGAGATCGTGAACGGATTCGCGGCGAACGTGGACGAGGTCGAGGCCGCCGTGAACCGGTTTCGCGAGGCCGTCCAGACGATGCCGATGTTCGGGGGCCGGAGGGTCGTGTGGCTGAAGGATGTCAATTTTCTGGCGGACACGGTGACGGGGAAGGCCGAGACGACCCTGAAGTGCGTCGAGGACCTCCAGGGGCTCCTCCAGTCCGTCAATCCCGAGGAGACGGCGGTTCTCATCACGGCGGCTCCCGTGGACCGGAGGCGGTCCTTTGCCAAGTGGTGCGAGAGGAGCGCGGACTTTGCGCTGGCGGACGGCGGGGACGATGCCGAGGGCCTCGGCGCCGTGGTTCAGGCCGAGGCCGCCGCGATCGGCGTCCAGTTCGGCCCCGGCGCGCTCGAGCTCCTGCTGGCCAGGGTGGGCCCCAACACGAGGCTCCTCATCGAGGAGACCCACAAGCTTGCGGCGCATTCCGCGGACGGAAGGGCCATCGAGGAGGCGGCCGTCGCCGAGCTTACCCCCAACGTCGCGCAGGGCGACTTCTTCGAGACGGCCGATGCGTTCTTCAGCGGCGACCTGCAGTGGGCGCTGGCCGCCCTCAAGCGGCACTTCTTCGCCGGCGGCGACGCGCGCCCGGTCCTCGCCGCCCTCCAGAACCGCAACCGGATCCTCATCCAAGTGCGGGCGCTCGCGGACGCCGGCGACGCCCGGGTCGGACCCAGGGGCGTCGACGGGCTCCCGCGGGCGGCGGAGGCGTACGGCGCAAAATTCGGCGACGCGGCCGGCGAGAAGAGCTCGTACAACGTCTTCACCCAGAACCCCTGGTACGTGGGCAAGCTTGCGGGCTCGGCCGCCTTGCCCTCCCTGCGCCGCCTGATCGACAACCAGCGGGAGTTCACCCGGGCCTTCGAGGAGATCCTCCGCAGGCCGGATGCCCAAGAGGAGGTCCTGCGGGACATGACGGTGCGCTGCATGGCCGCGTAGCCACCCCGGGCCAAGTCCGGGCGTTCCTCCTCGCTTTTCCGTTGGCGTTCGGGCCCAAGGGTCCTTAGATCGGCGGTTTCGCGTGAACGAGTCGGCCGACACCCCAACCCACGAGACCGTCCCCAATGTCCTCGCCGAGCGCTATGCGTCGGTGGCGATGCGGAACGTCTGGTCACGGCGCGGCAAGGTCCTTCTCGAGCGCGACTTCTGGATCGCGGTCATGAAGGCGCAGCGGGACCTCGGCGTCCCGATCCCCGCCGACGCGATCCGGGACTACGAGCGGGTCAAGGACCGGATCGACCTCGAATCCATCGCGAAACGCGAGCGCGTGACGCTCCACGACGTCAAAGCGCGCATTGAGGAGTTCTCGGACCTCGCGAAGCGCCAGTTCATCCACCTCGGGCTCACGAGCCGCGACCTGACCGAGAACGTCGAGCAGCTGCAGATTTTCCAGTCGCTGAAGATCGTCCGCAAAAAGGCGGCGGCGGCGCTCCTCGCGCTCGCGCGCCGCGCGGACGAGCATCGCGACCTGATGATCACGGGACGCACCCACAACGTCCCGGCCCAGCCAACGACGCTCGGCAAGCGCATGGCGATGTTCGGGCAGGAGATGCTGATTGCGCTCGACCGGCTCGAGGGCCTGATCGACCGCTACCCGGTGCGGGGGCTCAAGGGCGCGGTCGGTACCCAGCTCGACCAGCTGACGCTCCTCGGCGGCAAGGCCGACAAGGTCGCGAGCCTGGAGAGACGCGTCCTCAAGCACCTCGGCCTCCCCGCCTCGCTGGGAAGCGTGGGCCAGGTGTATCCCCGCGGCCTCGACTTCGAGGTGGTCTCGGCCCTCCACCAGGTGGGGGCCGCCGCGGCGAGCTTCGCGACGACGATGCGGCTCATGGCGGGGGCCGGCCTCCTGACCGAGGGGTTCCAAGACGGCCAGGTCGGCTCCTCCGCGATGCCGCACAAGGCGAACGCGCGCAATTGCGAGCGGATCTGCGGGTTCTCCACGGTCATCGCGGGCTATGTGACCATGACGGGCTCGCTCGCCGGCAACCAGTGGAACGAGGGCGACATCTCGTGCTCGGTGGTCCGGAGGGTGGCGCTGCCCGACGCGTTCTTCGCGATCGACGGGAGCCTGGAGACGCTCCTGAACGTGCTCGAGCAGATGGAGGTGTTCCCCTCCGCGATCGTGCAGGAGAACGAGCGCAACCTCCCCTTCCTCGCGACCACCACGATCCTCATGGAGGCGGTCAAGCGCGGGGCCGGGCGCGAGACCGCGCACGAGGCAATCCGGGAGCACGCAATGGCGGCCGTGAAGGCCATGCGCTCCGGCTCGGCCGGGCCCGAGCTCCTCGACCGCCTGGCGGCGGACCGCAGGATCGGCCTGGGAAAGAAGGCCCTTCTCGGGATCCTCGCGGAAAGCGCGCGTTTTGTGGGTGCGGCCCCCGACCAGGTTGATGCCTTCGTCGCGGAGGTTAAGCCTCTTGCGAAAC
>CAYQOH010000306.1:0-3445 GCA_964419075.1 uncultured Opitutaceae bacterium | reverse complement strand
GGCTCGCGAGCGGCCACCAGTAGAGGAGCGAGACCGCGAGGAACATGAGGTGCTCGGCGACGTGGGCCACCTTGTCATGGAGGGTCCACTCGTAGAGGAACGGCGCGTGCCAGGCGCTGATGACCCCGGTCGAGAGGACGGCGCAGGCGACGGGGCTAAGAAGCAGCCGCAGCGCGGGCCGCAGCGCCGGCCGCGCGAGCACCTTGTCCGCCATCCAGGACGGCGTCCCGAGGAGGAGCAGCAGCGGCACCGGGTACATGATCAGGAGGTGCTGGGCCATGTGCGCCGAGAGCAGGAAGCGCTCGGCCACCTGGTCGAGCGGCGAGCCGACCGCGAGGTAGAAGAGGACAAGGGCCGCGTAGAACAGGGTCGCCCTGCCGCGGGGGTAGGGCCGTCCCGGCGCGAGCAGCGGCCGCAGCGGCCCGGCCAGGAGCGCGTAGAGCCAGCCGGCGAGGATCAGGCCCCCGGTCAGGAAGGGCTCATTGTGCCAGTGGCGCCAGTCGATCATGGTGGAGCCCCGGATGGCGCCCGGGCGGCGGCCCGTTCAGGCAACCCGCATGACCGCGGCCGGCGGGTCGAGCATCGCCGCCGGGAGCGGCTTGCTCGCCTCCGCCCCGAAGAGCTTCAGGAGCGCCCACATGGTCCCCCCGGCGAGGATGAGCCCGATGAAGAAGAGGATCGTGCAGAACGCCTTGTCCCAGCGCAGGTGCATGAAATAGAAGATGACGAACATGAACTTCACCGTCGACAGGATCACCAGCGCCGACACGAGGAGCCACTTCATGAAGGGCAGGTAGACGGTGACGAGTTCGAGCCCGGTGATCACGGCGAGCAGCATGGCGATCTGGACGAAGATCCAGAACTTGCTCTGCTCAAGCTCGTGACCGTGGGCGGGGGCTGCGGAGGCGGTGGCGCTCATGGCGGGTGCTCGGGGGGGGAAAGGGGGAGGTCAGATGTACTCGAGGAGGTACACCGCCGTAAAGATCACGATCCAGACAATGTCAACAAAGTGCCAGTACAGGCCCATCGACTCGACGTCGATCGCGTCCTTCTCGGAGAGCCGCCCCGTGAACGAGTAGAGCAGCATCCCCGTCAGCCAGATGACGCCGATCAGCACGTGCAGGCCGTGGGTCCCCGTGAGCGTGAAGAACGTCGTGCCGAGGATGCTGTTCGTGATCGTCAGGTGCTTCTCGAACACGAAGTTCCTGAACTCGTAGACCTGGCACCCGAGGAAGATGCACCCGAAGAAGATGGTCGTCAGGAGCGACCAGCGCAGGCTCCTCAGGTTGCCCTTCTGGATCGCGTTCACGGCGAGCGCCATCATGAGCGACGACATGAGCAGGATGAAGGTCGAGAACGACGTCAGCTCGATGCTGAACACCTCCCTGGCCGGCGGGGTGCCCGGGGGCGGGTGCAGCCGGTAGATCAGGTGCGTCGAGATCAGGCAGCCGAAGAACATGCAGTCCGACGCCAGGAAGGCCCACATCAGGAGCTTCTTGTTCGGGATGCCCGTGGTCGTGGTCGGATCGTGGTGGTGGTCCAGGGTGGCTGCCGCGGTGCTGCTCATGAAGGGGGTTGGGTCGGTGGCTCCGGGGGGCCGGGGTCAGTGGCCGGCGGGCGCGCTGCCGCCCTCGTCCTTGATGCTGCCGTCGTCGTTCAGGTGGATGTGGTAGCCGTCGTTGCCCTCAAGGGACCACAGGACCACGGCCACGAACATGATCGCCCCGCCAAGGATCGTGACCGCGATCTTCGGGCCCCAGAACCCGGGGTACTGGGCCGGGTTGGCGGGGTCGACGACCGCGACGCCGATGGCGCCGACCAGGATGCCGCAGCTTGCGAGGAACGGGTAGATCGACTGGAAGGGCATGTGGATGCCGCCGTGGGCGTCCTCGGCCTTCGCGTGGTCCGCCGCCTCGCGCGCAACCTCGTCCCCGTGGCGCTTCTCGTACCACCAGCCGTCGCGGGCGTGCACGGTCGGCAGCACCCGGAAATTGTACTCCGGCGGGGGATTCGGCAGGCTCCACTCGAGCGTGCGTGCGTCCCACGGGTCCCTCGTGGTGCGCGCGCCCCTGAAGTAGGTGTAGATCATCGTGGCGAAGTACACGGCGACCCCTATACCCAGGACGAAGGCGCCGACCGTCGCCCAGAAGTTCCCCGTGTTCCAGCCCATGTTGGCGTCGTAGGTGAACGTGCGCCGGGGCATGCCCTCGAGCCCCAGGAAGTGCATCGGGAAGAACGTCACGTTGAAGCCGATGAACACGAGCCAGAAGGCCAGCTTGCCCCAGAACTCGCTCACCCGCCGGCCGAACATGAGGGGGAACCAGTAGTGGATGCCGGCGAACAGCGCGAAGAGCGACCCGCCGATCAGGACGTAGTGGAAGTGGGCGACGATGAAGTAGCTGCCGTGCTGCTGGGCGTCGGCGGGCGCGGCGGCGTGCATGACGCCCGAGAGCCCGCCGATCATGAACATCCACAAAAAGCCGATCGCGAACATCATCGGCGTGCGCATCGAGAGGTGCCCGCCCCAGAGCGTCCCGATCCAGTTGAAGATCTTCACGCCCGTCGGCACCGCGATCGCCATGGTCATGAGCGCGAACGCCGCGGTCGCCGTCGTGCCCATGCCCGTCGTGAACATGTGGTGGCTCCAGACGCCGAACCCGAGGAACCCTATGGAGGCGCCCGAGAAGACGACGATCGGGTAGCCGAAGAGCGGCTTCCTCGCGAACGTGGGCAGGATCTCCGAGATGATGCCCATCGCCGGCAGGATGAGGATGTAGACCTCCGGGTGGCCGAAGATCCAGAAGAGGTGCTGCCAGAGGATCGGCAGCCCCCCGTTGGACACCTCGAAGAAGTTCGTCCCGAAGAGGCGGTCCATCATGATCTCGACCAGCGCGATCGTGATCGCGGGGAAGGAGAGGATGATGAGGAACGACGTGAAGAGCGTCATCCACGTGAAGACCGGCAGGCGCATCATCGTCATGCCCGGCGCGCGCAGGTTGACGATGGTGACGATGAAGTTGAGCGCCGCGGCGATGGAGGCGACGCCGAGCAGCTGCAGGCCCATGACCCACATGTCGATCGCGTGGGTCGGGCTGAAGGTGCGCGTCGTCAGCGGGGCGTAGCCGAACCAGCCCGCGTCGGGGGCGCCGTCCTTCATGAACCACCCGAGGTTCACGATGATGGCGCCCACCAGGAAGGTCCAGAACGAGAACGCATTCAGCCTCGGGAACGCCACGTCGCGCGCCCCGATCTGCAGCGGCATGATGAAGTTGAAGAACGCGGCGCCGATCGGCATGACGACCAGGAAGATCATCGTCGTGCCGTGCATCGTGAACATCTCGCTGTACTGCGCGGACGTGAGGAAGGTGTTGTTCGGGACGGCGAGCTGGATGCGGATGAGGAGCGCCTCGATCCCCCCGAAGATGAAGAAGAAGAGCCCCGAGAT
>CAYQOH010000305.1:0-3459 GCA_964419075.1 uncultured Opitutaceae bacterium | reverse complement strand
CGTCGAGGACTGCTTCTACGTCGCCCTCGAGGCGGGGCGGATCGCGCGCGAGTACAGCACGCCCGTCATCATCCTCTCCGACCAGGCGGTCGCGACCCGGATCGAGGCCTTCGACGAGCCGGACCTTGCGAAGCTCATGGTCGACCCGAAGCCGGACCTCTCGCCCCGCGGGCTGGACTTCGAGCCTTACCCCCTTGACAAGATCACGCGCCACGCGCCCCCCGGCGCCTCAATAGCCACGGGGAAGTACCCCTCGGTGAGCGGTCTCGAGCACGACGCGCTCGGCCACCCGACGGGAAACCCCGCGCTTCACATGAAGATGACGGCAAAGCGCCGCGACAAGATCAAGGCGCTCGGCGCGTCGCTTCCGGTGCCCGAGGTGTTCGGGGACCCCGACGGCGACGTCCTCGTCGTGGGCTGGGGCTCGACCTGGGGCCCCATCCGCGAGGCGGTCGGCCAGCTGAGGGCCGGCGGGACGAGGGTGGGGCAGATCCATCTGCGCAACCTGCACCCGCTGCCGCCGTCGCTCGAGGGGATCTTCGCCCGCTTCAAGAAGGTCCTCGTGATCGAGATGAACGACGAGGGCCTCTACGGGTTCGGGCAGCTGGCGACGCTCCTGAGGGCGCGCTATGCGCTCCCCTCGATCGGGAGCATCACCAAGACGGACGGTCTCACGTTCAGGATCTCGGAGATCGTGAACGGGGTCATGCAGAAGCTCGGCCGCAACGGCTCAAACGGCGACCACGCCAAACCCTCCAGAACTTGACCGCCATGTCCCCCTCCTCCGCAGCACTCGCCACGGCCGTGACCGCTCCCAGGGTCCCGCTCACCAAGAAGAACCTCACGGCCGACCACCCGACCTGGTGCCCGGGGTGCGGCGACTTCGCCGTCCTCGCCTCCTACTACCGGGTCCTCGAGAAGCTCCAGTACCCGCACCAGAACATCGTCACGCTCGCGGGGATCGGCTGCTCGTCGCGCTTTCCGTACTTTGTCAACACGCACGGCGTGCACTACATCCACGGCCGCTCGCTGCCGTTCGCCGCCGGCGTGAGCCTGGGGCGCGACGACGTGCATGTGTTCGTCTTCGGGGGCGACGGCGACGGCTTCTCGATCGGCGGCAACCACCTCGTCCACACGGGCCGCAAGAACGTGAACCTGACGTACGTCATCATGGACAACTTCGTCTACGGGCTGACGAAGAAGCAGACGTCGCCCACGTCGCCCCTCGGCTTCAAGTCGAAGACCGACCCCACGGGCTCGATCGACCAGCCGATCAACCCGATGCAGACGCTCGTCAACAGCGGCGCGACCTTCGTCGCCCGCAGCCACGCCACCCAGGTGAACCACATGACCGAGATGATGGAGCGCGCCGCGCGCCACGAGGGGTTCTCGGTGGTCGAGATCCTCTCCGAGTGCGTGGAGTTCTTCGAGGGCGCGTTTGACGCCGCCGTCCCCCGCAAGGGCGGCCAGTTCAAGACGATCGAGCTCAGGAAGAACGACGGGACCCCCGAGGACGCCCTGCGTCACGACCCCTCCGACGAGGTCGCGGCCTTCCGGCTGGCCTCCGAGCCGTGGCCCGGCGTGTTCGGGGTGTTCTTCGAGTCGAACCGTCCGACCAAGAACAAGCTCGAGGCCGGCCTGATCGCAAGGGCCAGGGAGAAGACCAAGTCCGCCTCGGACCTCGAGGTGCTCCAGGCGACCTTCCGGCGCATGCGCTAGGCGCCGCCCCACCCGCTGATGCCGCGTGATCCCAAGGGTACCCCGACGCCTTTTGTCGACAACAACCCCAACCCCCGCCATCCTCAACCCATCATGAAGACACTCCTATCCATCGTCTCGGTGCTCGCGTTTTCAGCCAGCGCGGCGGTCGCCGCCGACGCCTCCGCAAACTGGGGTACGCTCTGCGCCTCGTGCCACGGCAAGGACGGCGCGGGCCACACGAAGGCGGGCAAGAGGCTCGAGGTGAAGGACCTGACCGCGGCCGACTACCAGAAGACCTTCACGGACGCGGACGCCTTCAACTCGCTCAAGAACGGCTTCAAGACGGCCGACGGCACCGAGAAGATGAAGGCGTTCTCCGAGAAGCTCTCGGATGACGACATCAAGGCGCTCGTGGCGTACGTCCGCGCGATGGCCAAGTGACTGGGCCCGCGCCAGCCCCCGATTCGGCCGGTCCCCCCCGGCAGTCCAGCTGGCGCAATTGGTGCAGCCTAGCCGGGGCGATCGTGGCCACCGGCAGCCTGTTCGCGTTCTTCTTCCTGTTCACGCTCGACATGACGGGGAGCGGGAGGACCAACCCGTACCTCGGCATCCTCTGCTACGTCGTCGCGCCCTCCTTCCTGGCGAGCGGCCTGGCGCTGGTCTTCTTCGGCTGGTGGAGGCAGAGGAAGGAGCTCGCGAGGCTCCGTGGCCTGGGCGAGCCGGCGCCGCTTGCGATCGACCTGTCGCGCGGGCGCGACCGCAGGATCCTGGGAATCTTTGTCACCGGGAGCTTCGTCTACCTGCTCCTGACCGCGATCGGGAGCTACCAGACCTACATCTACACGGAGTCGGACAGCTTCTGCGGGATGGTCTGCCACTCGGCCATGGGCCCGGAGCTCACCGAGTACCGCCGCAACGCCCACGCCCGGGTGGCGTGCGTCGACTGCCATGTGGGGCAGGGGGCGGCGAACTACATCGACGCTAAGATCAACGGCGTCCACCAGCTCTACGCGATCGCGTTCAACGCGTTCTCGCGTCCGATCCCGACGCCGATCCACAACCTGCGCCCCGCCCGCGAGACCTGCGAGAAGTGCCACTGGCCGGAGCGGCACTCCGGGAACCTCGAGCGCACCCTGGCGCGCTTCCTCGCGGACGACGCGAACACGCCGTACACCGTGCGGCTCC
Organism: uncultured Opitutaceae bacterium; assembly: GCA_964419075.1. GTDB lineage: Bacteria > Verrucomicrobiota > Verrucomicrobiia > Opitutales > Opitutaceae > Palsa-1447. The sequence continues at coordinate 573 of CAYQOH010000305.1, read as the reverse complement.
TGCTGATGGTGGGCGGCAGCGACACGGAGCACGGCAGGCCGAGCGGCATCCACTGGCACACCGGAAAGGATACGAAGGTCGAGTACTTCGCGTCGGACCCCCAGCGCCAGACGATCCCCTGGGTCAGGGTGACGGACAGCACCGGCACCGTCACGACCTACCGCAACAAGGGGTTCAAGGGCGAGCCCGACCCGGCGGCGGTCCGCCAGATGGACTGCATCGACTGCCACAACCGCCCGGCCCACCGCTACAGCTCGCCCAACGACGCCGTCGACGAGGCGCTCGACCTGAGGCGGATCGACCGGACGCTCCCGTCGATCAAGCGCAACGCGGTCGACCTGCTCACGCAGGCGTACGCCACGAAGGCCGAGGGCGAGTCAAAGATCGCGAGCGGCCTGCGCGCGAAGTACCCGGGCCGGCCGATCGACGAATCCGTGGAGGCCGTCGTCGCGGTCTACCGCGCCAACTTCTTCCCGGAGATGAAGGCCGACTGGAGCAAGTATCCCGAGAACATCGGGCACATGGACAACGCGGGCTGCTTCCGCTGCCACGACGGCAAGCACGTCTCGGACA
>CAYQOH010000304.1:0-3462 GCA_964419075.1 uncultured Opitutaceae bacterium | reverse complement strand
CCCAACCTCGACTGGTACAGCGCCCCGGCGTTCCGGATGCTCGGGATCCCGACCGCGATGTTCACCCCGGTCTTCGCGATCGCCCGCACGGCGGGCTGGGCGGCGCACGTGATCGAGCAGCGGACCGACGGGAAGATCATCCGGCCGAGCGCGACCTACACGGGCCCCGCCCCGAGGCCGTTCGTCCCCATCGCGGAGCGCTGATGTCGCATGCCGCAGACGACCGGGCCGACCGCCCGCCGCCGGACCCGCTCCTCCTCGAGATCGCGGACTACGTGCTCGAGCCGGCGCGCGCGCAGGGGACCCTGGCAATCGGGACCGCGCGCCTGTGCCTCATGGACACGCTCGGCTGCGGCTTCCTGGCCCTCGGCTACCCGGCCTGCTCGCGGCTCATGGGGCCGATCGTGCCAGGCGCGGAGCTCAGGGGCCGTGGCGCGCGGGTCCCCGGGACGCCGCACGAGCTCGAGCCCGTCCAGGCCGCATTCAACATCGGCGCCATGGTCCGCTGGCTCGATTTCAACGACACCTGGCTCGCCGCGGAATGGGGGCACCCCTCCGACAACCTCGGGGCCATCCTCGCGGCCGCCGACTATGCCGGTCGCGGGGGCGCGCCCGGGCCCGGCCGCGCCCTGCGGGTGCGCGACCTGCTCGCCGCCATGGTGCAGGCGCACGAGATCCAGGGGGTCCTCGCCCTGGACAACGCGTTCAACCGCGTGGGCCTGGACCATGTGCTGCTCGTGCGGATTGCGTCGACGGCCGTGGCGGCCCGGCTCCTCGGCGGATCCCGCGATCAGATCGTGAACGCCGTCTCGAACGCCTTCCTGGACGGTGGGGCCCTCCGGACCTACCGGCACGCCCCCAACACCGGATCGCGCAAGAGCTGGGCGGCGGGCGACGCCACCAGCAGGGGGGTCTGGCACGCCCTGACGGCGCTCAAGGGGGAGATGGGCTACCCGGGGGCGCTCTCGACGCGGACGTGGGGCTTTGAGGACGTCGTCCTCCGGGGAAAGCGCCTCGCCGTGCCGGCGCAGGGCTTCGGCAGCTACGTGATGGAGAACGTGCTGTTCAAGATTTCCTACCCGGCCGAGTTCCACGCGCAGACGGCGGTCGAGGCCGCGGTCGCCCTCCATCCCGAGGTGGCCCCGAGGCTCGGCGAGGTCGAGCGGATCCTCATCGAGACCCAGGAGAGCGGCATGCGGATCATCAACAAGACCGGAAGGCTCTCGAACCCGGCGGACCGCGACCACTGCCTGCAGTACATGGTGGCGGTCGGCCTCCTGAAGGGTTCCCTCGCCGCGGACGACTACGAGGACCGGGCCGCGGCCGACCCGCGCTTGGACGCGCTCCGGGAGCGGATGGACGTCGTCGAGAACCCGGAGTTCTCCCGCGACTACCTGGACCCGGCGAAGCGCTCGATCGCCAATGCGGTCCAGGTCTTCTTCCGCGCGGGCGCCTCCACCCGGCGGGTCTGCGTGGACTTTCCCGTCGGCCACCGCCGGCGCCGCGACGAGGGCACGCCGCTCCTCGCGAGGAAGTTCGAGGGCGCCGTCCGCGGGCATTTCGGCGCCGAGCGGGCGCAAGAGGTCCTCGCCCTCTTCTCGAGGCCCGAGGCGCTCGACGCCATGCCCGTGACGGACTTCATGGGCTCCTTTCTACCGTAGCTCGCGGCATGGGCATTGGTCGTGTCGTGGGCATCATGACGCGCAGGCGCAGACCGAGGGTGCGGCAGACTACTAATTAATTACTAATTATGTCATTTTTAGTATTTGACGCGCATGGAATCGCTACTAATTTGAAACAAAATAGTAATTATTTGGCATTTCATGCGCCTTCCTGAAACACCCACATCTGTTCCTAAGCTGTTGCAATCAATTGCAGCCGCAAGGCTTGCAGAACTGATACCCAGCAGTACCCGCATCTGGGACGAGGATAAGTATCTGCATTGGAATGAGCTCCGCCGACGCCCGGCGCCGAGGGGAATGACGCACGAGGAATGGTGGCTTCTGCTCAAGTTGGGCCGGAAGGCGAAATTCATACCTCTCAAAGACGAGAACGGCCAGCCGTTCCGTTTTTCGACGCCCGACTCCCTCATTGCGAAGCTCCATGAAATCGACCTGGGACTCGGAGGGTCGTGGAGCCTCCCCCCAGCCGTGACTGACCCCGCATCGAGAAATGAGTACGTCATCAGCACCCTGATCGAGGAGGCCATCACCTCAAGCCAGCTCGAGGGGGCGGTCACCACCCGGGAGGTCGCAAAGGAAATGCTGCGCAGCGGGCGCAAGCCCCGCGACAAGAGCGAGCGGATGATCCTGAACAACTACCAGACCATGCAGCGGATCATGGAGCTGCGTGAAAGCACCCTAACGCCGGAGCTGGTGTTCGAGCTCCACCGGATCGTGACCGTGGGAACCTTGGACGGCGAGGACGCGGCAGGCCGCGTTCGCCACTCCGACGAGATCATCCGCGTCACTGACGAGGAGGGAAACGTCTTCCACGACCCGCCTCCGGCCGGGGAATTGCCTTCGCGGATGGCTTCGATGTGCCTGTTCGCAAACGGGGGCTCGCCGGATTATTTCATCCACCCGGTCATAAGGGCGATTCTCCTCCATTTCTGGCTGGCCTACGACCATCCGTTCGTCGACGGAAACGGCCGCACGGCACGGGCCCTGTTCTACTGGTCCATGCTGCATCAGGGATTCGAGCTCTTTGAGTTCATTTCGATTTCGCAGATCCTGCTCAAGGCCCCTGTGCAGTATGCGATGGCCTTCCTCCACGTGGAGACGGACGACAACGACCTGACCTATTTCATCCTCCACCAAACCGCCGTGATCCAAGACGCCGTAGCGGCCCTTCATGACTACGTCGCACGCAAGAAGGCTTCACTGCAGGCGGCCGAACGGCGCCTTCGGGGCATAGAGGGATTGAATCACCGGCAGCAGGTCCTGCTCACGCATGCCTTGCGAGAGCCGAATTCCCGCTACACGATCGAAGGGCACCGGCGCACCCACGGGGTGGTTTACCAGACGGCAAGGACGGATCTCCTCGACCTGGCCAAGCGCGGGCTACTGCAGAAGGACAAGACCAAACGGGCACTGTCTTTTCACCCCGAAAGGGATCTTACGGGAAAACTGGACGAACTTGCCGCGGCGATGGAGCGCCCACGAAAGACCTGAAATCCATCTCTCATTCAAATCGGTCCTCGGTCTTGCGTGCAGGGAAGGCTGAACACCTTCGATGCGGAATCGATCTTTTTGTCTAGCGGATCTTCTCGGTTGGGCGGTGGGGGCCGCCTTTCAAATGCGGACAGTACCGGGCCCCCCAAGAATTGATTTTTCAGGGGACTGGGGTAGGTTGACCTTTCCCCTCTCAACCCACCCATGCCCACCGTATCGCCCCAGACCTTCGAGTTCCAGGCCGAGATCAAGCAGCTGCTCGATATCGTCATCCACTCCCTCTACACCG
>CAYQOH010000303.1:0-3464 GCA_964419075.1 uncultured Opitutaceae bacterium | reverse complement strand
GAACCTACTGATTAAGAGTCAGCTGCTCTACCATTGAGCTAGGAAGCCATCAAACTAAGGAATCAAAAGCTCAAAATATGCTGGGGCAAGTCAACTCGATTTAGGGCCGCAGCCCCCAATAACCTCAATATTGGGCGTGTACACGCACGGCGAAGACGTTCACTGGGCCGCGATCATGATTGTACCCGGGGTTCTGAACGAACTGGTAGTCCGCGGTGATCGTGAGCCATTTCATGACATTCCAGGCATAGTACGTCTCGAGAATCTTCTCGGGATCGTAGTTGAGCCTTCCATCGCCGACGATGAATCCATAGCCGCCCGCCTCGAGATACCTGCGGTGGTCTCCCGAGAGCCCGTTCGCGACACCGGCGATTCCAACCGTGTCATCCGCGCGGCTCCAGCGCCGTCCGGAGACGCTCAGGCCCGCGGACGCGGAGCGGTCGATCTCGGTGTAGGCCCAGGTCTCCGTCCGCCCGTCGTTGAAGCCGGCCCGCGCAAACGCCCCGACACCGTCAAGGACCTCCTGCTCCCAGTCGAGCCCGGCTCCCGCTTTGGAGCGGTACGTGCGGCTGAGCGTGACGTCGGGCGGCCGGGGCCCCTCGAGCGCCGCCTCGTAGAGACCCATGTGGGCCCGGTTCCAGAACGCGAGCGCCCGAAGCGCCCCGGCGCGACCTCCCGCCGAATACCGTTTCACCCACTCGAGCGCCTGGCCAAAGGCCTTGTCGATATGGTCGTCGAGCGGGAGCGCGTTGGCGACCGCTGGCTCCATGAAGATCCCGTAGCGCAGAGTCTGGGTTGACGACGTCCATTCCGCAGCGAAGCCGCCCGTGTAGCCCTTTCCGTCGGCCGGATAGTCCCATGCCCCGTCGTCCACCAACGCCCAGTTCAGGAACTGGGTGCGCGCGTCGTGGCTGTAGGCGTTGTCGTCGAAGACGTCCGTTGCGCTCATCTTCCCCAGGGTGAAGGTAAGGCGATTCTCGTCCTGGGTCTGCGCTACCTGATTCTGGTCATCGTCGACCTTCGCCGGCGCCCCTCCAAGGTTGAACACCTGGCGGATGAAGAGGCGGGCGGTGGCATATTGGGGCGTCTTCGAGGAAGCCCGTGATCCCTCGCCATTCGGAAATCCCGCGATTCCGGTCGTGTCGCTCAGCCCCGCTCCCTGCGTGACCTCGGGGTCATAGTAGAGGGCCGCTCCGGACCAGATCGTCCGGCCGAGGAAGAGCGTGAGCGAAACCGTGTGCCTGGACTCCTGCTCGGGATCCATGCTGTTCAATCCCGAGTAGGGCGCGTTGAATCCCGGGTGCATCTGGTCGATGAAGGTCGACTGGGCGTGGAGCGACCACGTCGAGTCCGGCGACGGGACGACCGAGGGCTGCTGGGCCGCCAGCGGCAGGGCGGGCGACGCTAGGAACAGGGCCAGAACCGGGATCCCCGGCAGCCGGAGCGCACGCCACCCGCCGAATCCGGAGGAACTACGGCGTCCGAAGTGAGCTTGGGTACCCATGATTAAGGGAGATAAAAAACGTTATTTTGAGTCGTCAAATACAAAACCCGCGCAGGCTTCGATTTCGGACCTTTTTGCGGTCATATAAGCGACGGTAGTTCCGCTTAAGTCAGCAATGCGAAAACGAGCCGGGCGTGTGACAATCGCATCAAATTACCCATAAGCGGGCAGCCGGATGCGGACGGGGCCGGTCCCGGGCCGGGCCGCCGGGGATTTTTCCCCTTGCCAAGGCATCCCTCACTCTATGGTTTCGACCACTCCTCTCATGCAAAAGACCAAGAAGTCCGTCGCCAAGCGCTTCAAGCTGACCGCCCGCGGCAAGCTCGTCCGCCGCACCCCCGGCTTCCGCCACCTGCTGGCGGCAAAGTCAACGAAGTCGAAGCGGCGCGCGTCCAGGGACAAGCTCGTCGCGGAGGGCCACGCCAAGCCGCTCATCCGCTGCCTGCCGTTCGGCCTGAGATAAGTCCGCCGACTCCGCTTCAATCCAAACTCCGCCAGGCGGGTGAATCCAACCTAAGCCGACCCGCCGGCGCCCAACCTAAAGGAAAAACAAAACATGGCTCGTGCAACAAACTCCCCCGCGTCGCGAAAGCGCCGCAAGAAGGTGCTGAAATACGCCAAGGGCTATTTCGGCAACAAGTCCAAGCTCTTCCGCTACGCGAAGGAGGCCGTCCAGCACGCCTGGCAGTACGCCTACCGCGACCGCAAGAAGAAGAAGGGCGAATGGCGGTCCCTCTGGATCGTGCGCCTGAACGCCGCATGCCGCGCCGCGGACATGAGCTACAGCCGCTTCGTCGAGGGCCTGAAGGCCGCCGGAATCGAGCTAGACCGCAAGGTCCTGGCGGACATCGCCGTCCACGACGAGGCTGCCTTCGGCTCCCTGGTCCAGCAGGCCAAGGAAGCGCTGAAGACCAAAGCCGCCTCAAGGAAAGCCTGAGATCCCGAAGCAGGATGGAGATGCAAGAGCAACTCTCCACGCTTCTGGCCAGGGCCGCGGCCGAGCTTCAGGCGATCCGGACCCGCCCGGAGCTCGAGGCCGCGAAGGCGCGCTACGTGGGCCCCAACGGGGAGTTCACGGCGATCATGAAGCAGATGGGGTCGGTCGCGAAGGAGCTGCGCCCCGCGATGGGCAAGCTCGTGAACGAGTCGAAGGCCCGCCTCCAGGCGCTCCTCGACTCGAGGCTGCGCGCGCTCGAGGATTCCGAGCTTTCCGCCCGGCTCGGGCCCCCGATCGACCCGACCCTCCCGTCGCCCGACCCGGGGCCGGGAACCTACCACCCGCTCACGCTCGTGCGCGAGGAGGTGTGCCGCATCCTGCGCAAGGTCGGGTTCACGGTCGCCGACGGCCCGGAGGTGGAGACGGAGTTCTACTGCTTCGACGCGCTCAACACGCCGCCCGACCACCCGGCCCGGGACGCCCAGGACACGTTCTATTTCCCGCCCACCACGCGCTTTGACAACGTCGCAGTGCACCGGCCTGGCGAGCGCTACCTGCTGCGCACGCACACGTCGTCCGTGCAGGTGCGCACGATGCTCAAGGGACCGCCGCCGATCCGGATCGTCTCCCCCGGCCGCGTGTACCGCCGCGACACGACCGACGCCTCGCACAGCGCGAACTTCCACCAGATCGAGTGCCTCTGCGTGGACCGCGGCGTGACGGTGCGCGACCTGAAGGCGCTGCTCGACTACCTCTTCGAGGCGCTGCTCGGGCCCGGCACGAAGACGCGCTTCCGGCCGCACTACTTCGGCTACACGGAGCCGAGCTTCGAGGTCGACCTCTCAGCCAGGCACCTGCCGAAGGTCAACAAGGAATGGATCGAGATCGGCGGCTGCGGGATCGTGGACCCCGAGGTGTTCAAGGCGGTCGGCTACGACCCCGACGTGTGGACGGGCTACGCCTTCGGGATGGGCATCGAGCGGCTCGCGATGACGCTCTACGGGATCGACGACATCCGCGTGT
>CAYQOH010000302.1:0-3494 GCA_964419075.1 uncultured Opitutaceae bacterium | reverse complement strand
GGAGGACTCCCGGCGTGATCGGGGCGCCCGGGTAGTGGCCGCCGTAGAAGTCCTCCTCCTTGCGCCATGTGCGCCGGGCCACCAGCCCGTCGGGCGCCTCGGACACGATCTCATCAACGAAGAGAAACGGGGGGCGGTGCGGGATCCGCCTGAGGACCTCCGGGGACGCGAAGCTCATGCTGCCCTCCCCTGCTTCTGTGCGCACACATAGCGGTCGACCTTGTTGGCGGTGATGACCCCATAGTTGATGGTTCCCAGCCAGCCCGACATGATGATCCCGACCGAGCCTGCATGGTAGAGTCCGGGGAGCTCCTCGGGCAGGTCCATGGAGACCTTGAGTCCCTCGAACTTGGTCCCGAAGGACGTGCCGGAGAAGTGGGTCGTGTAGCGCTCGATCGTGCGCGGCGTCGCGGCCTCCTTCCAGTCGACGAGCCCTCGGACCCCCGGGATGAACGTCTCCAGCGCCGCGAGGGACTCCTCGATCAGGCGCTCCTTCTCAGCCGCGTATTCGGCCTCCGAAAGGCGGCTCCAGTCGCAGTAGCGCCCGTTCAGGGACGCCACGATCGTGTACCTCCCAAGGCCCGGGCGCGTGTCCGGGTAGTACACCGAGAACGTCCGGCTCGTCGTCCGCAGGTCCGTGAGCTCCTCGCTGCTGAACGAGGGGCTGGCCGACGTGAAGACAAGGTCCCCGATGTGGGGGATGGTCTCGCCCTTGCGTATGCCGAGGTACACCTGGCACGAGCTCGAGTTGATGCGGACCGCCTGGGCGGCCGCGGCGTACTCCGGCGAGAAGTTCTCGGCGCCCGCCAGCCGGAAGATCGTGTTCTTGATGTTGGCGTTGGAGAGGACGGCCTTGGCGCGGATGACCCGGCCTCCCTTGGCGACGATACCGCACGCGATCCGGGCCCCGCCCCGCTCCTCGACGAGGATGCGCTCGACGAGGACCTTCTTGCGGAGCTCGACCCCGTTCCTCCTGAGCTCGGCCGTCATCTTCTCGATCAGGAGGTCGGAGCCCCCGCGGAACGTGTACACGCCCGATCCCATGAAGTTGGAGAACACGATCCCGTAGGTGATCGCCGGGTCGTCGAGCGTCGAGCCGTTGGCGTAGGCGATCGGCTCCATGAGCAGGCGCTTCACGTCGCTCCGGCCCGGGAAGAAACGCTCCAGCATCTCGCCGGTCGTCTCCGGATTGTTGTCGTAGAAGTTCATGCCGCGCAGGTGCTCGTAGAACCGCTCGACGTGCTCGCGGGCGAGCCCGAACTTCTCGACCAGCACGCGGGTATAGTCCTCGCGGGTGAAGGTGGTCCAGACGTCCATCTGCGGGTTCACGAAGCGGATGTCCTTGAGCTGCACGATCGAGTCGGCGATCTCGCGGGTCCAGTACTTGCGGCAGGACTTGATCATCCCGACGGGGAAGCCGTGGAGCGAGATGTCGAAGATGTGGCCCCCCTTGCGGGTGAACCAGGTCGCCAGGCCGCCGTACTGGTAGTGGTGCTCGAGGAGCAGGACCCGGTGGCCGGCCTTCGCGAGCACGTTGGCTCCGGTGAGTCCGCCCAGGCCGCTCCCGATCACGATCACGTCGTACTCGTCGGCGACCCCTTTTAGCCAGTCATAACCCATGGAGGCTCAATGGTGGAGCAGCGGCCCGGCCGTCGGCAACTGGTTTCGGGGCGTTCAGGCCCCGGGGGTCTCGGCCTGCAGAACGTGTTGATTGGCCATGGAGATGCCGCTGAGCATCGAGCCCACGATCCCGAGCATCCCCTGGTCCGTGCCGCAGAGGTAGAGGTTGGAAAGCGAGGTGCGCCCGTCCCGTACCTTCTCGGGCGCCCCGTAGATCGCCCCGCGGAAATGCCCGGTGTAGCGCTCGACCGTCGTGGGCGTGAACATGTCCCGGGCGACGGTCGCCCGCTCCAGGGCGTCCCCGGGAGCCAGCGCCGGCAGGAACCGCTTGGCCGCCTCCTGGATCTCCCCGAACCAGCGGGCCTTGTCGACCCGGTACCGCTCCTCGGGAAGGTGGGCCCAGCGGTCGTAGCTGGCGAGGCAGGTGACGCGGAAGACCCCCTCCGGGAGCTCCCGGCCCGGGCCGTACTCGAAGTTGTTCGGGAAGCAGATGACGCCGCTTCGGGAATCGACCTGCTCGGCCGGCTCGCGGTAGCTGAAGCGCTCGGAATCGTTGAAGAAGACGATCGTGTCGTCGCCCCAGCCGAGCGCCGACGGCGGGCGGTCCAGCACCGAAATGGTCTCGACGTAGCCGAGCGTGCGCCCTGGCCGCGGCGGCTCGCCCAGTAGGGCCGCCGTCTCCGCGGCGCCGATCGACGAGAGGACGTGGCTCGCGGCGATCTCCTCGCCGGAGTCCAGGACGAGCGCCGCCGCCCGGCCCCCCTGGGCGACGATCCGCCTCACGCCGCACTTCATCCGGCGCTCGCCTCCGGCCTCGCGGTACTTTTCCAGGAGGACGCGCGTCATGACGCGCACGCCCTCCAGGGGGCGGGCGAAGCCCTCCAGGTACAGGGCACGGAACATGATGGTGAACTGGTCCAGGTCCATGTCGTCCTCCCGCGCGCTGCCGTAGAACATGAGGGGGCACAGCAGCATGTCCTCGAGCAGCGAGTCGCCCACCGACTCGCGAATGAACCCGCGGGCGGAGGCGGCGGACCCGGCGCCCGAAAGCGGCGCCTTGCGCACGTACGCGGCGATCCTGCGGAACCCCTCGGCCTGGCCGGGGAACTTCGACGCCACCTCCGACTCGAGGAGCGCAAAGTCGTTGTTGAACTTGAGCACGGTCTCGCCGCGGGGACCGAACGCGACCCGCGACCCCTTCTGGGGGCACAGCGCGAACTGCTCCCGCTCAATGCGAAGCTGGCGAAGGATCTTCCCGAGCGGCGTGCCCTTGACGCCCGGTGGGACGAAGTTGGTGACCGCGTGCAGGCCGACGTCATACTTGCGCCCGTCCAAGCTGTAGAACCCGTTCAGTCCTCCCACGGCGTTGTGGCGCTCGAAGATGCAGACGCTCCGGCCGAAGTGCGCCAGCCTTATGCCCGCCGCAAGGCCGGAGAGCCCGGCTCCGATGATGGCGACGTCGTACTTCGAGGACGAGGGGCGGGGCATGTAGCGGAGGGAGTGTGGCGTGGGCGGCGGGTGGCTCGGGGCCGCCCGCCGCCCGGGCAAGGGAACCACGGCAGCCGGCGGACCGGAAGGTTTGATTCGCCCGGCCCGGGGGCGCAAGCTCACTCTAGCGGCCCTGACACCGCGCGGACGCCGCTGCTCCGCCCTCACCGCGGGGCCCTAGAACGCCGGGGCCGGCGCCATCGCCGGCTCCCCCCGGCGGACCCAGGTTCAGCTCTTCGCCGCGAGCGCGTTGAACTTCGGCGTCAGGTACTCCGCGCTGCTGTCGAGGCTCGCCAGGCGGATGTAGTCGGCCTCAGGCACCTCGATCCCGTGGCGCTTGCGCAGCTCCATGACAATGTCCAGAAAATCCATGCTATCGAGCTGGA
>CAYQOH010000301.1:0-3510 GCA_964419075.1 uncultured Opitutaceae bacterium | reverse complement strand
ACCACCTCGAGCTGGGCGAGGTGACGAGCTACCCGCCGGGCTACAAGGAGAACGCTGGCGTCTTCACCCACAACAACACCTGGATCCACATCGGCTGGACGCTCCTCGGCGACGGCAAGCGCGCGCTCGAGTACTACCTGAGCATCTGCCCCTCGGCGAAGAAGGACCACGACGTGTATCGGTCCGAGCCCTACGTGTACTCCCAGATGACGGCGAGCCAGTTCTCGCCGACCCCCGGGGAGGGCAAGAACTCGTGGCTGACGGGGACCGCCGCGTGGTCGTTTGTCGTGGGCAGCCAGTACATCCTCGGCATACGGCCGGAGTTCGACGGGCTGCGGATTGACCCCTGCATTCCGGGAACCTGGAAGGGCTTCACGGTCCAGCGCAGGTTCCGCGGCGTCATGTTCACGGTCACGGTCACCAACCCGCGGCGCAAGTCAAAGGGCGTGAAGACGCTCTTGGTCGACGGACGCCGGGTGGCGGGCAACGTGGTTCCGCTCCCAAAGGACGGGCGGACAGCCGTCAGGGTCGAGGCCGTGCTCGGGGCCTGATTCCCGCGGGCCGCGGCGCCGGCCCGCGCCTCAGCGCCGCGCCCGCAGGACGATCGTCAGGTCCCTCACGCTGAAGGTGATCGGCCGGAGGTCGCCGTGGCCCGGCGCCACCGCGGGGCGGTCGCTTTGGAAGAGGAGCACCGTGTCGCCCGGCGGAAGCTCGACCCCGGATACCCTGGCCTCGCCGTATTCGCCCGGCCTGACCATCGTGTGCCAGACGACCTCGCCGCCGATGCTGAGCTTCGCCAACCGCACGTCCCCCGTGGCGAGCCCGAAACTCACGTCCGCCACGACCGCGAAGGGCTGCGGGTTGTGGACCGTGAGCGCGCTGTCGCCCCGGCTCCAGCGCCAGGAGTCCCTTCCCTCCGTCTCGGGCTGCCACCAGCGGGCGGGATCGAACGTGGCGCCGAACTCGTACCCGTCCATGGGGTTGAGCCTCAGTTCCCTGGGTCCCGAGACGGCATAGCACGGCGTCTGCCTCTCCGGCGGCCGCATCAGGTCCGCCGACCCCAGGACGCCCAGGTTGCCCGCCACCAGGAGGAGGGACCACCAGCGGCCCCGGGGGACAAGGACGTTGAAGGCGAGGGTCATGGGAAGGAGCACCCGGGCGGCCGCCGTCGGGTGGAGCTCCCAGACCGCGCTGCCGAGGAAGGCCAGGAGCACCGCATAGCCCGCGCCGACCCGCCACCAGGGGTCCCTCCAGCGGACCCTGAAGGCGAAGAAGAGGAACTGCGAGAGCAGGCCCGCCATCACAAGGGCGTCGAACTTGGCCGTTGAGGCAAACGGGTATCCCTCGGCCGCAAGGCTGGAGACGATGTCCTCAAGCTTCCCGCAGACACCGGCGAACGGAGCCGCGAAATTGCGGTGGCCGATGTCGCCGGGCCCCAGCGCGAGCCGGAGGTAGGCCATCCAGAGCGCCAGCGGAAGGACCGCCAGCACCGCCTGGGCGGCGCAGCGGGCCCACGCGCGCCGCCCCGGCGCGGCGGGCGGGCCGAGCGCCGATACGCACAGGATGCTCGTGTCCTTGCCCAGCCCGCCGACGCCCATGACCAGGGCGCCCAGCCAGGGCCGCCGCGACTCGATGAGCGCCATGGCGGCGGCGGTCAGCAGCAGGCTCGGACCGTCGAGGAGCGCGCGCCTCACGCTGAAGACGAGGCCGAACGAGAACAGGACGGCCGCCCACCTGAAGACGTTGCCCCAGGCGACGGGCGGGAACCAGCGCAGGAGCAGGGCCGCGAGGATGAACCAGCACGCCACGTTTTGGAGGGCAAAGACATTCATGACGCGCGCCGGTTCGCCCCCCCCCGCCGCCCATGCCGTCCACTCAAAGAGGATCCGCCGGGCGCGGTAGGGCAGGCGATCGACGGCCGCCCGGAGCGCCGCATCGGTAAGGCGGGGGTGCATCGCAATCTGCACGTACCACTGGGCGTCATAGCCGGAGGACCTTGGCAGCTCGACGTGCTCGACGGCCTTGAGTTCGGGGAGGTACCGGGCGTGCTCAAGGGCACCGAAGGTGATCAGGCACGAGAATCCCCTGCCGGGCACGTAGAAGTTCGCCACGCACCACGCGAAGAGCGCCACGGCGCCCGCGCAAGCGAGCCAGCGCAGCGCACGCGAACCGTTGCTGAGAAAGGGTCTGGGTGCGGACACTTGGGTGGGGACAATCCACCCCCCGGGCGCGCCGACGCAAGAGCGGACCGGCGCGACCCCCGGGGTCTCAGAAGTCGTGGATCACGCTCGGGGGGAAGGCGGCCCGCAGCGCGTTGAGCACCGCGAGGACGTCGATCACCTCCTGGCAGATCGCCCCGCTCACGGGGCTCAGGTGGCCGGTGGCCGCGAAGACCATGCCGATGACGCTCAGCGCCATCCCCCCGACCGCGCTCTGGAGCGCGATGGCTCTCATGCGGCGGCTGATGTGCATGAACTCGTCCACCTTCCTGAGAGAATTGTCCATGACCACGACGCCGGCCGCCTTCGCGGTCACGTCGCTGTTCTGGCCGATGGCCATGCCCACCGTGGCCGCCATCATGGCCGGGGCGTCGTTGATCCCGTCGCCGACGAAGAGCGTCGGGGCAAGGGCGGTTTCCGCCCGGACGATCGCGAGCTTCTCCTCGGGGCTCTTCTGGGCGTGGATCTCGGTGATGCCCACCTGCGCCGCGAGGTACCGGGCCTCCGACTCGCGGTCGCCCGTCACGATCATCACCCGCGAGAACTGATGCTTGGGGCCCAGGTGGTGAATGAAGGAGCGGCTCTCGGCCCTCGGCTCGTCGCGGAACCGCAGCAGCGCCGCCCGGTGCTTGTCGATCACCACGACGCACTCGAGGCCTTCGCCGGCGGCGGGAAGCCAGTCGGCGCCGTCGGCCAGGTGGGCGGCGTTGCCGCGGCTGGTGATCTGGACCTCGCGTCCCGACACGGTTCCGCGAAGGCCTTCGCCCGGCTTCTCGCTCAGGTCGGTCACCTCCCCCAATGCGAGTCCCTCGCCGGCCGCGGCCGCGTGGATCGCGCGGGCGAGCGGGTGCTTGGAGTAGCGCTCCAGGCTGGCCACGAGGGCAAGCACCTCGCTCCTGGAGTGCCCGGGCCCCACGACCACCTCCGCGAGCCTCGGCTCGCCGTAGGTGAGCGTCCCCGTCTTGTCGAAAACCGCCGTCCGGCACCCCGCGATCTGCTCGAGGACGACCGGGCTCTTGATGATGATGGCGCGCCGGGCGCACAGCGAGATCGAGCCGATGATGGCGATCGGGATCGCAAGGAGCAGGGGGCAGGGCGTCGCGATCACGAGCACGGCAAGGAACCGCACCGACTCCCCGCTCGCCAGCCAGGCCACCGCGGCGACGGCCAGCGCCACGGGGGTGTACACGGCCCCCAGCTGGTCCCCCAGGCGCCGCAGCTTCGGCCGCTTGGCCTCGGACTCGCGCATCACCTCCATGATCTTCGCGTAGCGCGAGTCGGCCGCGCGCTG
>CAYQOH010000300.1:0-3525 GCA_964419075.1 uncultured Opitutaceae bacterium | reverse complement strand
TGGCTCAACCGGTTTGCCGGTTGCGTTGTCCCATGCCACGAGTCGTCCCGAGGGACAGTCGCAGGCTTCTTGCATGAAGACCTTGCGCGCAGCCGGGTCGTCCGTTTGCTTCACAAGATTCCACACCCGCCCCTTGGGGTCGCAGAAGCGCGCAAAGGCGCACAAACCCTCCACATCAGTTAACGACATCGTCGGACCCTCGATGAGCTTGGCCTGATCGCGATAGGGTTCCCGGGACGCGGTTTCGGCGCCGTCGAACTTGACCTTCGCATGCGTGCCGTCGCAAAAAGGCTTACTTGCGCTGTGCCCGCAGCGACAGAGCGCGTAGCTCGCCTTGGGCGGGTATTTTGCCCCTGTCGTCCACTTCACCGAGTCTCCTTCGCGATTGGTGCCGATGGTTTCCGTATGAAGTGGCAGGTCCCCGGAGACGAGGTAAGGACCGTCTTTCGCAATCTGCACTTTGGCCGCAGCAGTATTGGGTTTATTCATGGGAGGATGCTCTGCATGTCGGGAGTTTTGAGACATCGCGTCGAGGACAATATATCCTTTGAGCTCATGCCCGAATCAAACGATGAAACAGGCTTTGGCAAAGCGATGCTATTGATGAATGCCCCTAACCGCCGTGCCTCTAGGATTTTCCCTCCATCACGACTCTGCGTCGGCATATCTTCCATCGGCATCCTGGCCAGAGCGTAAATTTCTAAACCTCCCCACAAGAATCCCTTCCCCGTGGCGCTGAATTCTGGCGGGAGCCATGAGGATGCCTCCGTTGAACCTTCGGTGAATGGAAGCAATACGCAGCAACCCGAGCACGTCGAATTGCCGGCAAGTCTGCCCAAATTCCCACCCGTTTTCAAACACGGCGGTCGGCTTCGGATTTGTCTAGCAGAACACGTGAAACCCGGAATGGCCCCTCCCTTGTTCGACGACTCGACTCGAGCGCGACACCCGCCTCCCGTGGCGCCACGGCCACCTGCGCATTCTAGACACGCAGCTGCTCGAATCCGGCTTGGCGGAGGTGCCGGTACTTGACCCCGGCGGCCCAGAGGCTTCAGCCCCGGGGAGGCGTGCACGCGTCCTACGGCGCTAAGGTCATCCGTGGCTTGGGCGCAGCGCCCTCCTCAGGGCCTCCAGGTAGCTGTAGCCCCAGATGGAGTCGGGCAGGAGATAATGATCCTCGGTCCACTCGTTCCACGCGGAGATGTAGACCACGCGCGCCTTGTCGTCCGCGACGAAATGCCGCGCCGCGCGCACCAGCCGCTCGAACTGGTCCGGGCTGCGGCCCACGGCCGGGTGCGATCCCAGGCCGAAGCGCGGGCTGTCGTCCCACCCGACCGGGCAGTCCGGGAACGTCGGCACGCTGCATGATTTCCTTTGGGCTCTCCACGTCCTGATCGAGTCGACGGCGCCCATCCCGTAGGGGTCGGTCGTTCCGCCCCCCTTGCTGTAGGTCCAGCCCATGGTCTGATAAACGGTCGCACTGTCGACGCCCAGCTGGTGCAACTTGCCCTCGACGCCTTCGTGCCCGTTGTTGGACTGGATGTGGAGCTCGCCCAGGCCCGCCTTCATCACGGCGCCGCGCATCTCGTCCAGGGCGCGCCGGGTCCCGTCCTCGCCGAGGAAGCCTATCACCTTGTTCAGGTCGAAGATGCCGAAGACGAGCGCTCCGTTCAGCCGCCAGTAGTTGGATTCGCCGAAATAGTGCTCGATGCAGTACTGCGTCACCTTCCTGAAATCCTCGAGGCTGTGCGCCTGCGGCAGGAGGACGGCGGCGTCTCCGGGGTTCCTGGCCGGGTAGACGTTCTTCCAGTCGTGGTTCGCCCACATGAGGGCGAACTTGAGCTTCGCCCTGTTGGGCGCGCGCAGGAAGCCGCGCTCCAGCTGCTCATGGTAGAACTGCACGCCGTCGTGCCAATACCAGTCGACCATCCATGCGGTGAGGCCGTGGTCCGACGCCGCGTCGATCTCCCTGGCCGCCCAGGCCGGGTCGGATTCGTCAAAATACCCCCACAGCGGGAACCGTGGCCAGAGGTGGCCCTGGAACAGGGGCCTCGCCTCCTTCAGGGTATCGAACTCGGTCCAGCCCTTCCCGAACTTCCCCTCCATGTACGGGCTCGGGTGCCAGCTGGGGAAATTGTAGGCCACCGCCTCGACGTTGTCCGGCGTGCGCAGGGCCGGCACCCCGACCTCGCGCAACATGGCCTCCTCCGAGAAGAATTGGGCCTGCGCCGAGGCGGCGGCCATGGCGCCATAATCCCGGGCAAACGGGACGCCCGCAGGACTCCCGGCCCCTGCCTGGGCCCCAAGCCCCGAGCGCAACGTGCCCAGCAGGCCTGCGGCGCCCACGGCGCTGATGAACGTACGACGATCCAATGATGGGGTTGCCATGACCTTAGGCTAAGGTCCCAAACCCCGCCGAACGAACCCAAAATGGCGCCCCGGGCAAGGGGGGGTGATCTCACGCGCACCACTGGGTGCACAGTAGGCGGGGTTGATCGACGTCTCGCTCCGGCACCTCCGCCGTGCAGATTGGCGGCCTCGGGCAAGGCCCGCCGGCGCACGGGCCGAGAGGAACCGAGTGATCCCATTGACGCCCGGTCGTTTCGTTCCAAGCTGGACCCCCGCCATGCGAACCGACGATCCAAGCCGCAGTCACACCCTCTCTGAAATGCCCCGAGGCGCGTCGCGCGCCGGCCTCCCCCGGAGGTCGGGCGCCGTGATCCTGTCCGTGCTGTCGCTCGGGCTCGCGCTCCTTCCGGCGGCGCTCACTCCCCTGCGCGCCGATGATGCGGCCCTGCCGAAGATCGAGACCCTTGCCCACCGCCGCGACCAGCTCCCCCGGAAGGTTGTCGTCGGCACGGTCGTCTGCGGCTTCAACGAGATCTTCGAGATGCCGCTCGAGAAGCGCCTCCAGCGCATGGATGACTTCGTCGACGGGATGGACGCCCTGGCCCGGGCCCAGTATCCCGGCAAGCGGCTGGACCTGGCGATCCTCATGGAATGGTTCATGTCCCGGCCGGGAAAGACGCTCGACCAGATGGCCGTCCGTTACGCCGACGTGAGCGAGAGGATCGCCGCCTGCGCCCGCCGCCATGGGTGCTACATGGTCGTGCCCATGGCCATGCGGGAGGAGGGCGAACCAGCGCGCTACAGCAACGCGTCCTGCCTCTTCGACCGCCAGGGGCGCCTGCTCGGCATCTACCGCAAGGTCCACCCGACGATGGACAACGAGGAGACGAATATCACGCCGGGCCGGGAGTTCCCGGTCTTTGACTGCGATTTCGGGCGGCTGGGGATCCAGGTCTGCTACGACGTCATGTTTCCCGACGGCTGGCAGGCCCTGGCCAACAAGGGCGCGGAACTCGTGGCCTTCCCGTCCGAGACCTCCGTGACCTCCGGGCCGGCCATGTATGCGCTGCAGCACCGGTTCTACATCGTGAGCGCGGTGCCCATGTACCACGCCGCCGTCTACAATCCCGTCGGCATGATCGAGGCCGAGGCCGCCAACGAGGGCGTGATGGTCCA
>CAYQOH010000299.1:0-3531 GCA_964419075.1 uncultured Opitutaceae bacterium | reverse complement strand
CCGGCAGGCCCACCTGGCCGAGCCGGTGGAGAACGCCGAGCGGAGCGCCTTCCAGCGGGCGGTGATCGAGCTGCGCAGCCATGTCGAATTCTACGTCCGGCTTAAGTTCGGCCTCCAGGCCCCGGGCATCGCTGACCTGGCCGCGGAATTGTCCGATGCCTCCCGGATGGCCGCGCTCCACGCGTCATTCGAGACCATGGACACGTTCAGCTCGCTTCGCGCCGTCCCCCCCGCCAAAGCCTCGGCCGACCCCGCGGCCTGGCAGAGTGTCGGACATAGCCTCCTTGGCGCGGCCAACCCCGCGGACGTCAACCCGCACGTGCTTGTGTACGCCACGCTCGGCAAATGCTGGCGGGATTCGCAGCCGGACGCCTTCAATTCCGCGGTCCGGTCCTACCGGCAGGAGCTCTCGGCCGACTTCCCGGAGGCCGCGCGGCGCTCGAGCACGGAGGCCTTCTTCAACCAGGCGGAGCCCTTCATCACGAGCCTCTTCCTCTACGTGGTCGCGTTCCTCCTGGCCGCGGTGTCATGGCTCTCGTGGCCCGACGAGCTGGGGCGCGCGGCGTTCCGGGTCATGGGGCTTGCCTTCCTGGTGGCGACGCTCGGCATCCTGGCGCGCATGTGGCTCGAGGGAAGGCCGCCCGTCACCAACCTTTACTCCTCGGCCCTGTTCATAGGCTGGGGGTCGGCTGCGCTCTGCCTGGTGCTCGAGAAGCTCCACCGCAACGCCGTCGCCAGCGCGGCCGGCAGCATGATCGGATTCAGCACCCTGGTCATCGCGCACCACCTCTCCCTCAGCGGCGACACGCTCGAGATGATGCGGGCGGTGCTGGACTCCAATTTCTGGCTGGCGACCCACGTGGTGACGGTCACGACAGGCTACGCCTCGACGTTCCTCGCCGGCTTCCTGGCCATCATCTACATCCTGCGCGGGCTCCTCACGCGCTCGCTCGACCCGCGCACGGCGGACGCCCTCGCGCGCATGGTCTACGGCATCGTCTGCTTTGCGACCCTCTTCAGTTTTGTGGGGACCATGCTGGGCGGCATCTGGGCCGACCAGTCCTGGGGGCGCTTCTGGGGATGGGACCCCAAGGAGAACGGCGCGCTCCTCATCGTGATCTGGAACGCCATCATCCTGCACTGCCGCTGGGGAGGGCTCGTGCGGCAGCGGGGCCTGATGGCCCTTGCGGTCTTCGGCAACGTGGTCACCGCCTGGAGCTGGTTCGGCACGAACATGCTGGGCGTCGGCCTGCACAGCTACGGCTTCACGAGCGCGGCCTTCTACGGGCTGATCAGCTTTGTCGCGAGCCAGCTGGCCGTGATCGGGCTCGCGCTGGTGCCGCTCGCCTCGTGGCGGAGTTTCCGCGGCGTCAAGGCGTGACCACACGGTCCTTGAAGTGGCACCTCGGCCCTTAGGCCCCAAACGGGAACGGTGTCGCTAAGCAATTCATAGGCAGATACTCGCATCAGGCACCGGCGTGCCTCGCCCTGACCCGCGCCCTCGGAATTGCTCCCCTGCTTGCGTTCCTTGAATCGCTGGGGAGGTTAGGCTCATGAAGATCGGAATCATCGGCTCGGGAGACGTCGCCAGGACCTTGGGCGCCGGCTTCATCAGGCACGGACACGAGGTCGCGATGGGCACCCGCGACACTTCGAAGCTCGCCGGGTGGGGCAAAGAGAACCCGAAGGCACGCGTCGGCGGCTTCGCCGACGCCGCGAAATTTGGCGCCGTCGTCGTGCTCGCGGTCAAGGGAACAGTCGCCTCGGAGGCCCTGCGCGGCGCCGGCGCCGCGAACCTTTCAGGCAAGCTCGTGATCGATGCCACCAACCCGATTGCCGACGCTCCCCCGGTCAACGGGGTGCTCACGCTCTTCACGAATTCCGCGGAATCCCTCATGGAGCGCCTGCAGCGCGAATTCAGCGCGGCCCACTTCGTCAAGTGCTTCAATTCGGTCGGTGCGGCCTGCATGGTCAATCCGAGCTTCCCGGGCGGCAAGCCGACCATGTTCATTGCGGGAAACGACGCCGCCTCGAAGAAGACGACCGCGGGGATCCTCGGCGATTTCGGCTGGGAGGTTGAGGACATGGGCGGGGCCGAGGCGGCGCGGGCCATCGAGCCGCTCTGCGTCCTCTGGTGCATCCCAGGGTTCCGGCAGAACGACTGGGTCCACGCGTTCAGGCTCCTGCGGTGAGCGCCCTGCGCGCCTTCACGGGGCGCGCACGCGTGCCGCCGCGAGGGCGCGCTGGTCAGCCCCAGACCTCGTTGCCGAAGTCCCAGCCCTTGCGGGCGGGTTCGCGCACGTACCGGTCAAAGTCCCGGTGGTTGGTGACCCGCATGTTGGCCGCGTCCCACTCGATGTCCTCGTTTGTCCGCTGCGCCATGACGCCCACCAGGGCCATCTCGGTCAGGCGCGCGGAGTAGTCGAATTGCGAGCCGGGCAGCGGGCCCTCGCCCTTGATGGCGCGCAGCCACTCGCGGAACGGCCCACCCTTGACGCGCGGGATCTTCTTTTCCGGCAGGTTCTTCTTAAAATCCTCCCAGATCGCGTCGTTCAGGAGCCGCGGGCTGTCCGGGCGCTCGCCGGTCATCAGCGTGTTCTTGGAGCCCACCATGAGCATTCCGCCCTTCGGGAACGGCTTGGTACGGTCCCAATCGAGCGGCGGGGCCGGGTGCTGGCCGCCGTCGTACCAGTGCAGCGAGACGGGCGGCTTGTCGCCGCGTGCCGGGAAGTCGAACTTCAGGTGCGAGGAGCGCGGGACGAATCCGTCGTGAATCACCTCGATGTTCTCGATGGACACGCGGCTCGGCGAGCCGAGGTCGAGGGCCCAGAACGGGGCGTCGAGCGTGTGGCAGGCCCAGTCGCCGAGCTCGCCGCAGCCGAAGTCCCAGTACCCGCGCCAGACAAGGGGGACGTAGCCCGGGCTGTAGGGCCTCTTCTTTGTGGGCCCGAGCCACAGGTCCCAGTCGAGCGTCGCGGGAACCTCGGCGGGCGCGGGCGGGAACGTGGAGGGAATCTTGAAGTAGTAGCCGCCGGCGAAATCGGGTCCGTCGAACCAGGCGTGGACCTCGCGCACGTCGCCGGTCACGCCGGCGTCGTACCATTCCTTCACGTAGCGGATGCCCTCGGTCGTGTGGCCCTGGTTGCCCATCTGCGAGATGACCTTGTAGTGCGCGGCGGCGCGGCGCAGGGTCCGGGCCTGCCAGATATTGTGCGTGAGCGGCTTCTGGACAAAGACGTGCTTCCCCAGCTGCATGGATAGGTAGGCGGCGGAGAAATGGACGTGGTCGGGGGTCGAGACGACAACGGCGTCAATCTCCTTGTGCATCTTGTCCAACATCACGCGAAAATCCTTGAAGCGCTTCGCCCCGGGATACTTGGCGTAGGCGTCGGCGGCCCGCTTGTCGTCCACGTCGCAGAGGGCGACGAAGTTCTCGCCCTCGCAGCCGGAATAGGCCGCCTCGGCCTGGCCGCCCGCGCCGATGAACGCGAGGTTGAGCTTGCGGCTCGGCGGCGGGCCCGCCTGGCCGAT
>CAYQOH010000298.1:0-3578 GCA_964419075.1 uncultured Opitutaceae bacterium | reverse complement strand
TCTCCACGGGCGCCGTCGGCTCGGCGGCCTTCACCCAGCTGAAGGAGGGGGACTACGTGTTTCGAGTCCGGCCCGTGACCGGGAGCTCGGCCCCCGGCCAGGAGGCCAGGCTCGCGTTCACCGTGCGGCCGCCGTGGTTCCGCTCGCCGCTGGCCTGGGCGGCCTACGTCTTCGCGACAATGGGCGTGTTCGTCTTCGCGGTCTGGCTTTCGTCCTTCCTGCAACACCGCGAGAATGTCCGCCTCGAGCGCCTGGTCGCCAAGCGCACGGCCGAGCTCGACGAAACGAACGAGCATCTCGGCCGCCAGATCGCCAAGACCACCGAGAAGTCGGCGGCCCTCTCGGTCAGCGAGGAGCGCCTGCGGGTGCTCAACAGCGAACTCGAGAAACGCGTCGCGGACCGCACGGCCCAGTTGGAGGCGACGCTCGAGCAGCTGGCGCAGGCTCGAAAGATGGAGGCCATGGGCCAGCTTGCCGGGGGGGTCGCCCACGATTTCAACAACATCCTGACGGCGATGCTCATGCAGATCGGTCTGATCGCGGAGAGCCCCGCGATCTCGCAGGAGGTCAGGGGCGGCGTCGGCCAGCTGGAGATCATGGCGCGCCGCGCGGCGAACCTGACGCGCCGGCTGCTCACCTTCAGCCGCCAGCAGGTCGTCCAGATGCAGGTCATCAACCTCGAGGCCACGATCGACCACCTGCTCCAGATGCTGCGCAGCCTGCTTCACGAGAACGTCGAGCTTATCCGGCGCCCGGCACCCGAGCCGCTGTGGATCGAGGGCGACGTCGGCCTGATCGAGCAGGTCGTCACCAACCTGTGCGTCAATGCCCGCGACGCGATGATGCCTCGCGGCGGCCGCCTGACGGTCGGCGTGGAGCGCGTCACGATCGACGAGGGGGCCGCCAAGGCGAACCTCGACGCGCGTCCCGGGAGCTTCGTGCGGCTTTCCGTCGAGGACGAGGGGAGCGGGATGGACGCGGCGGTGCTGCTGCACATCTTCGAGCCCTTCTTCACGACCAAGGAGATGGGCACGGGCCTGGGGCTCGCGACCGTGTATGGGATCGCCAAGCAGCACCGCGGCTGGGTCGAGGTCCGGAGCGAGGTCGGCAAAGGCAGCACGTTCATGGTCTACCTCCCGGAGACGCGGCGCGCCCCGGAGTCCAAGACGGCCGCCGCGCCGGGCGGGGCCAAGGACGGCCACGGCTGCATCCTGCTGGTCGAGGACGAGGTCGCGGTGCGGACTGCGGCGTCGCGGATGCTCAAGCGAATCGGCTACCGTGTCCTGGAGGCGGTGGACGGCGAGGACGCGATCCGGGTCTGGTCCGAGCACCGCCATGAGATCGACCTGCTCTTCTCCGACATGGTCATGCCCAAGGGACACAGCGGCCTCGACCTTGCAGCCCGTTTCAAGGCCGAGCGGCCGCAGCTGAAGGTCGTGATCACAAGCGGCTACAGCGTGGACCTGACCAAGGAGCGCGGCCTTGAAGGGCCGGGCGTCGCCTTCCTGCCCAAGCCCTACCCCTTCGACGGCCTGGCCGACGTGCTGCGGCGAAGCCTGAATGAGGGGAGCTGAGGAAGCGGCGGCCCGGCGTCCGGGCGGCTGCTAGCCGTCCGGGGCTTCGCGCGACGGGGATCCAAGGGTCGACTTGACCGCGGTCTCCGCCGAAACCACCGGTGGGAGTTCGAGGACCGTGACGATGTCGCGGGGCCCCGCCTCGTCGCTCCTCGGGGAGCCCCAGGCGTAGCAGCGCCTCGCCCGGGGATGGCCGGTCAGCAGGAAGATGCCGACCTCCCCGTCCCATTCGATACCGCCCAGGCGGACGAGCGTGACGGGCACGAACGCCTCGAGGTGGGCCTCGCATCCGTGGGTCCGCCCGATCGCCAGGGCCAGGTCATCGACGTAGGTCATCGCCGCCCAGCATCAGCAGGTCCGGCCGCCCGTCACAAGAGGGAAGCGGCGCCGCGCGCCCGCTTGCGTTCCCGCCGGCCGCCGCGCCACAATGGCCCTCAACGCCATGCGCACCGCGCTCACGCTCCCACTGCCCGCCCGCCCGTCCGCGGGGGCGGCCGGGGTGCCGGTGCCGGCCGGTGTCCGCCTCGCGCCGCGGGAGCCGGCGCCCGCCACCCGCCAGGAGGATCCGGGCGCCGCGGGCCCGCTCCCCGCGGTCGCGGACGGGCGCCCACGCGCATGATCCCGACCGCCGCGTTCGACTACCGGCTTCCCGACGGGCTCGTCGCCCAGACGCCCGCCGCGCGCCGCGACGGCTCGCGCATGCTCGTGGTCGACCGGGCGGCGCGCACCGTGGAGCACCGGACCTTTGCCGAGCTTCCCCGGTATCTGCGAACGGGCGACACGCTCTTCCGCAACACCGCCTCGGTGCTTCCCGCGAGGCTTCACGGCCGGCGGTCGACCGGGGGCGGGGTCGAGTGCCTGCTCCTGCGCAACGCCGGCGCGTCGCCGGATGGCGGGGAGCTCTGGCAGTGCCTCGTGCGGCCGGGGCGCAGGTTTCCCGTGGGCTCGGAGTTTGTCGCCGCCGGGGGCGCCCTGACCGGGATCATCGCCTCGGTGCCGGGAGACGGCACCGTGCTCGTGCGCTTCACGGTGCGGGGCGCAGGCTCGGTCGCCGACGTCGCCAACCGGGCCGGCGACGTACCCCTGCCCCCGTACATCGAGCGCGGCGACGACTCGCGCAGGCAGGAGGACCGCGAGCGCTACCAGACCGTCTACGCGGACAGGACCCGCCAGGTCGCCGTGGCCGCCCCGACCGCGGGGCTGCATTTCACGCCTGGCCTCCTCGGCCAGATCGCGGCCCGGGGCGTCCGGACCGCGGACCTTACGCTCCACGTCGGGCTCGGGACCTTCAAGCCGATCGAGACCGAGGCCATCGAGGAGCACGCCATCCACAGGGAGCTCTACGAGATGCCGGTGGAGACCCAGCGCGCCCTCTTCCCCCCGCTTGGCGGGCGGCGCGTGGCGGTGGGGACGACGACGGTCCGCTCGATCGAGGACTTCCTGGAGGGCCACGACGGCCCCCTGGACCGGGCGCACCTCGCGGAGACCGGGCTGTTCATCCATCCGCCCCGCGCGTTTCGCGGCGTCGACGCGCTCATCACGAACTTCCACCAGCCGCGCTCCACGCTCCTCTGCCTGGTGGCCGCCTTTTTGACGCCGGGCTCCACCGACGGGATCGGCTGGCTCATGGCGCTCTACGCCGAGGCGATCTCAAGGCGCTACCGGTTCTTCAGCTACGGGGACTGCATGCTTGTCGTCTAAAAGTGTCGTGTTGGGTTGAGTTTCCGCCGATCTCGGGCCATGTGTATGCCCCTCACGTCAACCTAGATACCCGATGAAACTTACCTCCAAGATCCTCGCCCTGGCCGCCGTTGCGGCCGGGCTCGTCTCTGCCGCCTCCGCTGCCGTCGAAACCTACGCGATCGACCCCGTCCACTCGTCCGTGGGCTTCTCCGTGAGGCATATCCTCACGAAGGTGCCCGGAAGCTTCACCCAGTTCAGCGGCACCGTCACGGTCGACCGCGACAACCTGGAGAACAGCTCGGTCGAGGCGGTGATCGACGT
>CAYQOH010000297.1:0-3580 GCA_964419075.1 uncultured Opitutaceae bacterium | reverse complement strand
ACGTTCCGCAGGATGCGCTCCCGCTACCCGACGCTCGCGCTGTCGATCCACGCCGGGGAGATGGACGGGCCCGACCGCCACGTGCGCGACACGCTGCTGCTCGGGGCCTCGAGGATCGGCCACGGGATCAATCTGATCAGGGACCCCGAGACGCTCCTCCTCTTGCAGCAGACGCGCCGGGTCCTGGTGGAGGTGAACCTGATCTCGAACCGGCTGCTCGGCTACGTGCCCGACCTGTCGGCCCACCCGTTCCCGGAATACCTGCGCACCGGCGTTCCGGTCTGCCTGAACACCGACGACCGGGGCATGTGGGACTCCAACATGACCGACGAGTACTACACGGCGGTCACCCTCTACCACCTGTCGTGGGACGAGATCCTTTCGATCGGCCGGGACTCGCTCGCGCATTCGTTCGCCCAGCCGGAGGCGAAGGCCCGGCTCCTCGCCGACTTTGAGCGCAGGATCGCCGCGTTCGAGGAGCGCTACGGCGCGGTCCCGGCGGACGCGGCGCTCGGCGCCCTCGGGTCGGTGAAGCCCGTGGCCTACGGCTACGCGAGGCGCACCTGGGGGTTCGACTTCAACTGACCGACGCCTCGCGGCCCGCGCCGGCCACCCACACGCCGAGGGCCATGAGCGCGCCCCCCGCGGCGAGCCGCGCCAGGTCCGCCCGTTCCCCGAAGACGAGGATCGAGCACGCAATCCCGAGCGGGATCTTCGCGTTGTTGAATGCCGCCAGGACGCCCGCGTTGACGCGCGTCGCCCCCACGTTCCAGAGGAAGAAGCCCGCGCCGGAGGCGACGGCGCCGAGGTAGGCGATCGTGGCCCACTGGGCGGGCCCGGGGGAGAAGGCGCGCCAGTCCGTCGCGGCCATCGAGACCGCGAGCGTGAGGGCCAGCGCGCCCGCGAAGAGCAGCGCAAACACCGACGCGTCGCCCGAGCCGGCGGGCAGGCGGGCCCGTTCGCGCCTCCATGCCAGCTGCCCCGCGGCGAAGCACAGGTTCGAGAGCTGCACGAGCACGAAGCCGCCGAGGATCCCCGCGTCGCCCGCGGACGTCCAGAGGACGACGCCCGCCCCCGCGACCGACAGCGCCGCCGCCGCCGCGTAGCGCATGCGCCACCTGCGCTCGAGGAGCGCATCCAGGAGCGCCACGAGGAGCGGCGTCGTGATGGTGTAGAGGGCGACCTCATAGGCGTGGAGGTGGGCGTACGCGCGAAGGTAGAGGATGTAGACGGCCCCGAACTGGACCGCGCCGATGGCGGCCAGGCGGGCCATCCGTGCCGCCCCGAGCGGCCGCGGCCTCAGGAACGGGGCGAACACGATGAGCGAGATCACGAGCCGCAGCGCGGCGATGGCCGTGGGGTCGAGCCCGCCGAGCCCCTTGATCAGGCCGAAGGAGAACGCCCAGATGACCGAGACGATCAGGAGGAGCGTCATCTGGGTGTCGCGCGCCGCGGGGTCACACCCGGAAGAGGACCCCCAGGCGCCTGCCGAGGAGCACGCTGACCCCGGCGACCATGGTCCCGAGGAAGAGCATCGCCCAGACGCCGAGCGCGCACGCGAGGAACTTGCCGTCGCCCAGGAGCTGGAAGAGCTCGAGGATGGCCTTCGTGATGGGGAAATAGACCATCTTCTGGGCCAGGATGATCGAGTCGCTCACCTCGAGCATCGCGAAGGCGAACGCCAGGAGCGCCCCCGCCATCAGGTTCGCCGCGATCAGCGGCAGCGTGATACGGATCATCGCCCGGAGCGGCGGGCAGCCGAGGTTCTCCGCCGCCTCCTCAAGCACCGGGCTCGTCTGCTGGAAGCCGGCCGCGGCCGAGCGCACGACGTACGGGAGCCGGCGGATCGAGTAGGCGACGATCAGCAGGACGGTGGGGTTCCGGACCGGGTTGATGAAGTCGAAGAGGCGCCCCTCGTGCGACATGGCGAGATAGCCGAACGCGAGCACGATCCCGGGGACGGCGAGCGGCAGCATCGCGAGGAAGTCGAGCACGTGCCGGCCGGCCATCCTCGTGCGGACCACCACATAGGCGATCGCGACGCCGAGGAACACGTCGATCACGGTCGAGACGCTCGCGTACTTCAGGCTGTTGGCGATCGCGGGAACCGTCAGCTCGTGCCCGAGCGCGGCCCGGTAGTTGTCGAGCGTGGGCCCCGTGGGGAGCACGCTCGCGTACCAGTCCCTTGACGACGCGATCAGCACGACGCCCAGGTGCGGGAGGATCGCGACAAAGGTGACCGCGCTGAACAGGAGCGTGCAGAGCCACGCCTGGGTCCGCGGCAGCGCCCGGGCGCCCCCGACCGTCGTCGCCCGGGCCATCATCGCGTGGCCGGTCCTGCCGAAGACGCCCTTGCCGACGGCGTAGATCGCGACCGAGCTTGCGAGCATCACGGCCACAAGCGCGTAGGGGAACGGGTTGCCGCCGATGTCCTTGAGGCCGTAATAGATCTGGACGCTCGTCACCTTCGAGTAGTCGAAGACCAGCGGCGTGCCGAGTTCCGTGAACACCCAGATGAACACGATCGTGCAGCCCGCGAACAGGCCGGGGTGGATGAGCGGCAGCGTGATCCTGCGGAAGCGGCGCAGGCCCGTGCAGCCGAGGTTCTGGGCCGCCTCCTCCATCGCCGGGTCGACGTTTGCCAGCGCGGCGACGGCGTTCAGGTAGATGATGGGGTAGAGCGAGAGCGCCTCGACCACCGCGACGCCCCAGAACTGGTTCGCCGCGAACCAGTCGAACGTCCAGCCGCGGGGCCTCAGGCCGAGGTCGATCAGGAGCGAGTTGACCGCGCCGTACTGGCCGAAGATCTGCTTGATGCCGATCGCCCCGACAAAGGGCGGAAGGATCATGGGGATCAGGACCGCGGAGTTCAGGAACCCCTTGCAGGGGTACAGGAAGCGGTCCGAGACCGCGGCGAGCGGCAGCGCGATCAGGAGCGCCATCGCCGTACCGGCGCACGCGAGCAGGAACGAGTTGAGGAGCGCCCCGAGGTAGGTCGGGTCGCTCAGGAGGGCCTTCAGGAACGCGAGGGTCGGCCGGCCGTTTGCATCCGTGAAGCCGCCCTTCACAATCTGCAGGATCGGCCACAGGAAGAACACCGCGAAGAACGCGCAGGTGAGGGCGAAGACGAGCCTTGCCGTGGTCCTGGACATGACGCTGCCTTTAGCCCCTCACCTGAAGGGCCAGATCTTGAAGAACGACAGGAAGAACATCGCGGCGACGGCGTAGCCGATCGAGGGGATCTCGCGCGCCTTCCCGAGGCCGACCCCGAGCAGGACCGAGCAGATGAGCCCAATCCCGATGCCCTGCGCGATGCTGAAGGTGAGCGGAATCGCGAAGATCGTGAGGATCGCCGGGGCCGCCGTCTCGAAGCGGGTCATGTCGATCTCCACGACGGACTGCATCATGAAGATGCCGACGATCACGAGCGCGGGCGCGGTCGCGCAGGCCGGCACCGCCAGGATGAGCGGCGTGAGGAAGAGGGCGAGGAGCATGAACACGGCCACCCAGACGGCCGTGAGCCCGGTCCTGCCGCCCGCCTCGACGCCGGAGGCGGACTCGATGTAGCTGACGACGGTCG
>CAYQOH010000296.1:0-3585 GCA_964419075.1 uncultured Opitutaceae bacterium | reverse complement strand
GCGGCGCCGCCGAGCGAGGAATTCACGGCGCCAAAGCCCTGGACGAAATAGCCGTCCGTCGCCAGCACGGGAGTGCTGAGAACAGCGCAGGCTGCGGCAAGGAACGCGGTCTGGAGGAGGAATCTTTGTGGGGTCTTCACGGGTTTAGGGGTTGGTGTTGGCGAACGAAAGTGGGTCAATCCCTGTGCCGCCTCGGCATCAGGAAAAAGGACTCTGCCACCTGGATGAGCAAAGTCCTCTTGGAATCCGCTCAGAAGGTTGGGGAAACGAATCCTGGATTTCGAGCCAATTGAAGGGTCGTCCCAGGCGAAAAACTAATATCAGGAAGTATTTACGCTTATCGCCACGCAGGGGCGGCACCGGAATGCGCCGGCGCCGCGCTTGAGTTGACCCGCTGCGCGGCGCAGGATCCGGCAATGGCCCAGCCGAGTTCCAACGACCCCCTGCACGGCGTCACCCTGGAGCGGCTGCTCACCGAACTTGTGGCCCGCCACGGATGGGAGGAGCTGGGCCGGCGCGTCCCGGTCCGGTGCTTTCTCTTCGACCCGAGCATCAAGTCCAGCCTGACCTTCCTGCGCAAGACGCCGTGGGCGAGGGCGAAGGTCGAGGCGTTGTACGTGGACCTCAAGGCGCCGCGCTGAAAGAAACCCGCGAACCGTTCGCGCTGGCGGCTGTCAAGGCCGGCAACGTTGAGCGCGCCGTCCGAAGTCCTCCTTAGACATGCCCCGCCTTGGATCGAGGTCGGGCGGGTGTACCGGCGCATCTGCTTTTTGCGCTCGGAGGGGCTTTCGGAAGAGGCGCAGCTCGTCCAGGGTACGGAGTTCGCCGAGGCCGCGGCGCGGGCCCGCAGCCTGTGCCCCACGGGGCCCGCGGCGGATTCGCTCCTGCGGGAGCTGATGGCCGAGGAGGAGGAACGGGTGGCGCAGGCCGTCGCCTTCGCCGAGGTGCTGGTGCCGATGCTGGCGCGGCGCCTTCCGTTGCGTCCGTCCGCGCCGCACGCCGGGCCGCCCGAGACCCGGGCGCGCCCCCGGGTGGGTCCGGGCGAGGCGCGCGGAGTCGCCGACTTCATCGACGACATGCTGGCGCAGGACCGCCTGGCGTCCCGCTGACCCTTCCCATGGCCCCCAACTCCCTGACCTTCCCTCCCATGACCACCGCCACCCTCGAAAAACAGCCCGCCGCTCCCGCCCCGTCCCCCGCCGCCTCGGCGCTTCCCCCGGCCCGCCCGGGCCAGTCCAAGTCGAACACCCTCCTCATCGGGCTCGACCTGGGCACCAACAAGTCCTGCATCCTCGCCGGGCCGCCCGGCTCGACCGACATCACCGTGAGCAAGGTGATCCCTTCGGTCGTGGGCTATGTTAAGGACGGCATCGTCGACGGGATCATCACGGGCAACGCCAGGATCCTCTACGGGGAGGACGCCCTGAGCCAGATGCTCCACGTGGAGCTCGTGGCGCCGCTCGCCGAGGGGGTCATCTCGCGCCCCGAGGCGGCGCGCGACTTCATGCTGCACCTGCGACAGCTGGCCGACCCGTCCGGAAAGGCCGAGATTCGCGCCGTGGTCGGTGTTCCGGCGAATGCGGGCGAGCCGGCGCGCGTGGGGATCCGTCACTCGGCCCAGGGCATCTTCTCGCGCATCCTCCTCATCCCCGAGCCGTTCCTCGCCGCCCTCGGGTTCCGGGACGACGCGCGGGTCCGGCAGTCGGGCTATGTCGACCCGGTGGTCAACTCGCTCTTCATCGACATCGGGGGCGGCACGAGCGACCTGTGCCTGGTGCAGGGCTACTTCCCGACGCGCGACGACCAGATCAGCATCCCGTTCGCGGGCGACGCGATCGACGAGCTGCTCTACAACGAGCTTGGCCGGACCTATCCCAACAACGGGCTGTCCCGGATAACGGTCCGCGAGATCAAGGAGGCGCACGCCTATGTGGGGCCGAGCCGCAAGCCCATGGACATCAAGGTCGTCATCGGCGGCAAGAGCCGCACCCTCGAACTCGGGGACGCGATAGGGAGCGCCTGCAACACGCTCATCGACCGGATCTACCCCGCGCTCACGACCCTCATCTCCTCGGCCTCGTCCGACTCCGTGGTGACGCTGCTCCAGAACATCATCGTCACCGGGGGGGGCTCGCAGATCCGCGGGATCGACACCGTGCTCCAGAAGCGGCTTGCGGACGACGGATACGAGTCGCCCAAGGTCCGGCTCGCGGGGCAGGACTTCCAGAGGTACGTGGCGATCGGGGCCCTGAAGGCGGCGCGCGCCGCCCGCGAGAACCAGTGGCAGGTGCTTCTGGAGTAGCGCGGCCCGCGCCGGCCGTCAGGCGTCGACCCTGATCGGCAGGACCACGAAGGGCATGCTCGACAGGAAGAACCGGCGCTGGAGCGTGAAGACCGTGTGGTTGTGGAGCCACCGGGTGAGGTTCGTCTCGTAGGTGAAGAGCAGCTGCCCGGCGAAGAAGACCTGGTTCGGGAACTCGTCGGCGGCCTGGCGGGCGAGCTTCATCACCTCGCTCGTGATGTCGTAGCCGATCGCCGTGTACGCCTTCGAGCCGTAGCCGCGGGCGTGCGCGAACTGGACGTAGCGCTGCGCCTCCGACTCGGTGTGCGCGCGCAGCGCCTCGATGTCCGCGGCGCCCTTGAAGTTGCCGGCGTCGACCGAGCCCACCTGCACGAAGAGGAAGTTGCGGAACGTGTTCCCGAACATGCGCGGCACGTTGAGGATGGTGTGCAGGCCGAGCCCGTTGAACCCGTTCACGAGGATCACCGCCGTGCGGGCCTTGGGATCGGCGAACGGCGCGGTCGCCGGCGCGGCCCTCGACTCCATCTCCGCGGCCTCGACGATGCTGTCGAGGCGGTTGAGCTGCATCCGGACCCCGTTGTAGTGGCGCTTGATGGCGAAGGCGGCGAAGACCAGGACCCCGGTCACCAGGAGGGTCGCCCAGCCGCCCTCGTTGAACTTGACGAGCGTCAGCGAGATGAGGATCGAGGCCGTCAGCACGAGCCCGAAGCCGTTGATCGCCAGCTTGTGCCTCCAGCCGTCCTCCGTGGCGCGCGCCTGCCACCAGTGGCGCACCATCCCGGCCTGGGAGAGCGAGAAGGTGATGAAGACGTTGATCGAGTAGAAGATCACCAGGAGGTCCACCGAGCCCCGGGTCGCCCACATCATGGCGAGCGCCGCGAGCCCCATGAGCAGCACCCCGTTGCGGGTCACGAGGCGCTCGCTCAGGTTGGCGAACTGCGCGGGGAACCACCGGTCGAGGGCCATGTTCGCGAGCACCCGGGGCCCGTCGAGGAAGCCGGTCTGCGCCGCGATGATGAGGAGCGCCGCCTCCGAGAACAGGGTGACGATGACGAAGGCGCCGCCGGTGGAGCGGCCCCATCCCGCCGTCATCTTCTCGAAGAGCACGGCATTGAGCGTCTTGTCCGGGCTTATCTGGACGTCGTAGAGCTGGTAGGCGACGAGGAGCCCCGCGACCGTCAGGGCGAGGGAGACCCCCATGTAGACCATGGTGCGCCGTCCCGTGCGCACCCGGGGCTCGCGCAGGATCGGCAGGCCGTTGCTCACGGCCTCGATGCCCGTGT
>CAYQOH010000295.1:0-3594 GCA_964419075.1 uncultured Opitutaceae bacterium | reverse complement strand
CGCCTGCAGAACGAGAAGGGCGTGATCCACGTGATGGCGGAGGAGATCGCCGGCATGCCCGACCTGGGGCTCCCCGAGCAGGCGTCGCACGACTTCCGCTGAGAGGAGGCCCGGGCCTGCGTCAGGGGTTGCAACCGGGCGCAAACCGCGCTCGGCCTGCGCGTCCGGCGCTTGAAATCGAGCCGGACTGGCGGCATCAACGTGGAGCGCCCCGCAGGCGATCGAGTCCGGCGGCCCGCCCCAGAAAGATGAACACCCCCCGCATGCTTGCCGCCATGTCCCTTCTCGCCTTCGGCGCAGCCGAGGCCAGGTCCGCCGATGCTCCCGCGGGCCTGCCGCGGAGCACGCCCGAGGAGCAGGGGGTCTCCTCGTCCGCGATCCTGGGCTTCGTGGAGGGCGCCGAGCAGAAGGTCGACGCCCTTCACAGCTTCATGATCGTGCGGCACGGACACGTCGTGGCCGAGGGATGGTGGTCGCCGTATGCGGCCGCCGAGCCGCACGTCCTGTTCTCCCTCAGCAAGAGCTTCACGTCGACTGCGGTCGGCCTGGCGGTCTCGGACGGCAAGCTGAGCCTCGACGACACCGTGCTGTCGTTCTTTCCCGGGGAGGCGCCGGCCTCCCCGAGCAAGAACCTGCAGTCCATGCGGGTGCGGGACCTTCTGAGGATGTCGACCGGGCAGAGGGCGGACGACCTGAAGGACTTCCCGTTTCCTGAGAAGGCCGACCTCGTCCGGGTTTTCCTCGAGCTTCCGGTCCCGGACATTCCCGGGACGCATTTCGTGTACAACACGGCGGCCACCTACGTCCTTTCGGCGATCGTCCAGAAGGTGACGGGCCAGACCGTGCTGGACTACCTCGGGCCGCGGCTTTTCGAGCCCCTCGGCATTGCGAAGCCGAGGTGGGATGCCAGCGCGCAGGGGGTCTCGCTGGGGGGCTACGGCCTGAGCGTGCGCACCGAGGACATCGCTCGGTTCGGGCAGCTCTATCTACAGAAGGGACGGTGGGGAAACCGCCAGCTGCTTCCCTCGACCTGGGTCGAGGAGGCGACGGCGCTGCAGACCGCGAATGGCAGCGACCCCACGAGCGACTGGAACCAGGGATACGGCTACCAGTTCTGGCGGTGCCGGCACGGGTTCTACCGGGGCGACGGCGCGTTCGGGCAGTTCTGCTTCGTGCTGCAGCAGCATGACGCCGTGATCGCGGTTACGAGCGGCACCGGCGACATGCAGGCGGTCATGAACCTCGTCTGGGACAAGATCCTTCCCGGCTTCAGCTCGTCCGTGCTGCCCGCCGATCCCGAGTCCAACCGCAGGCTGTCCGAGAAGCTCGCGAGCCTGAGCCTCAGGACCCAGCCGGGGAAGGCCGCGTCGCCTGCGGCACAAAGGGTCGCGGGCAGGCGCTACTCGTTCCCGGCGAACGCGGACAGGATAGAGTCGGTGTCCCTGGAGCCGGCAAAGGACGGGGCCAACGCGGTGCTCACGATTCGAATCGCGGGTTCCGACCAGCGGATCGAATGCGGGCAGGGTTCCTGGGCGAGGGGTGCGATCACGCTGGCCGAGGGGGAGACGTTCCCCGAGGCGGCGAGCGGCGCATGGACGAGCGACGACACCTACAGCGTGACCCTATGCCGGTACCAGACACCGTTCTCCACCGCGTACGACCTTCGGTTTGCCGGCGACGAGCTGATTCTCGAGTCGTTGGACAACGTGAGCCTGGCGGGGACGTCGCGAACCCGGCTTGTGGGAACGGCGCAGCCCTGAGGCGCGCCCGCGGTCACGCGCCGGCTCCCCTCCGCAGGAGCCGGTTGTGCGCGCGGACCATCAGGTAGTAGGCGACGGGGGTCGCGATCAGCGACAGGAGCACGGAGATCACCAGTGCGCCGATGACGGCGACGCCGAGCGGCTGCAGCATCTGGGCGCCGGTGCCGACTCCCCAGGCGAGCGGCAGCATGCCGAGCGCGGCGGCGAGCGAGGTCATGAGCACCGGACGCAGGCGGCGTAGGCCAGCGCTCACCAGCGCCTCGACCAATTCGACGTCGCGGGCGCGCAGCTGCTGGAAGTAGTCGAGCACCAGGATGCCGTTCTTGGCCACGATGCCGACGCCGATGATGGCGCCGAGGAACGAGACGATGTTGAGCGTAATCCCCGTGAGCCAGAGGGCGACTACGGTGCCGACAAGGGCCAGCACGGCCCCGTACACGATGGCAATGGCTTCGTAGAACGACCGAAACTCGACCAGCAGCACCGTGAACACCAGGAGGACCGCCGCCAACAGCACCGCCAGCAGGTTGCCGAAGGACTCCTGCTGCAGCTGATAAAGCCCGCCGTAGTCCACCGAGCCGGGCGGCAGCCAGTCGGCCCTGGCAAGTTTCGCCCGGATCGCCCGCATGGCGGTGCCGAGGTCGACTCCTTCAAGCCGCGCCGAAATGATGTCGTTCTGCCGCAGATCCTCCCGGTTCAGCTCGACCTCGTTGGGCACCATCTCTACCTGCGCGACCTGGTCCAGCCGGGCGACAGCGCCGGCGGGCGAGCGTAGCGGCAGGTTTCGCAGGTCCGCGACGCTGGCCACGCTTTGGGGCTCCGCCATCACGCGGATGTTCACGACGCGGTCCCCCAGAAGCGTGTAGGACGAGACCTGACCGAGGAGTGAGGTGTTCACGGTGTCGGCGACGTTCTGCACGCTCAGGCCGAACCTGCCCGCTTCGGTGGGGCGCACGCGCAGGTTGATGGAAGGTCCGGTCACCGTCAGGCCGTCGAACGTGTCGACGATGCCCGGTATCGACTTGATCTCCTCCTCCACGCGCGGCGCCGTCTTTTCCAGCCACTGCAGGTCGGGCGAGTACAGCTTGATCTCGACCGGATTCGGCGCCAGCTGCAGGTCGCCGATCAGGTCCTCCAGGAACCCATGGAAGTCCCAGCGCACCATCGGGTAGCGCTGGTTGAAATCGCGCCGCATGGCGTCGAGGACCTCCTCGGTTGAGTGCGTGCGGACAGGCTTCAGCTTGATCAGGTAGTCGCCGACGTACGGCTCGGTGATGAACGGGCCCAGCTGCGTGCCCAGCCTTCGCGAGTACCCCTCGACGTCCGGGTTCGCCCGGATGCTCTTTTCCGCCTCGTCAAGCACGCGAGAGCTCTCCGCAAGGCTCGTGCCGGGAAGCGCGTTGAAGTCCATGACGAATCCGCCTTCGTCAAAGTCCGGCATGAAGTTCGTCTCCAGCTGCCGGCAGACGAGGATGCCCGCGGCCAGGACCCCCGCGCAGGCTAGGAACGTGAGCCAGCTGTGGCGAAGCGCCCAGCGCACTGCGTACTCATACGCCATGAGGACCCGGCGGAACAGAGGTCCGCCGTCCGCCTCGGGCGCGGCGGCGCCCGAGGCACGCGCCGGCCGGACGCGGATGAACCAGCCCGCCAGCGAGGGCGTCAAGAAGACCGCCAGCCCCAGCGAGACGAGCAGCGCCACGATCATCGTCAACCCAAGCGCTCGGAAGAACACGCCGGCCATCCCGCTCAGGTAGGCCAGGGGAAGGAACACCACCACGGGCGTGAGCGTGGACCCGACCAGCGCGTGCAGCACCTCGCCGATGCCCTCCTGGAT
>CAYQOH010000294.1:0-3609 GCA_964419075.1 uncultured Opitutaceae bacterium | reverse complement strand
CGGGCGACGAGCTCGACGCCGCCGTGATCGGGTACATGAAGCGCGCGTACAACCTGCTGATCGGCGAGCGCACGGCGGAGGAGATCAAGATGCGGATCGGGTCCGCCTACCCGCTTGACGAGGAGCTTTCCATGGAGGTCAAGGGGCGGGACTCCGTCGCGGGCCTGCCGAAGACCATCCACATCACCTCGCAGGAGGTGCGCGAGGCCCTGTCCGACACCGTCGCCTCGGTCGTCGACGCCGTCCGCACGACGCTCGAGCGCTGTCCGCCCGAGCTCTCGGCCGACTTGGTGGACCGCGGCTTCGTGATGGCGGGCGGCGGATCGCTCCTGCGGGGAATTGACCGGCTTCTGAGCGACAAGACCGGCCTGCCCGTGACGGTGGCCGACGATCCGCTCTCTGCCGTGGCCAACGGGACAGGGGCCGTGCTGAACGACCTGACCTGGCTCATGCAGAACGCGTGAGGATTGGGCGACCCCAGCGATCGGACCAAGCCCGGCCCTTCGTCGCGCTGGCCTTGGCCTTCGCGGTCTGGCTCGTGCTGCCGGTCGCGGTGAAGAGCCTGGCCCGGGCGAGCTTCTTCGAGATGACGGCGCCGATCCGGGTGGCCGCCTCCTACGTGGCCGACCTCCAGCGGTTCTGGGCCCTGCGCCTCCACTCAAAGGACGAGCTGATCGAGGCGGGGCGCGAC
Source organism: uncultured Opitutaceae bacterium (assembly GCA_964419075.1). Classification (GTDB taxonomy): domain Bacteria; phylum Verrucomicrobiota; class Verrucomicrobiia; order Opitutales; family Opitutaceae; genus Palsa-1447. Next base: position 2,918 of record CAYQOH010000294.1, on the reverse strand, counting down.
ATGGCGCGTATCAACGCGCAATACTCGGTCTCCGTGCAGCAGAACGGCGAGCTCCAGGCGCAGGTCGAGCGGCTGCAGGCCCTTCTGAAGATGCCGCCGATCGAGGGCTACAGGTACGAGCATGCGCGCGTGGTCGAGCGCGACTTCTCGAGCTGGTGGCAGCGGATGATCCTCCGCAAGGGCTCGGACTACGGCATCCCCCTCGGCGCCCCGGTCGTATACAGCGGCGGGGTCGTCGGGCGCGTGTCGGAGGTTCACGCCTACACCTGCGTCGTCCAGCTGACGAGCGACCCTGGGCTCAGGATAGCCTGCGTGGTCGACGGCGACACCCGCCCGATCAGCTACCAGGGGGCCGAGAACCAGGTCTTCGGGTCCGCGAAGGGCGTCATCGAGTTCGTGCCCCTCGACATCTACGCGAGCGCCACCGTGCCGAAGCGTCTCGCCACCTCCGGCCTCGGCGGGGTCTATCCGCCCGGCCTGACGATCGGCAGGATCACGCACGTCGAGCCGAGCGCGGACGGCCTGTTCAAGACGGGCGAGGTCGAGCTCGACCCGCGGCTCTCCGAGCTCACCGAGGTGACGGTGCTCGTGCCCGAAGGCGAGAAATAGGCCCCTGCCGGATGCGCGCGACCGCCGTCCTCTTCCTCACGCTCTACCTCCTGCAGGCGATGGTCGCCCAGGTGAACAGCGCGATCGCCCCGATCCATGTCTGGCTCTTCGCCGGCGGCCTCTTCGTGGCCTATCCGGCGCTCGTGATGCCGTTCGGCCAGGGCTTCGCAGCGTCGGTCCTGGGGGGGCTCCTGTGCGACGCGCTGGCGCCGGTCGCGTTCGGGACCCACGCGGGCCTCTTCGCCGCGGCCCATGCCGTCGTCTACAACGCGAGGGAGCGCCTGCAGCGCGGCGAGACGGTCGTGACGGTCTCGGCGGCCCTCCTCGTGAACCTCGCCCTGTTCCTTGCCCTGTCGTTCTTGCGGATCCAGCAGGCGCACGGGAGCGCTGGGGCCTGGCCGAGGATGCTCTCCGACCTCTTCTGGTCGGAGGCCGTGGTGGCCCTCGTCGCGCCCTGGTTCTTCGCCCTGCAGGCCCGCACGCTGGAGATGGCGCGTGCGGTCGACTGGCGGGCGACCTAGCGTCCGCCCACCCCGCAATGGCCGCTCCCTCCGAACGCTCCGGCAGCCTCGTCGAATCCAAGACCGGATTCGACCCGAGGATCGTCGCCTTCCACGGCCTCGTGGCGCTCATGCTTCTCGTCCTGGGAGGCGGGCTCGCCTACCAGCAGATCATCAAGGGCTCGATCCACCACGAGCAGGAGCGCCAGCAGAACGAGCGGCGGGTCATCGTCCCGGGGCCCCGCGGCAACATCCTCGACCGGGAGGGCCGCAAGCTGGTGGAGAACAGGTCCCGCTTTGCGGTCGTCCTCTACCTGGACGAGCTCCGCCCCGATTTCAGGAAGGCGTACGTCACGATACGCGCCGCCTACAAGGCGGCGGGCGACCAGGACCTGCCCACCAGCTCGCAGATCGAGCGCCTCGCGCACGTGAGCGTCGTCCAGCAGTACATGGACCAGGTGAACGGGGTCACCGGGCGCACGGGGAGCGTCGACGCGGCGGCCCTCCAGCGCCACCTGGAGCGCCAGCTCCTCCTGCCCTACACGCTCGTCGACGACCTGAAACCCGAGGAGTTTGCGAAGCTGATCGAGCGCCTTCCGGTCAACTCGCCCCTTCAGGTGTACACCTCGAACACGCGCTCCTACCCCTACGGCGACGCGGCGGCGCATGTCCTCGGCTACGTCGGCGTGAACGAGAACGAGGACGTCGAGGAGTTCCCCGGGGAGGGCCTGACGACCCTCAAGATGAAGGGCACCGTCGGCCGGGACGGCCTCGAGAAGGAGTTCGACTCGACGCTCCAGGGAGAGGCCGGCTATACGATCCTGCGGGTCGACCCGGCGGGCTACAAGGTGAACCCGCCGATCGAGCACAGGCTTCCCGTCCAGGGCCGCACCCTCACGACCAGCCTCGACATCGACCTCCAGCAGGCCGCCGAGGACGCGATCGGGGACCAGACCGGCGCGGCGGTCGCGCTGGACGTGCGCACCGGAGAGGTGCTCGCGATGGCGAGCCGGCCGTCGTACGACCTGAACGTGTTCTCCCCCAGGCTCACGGTCGCCGCGGCGGCCGACATCGAGGAGCGGAAGGCCTGGACCAACAACGCGCTGAACGGCGTGTACCCGCCGGGATCGACCTTCAAGATCGTGGTCTCGACCGCCGCGCTCCTGTCCGGCGCCATCACGCCCGAGGAGACCCCGGCCGACTGCGAGGGGTACATGATGATCGGCAACCGGCGCTTCGGGTGCGACAACGGCCTGGGCCACCATGGAAGGCTCACGCTGCCCGAGGCGATCACGGAAAGCTGCGACATCTACTTCTGGACGGTGGGGCTGAGGACCTCGGCCGAGGTGATCGCGCTCCAAGCGAAGAAGTTCCACCTTGACCGGCCCACCGGGATCGAGCTGCCCGCCGAGACCCACCGCATGCTGATCCCCGACCCCATCTGGAAGCGCCAGAAGCGGGCCGAAAGCTGGTCGCTGGGGGACACCGCCAACATGTCGATCGGACAGGGCGACGTCCAGGTGACGCCGTTAGGGATGGCGTGCTTCGCCGCTTCCCTTGCGCGGGGCGAACTCTGGACCCGGCCGACGCTCCTGCACGATCCCAGGCGGCCGGCCCAGCACACGGAGCCGATCGGGCTCAACGGGCAGCAGCGGGGCGCGATCCTCAAGGGGATGGAGGGGTGCACGATCGAGGGGACGGCGAAGGTCCTCACGACCGTTGAGGCGCTCAGGGTGCCCGGGGTCCGGATCGCGGGGAAGACGGGCACCGCCCAGATCGTGCGCCCCAGCGGCAGGGTCGACGAGGCCT
>CAYQOH010000293.1:0-3629 GCA_964419075.1 uncultured Opitutaceae bacterium | reverse complement strand
AGGAGGAGCGCACCCGCATCGCCCGCGAGGTCCACGACGAGCTCGGGCAGGCGCTCACCGGGCTCAAGCTCGACCTCTCGTGGCTCTCCGGCAAGACCGCCGGCCAGCGGGCGCTGCAGCGCAAGATCAGGGCCATGGCGGCCCGCGTCGACGACACGATCCTCACGGTCCGGCGGATCGCCACCGAGCTGCGGCCCGGCGTGCTCGACAACCTCGGCCTCGCGGCGGCGATCGAATGGCAGGCCGCGGAATTCCAGGAGCGCACCGCCATCCAGTGCGAGGTGCGGATCGAGGTGAAGGACACCGTCTGGGACCGGGAATTCAACACGATGTGCTTCCGCATCTTCCAGGAGACGCTCACGAACATCGTGCGCCACGCGAAGGCGACGCGGGTCGACGTGCGCCTCTCGCAGGTCGACCACGAGCTGGTCCTGACCGTGCGCGACAACGGCCGCGGCATCTCCGAGGAGGAGGTGGTCCATGCGCGCTCGATCGGGCTGATAGGGATGAGGGAGCGCGTGGCCCAGGTGGGCGGGCAGGTGTTCTTCTTCGGGCTCCCGGACCGGGGCACCACGGTCACGATGCGGGTGCCGATGCCCGACGCCGCGGCCGGGGAAGGGGGCGCCCCGTGAGGATCCTGATCGCCGATGACCACGCCGTCGTGCGCCACGGCATGAAGCAGATCCTCGCGGCGGCGTTCAAGCGCTCGGTGTTCGGCGAGGCGGCCAACTCCCAGGAGGCGCTCGAGCGCGTCTGGAAGGAGCCCTGGGACGTCGTGATCCTCGACCTCACCATGCCGGGGCGCAGCGGCCTGGAGGTCCTCAAGGAGATCAAGCGGGCGCGGCCGAAGCTTCCCGTCCTCATCCTGAGCATGCACCCGGAGGACCAGTTCGCCGTCCGCCTGCTCAAGGCCGGGGCCTCCGGGTACATGACAAAGGAGAGCGCGCCCGAGGAGCTCGTGGGCGCCGTGAACAAGGCCGTCGCCGGCGGCCGCTACGTGAGCGCCGCCCTCGCCGACAAGCTGGCGTCGATGATCGTGCACAACGTGCAGGCCGCGCCGCACGAGAGCCTGTCCGACCGCGAGTTCCTCATCCTGCGGCTCATCGCCTCGGGCAAGCCCGTGGGCGCGATCGCGCGCGAGCTCTCGCTCAGCGTGAAGACCGTGAGCACCTACCGCGCGAGGCTCCTCGACAAGATGGGGATGAGCAACAACTCGGAGCTCGTCCATTACGCGTTCCAGTACCAGCTCGTGGAGCGCCGCTCCCTGGACATGGGTCGGGCCCCCGGCGAGAAGTAGGCAGATGCCCCGCCCCCTTTCATGGAGCCCTTCGGATCCCGCCGCGTCCAAACGCTTCGTCGTCCCAACGCCAACGCACCGATGCACATTATGATCCCATCCAACGGCAAGGAAGCCAGTCACTCCAACGGCGGCGAACCCCTGCCCTCCCCCTTCGGCGCATGGGCCGTCGTTGACATCCTGGCCCGCCGGTGGCGCTGGATCGCGGTCTGGACCGTGGTCGTGGCGGCCGCCGGCGCCGGCCTTGCCAGCATCGTGTGGAGCCGCTCCTTCACGTCCACGGCGCAGCTCATCCGCTACGAGCCGTCCTCCGTCGAGGACGCGTACCACCCCCGGGCCCTGGCGGCGCCGAGCCTGGTCGTGATGCTGCAGGCGCCGGGCCTCATGGAGGAGGTCGGCTCGCACCTAAGTCCCCCGGTGTCCGCAAAGGAGCTGGCGGAGCACCTCGAGGTCGCGCTCGACCGGAACAACGACGTCGTGACCGTCACCGCCACCGCGGGCACCGCCGAGCGGGCCATGGACACCGTGAACCGGTACTGCGCGGCGGCCATCGCGTACACCCAGACGCTTCAGCGGCAGGAGGCGGTCGACGTCGGCGACAACCTGAACCGCCAGCTGGAGCAGGTCGAGGGCGAGATCGGGTCCACGCGCAGGGCAATCCCGGCCTCGAACGAGGCGGCCGTGGCCTCCCTCGTCTCCAGCTCGGACGCGGCCGCGGAGTCCACGGACGGCCTCACGCAGCGGATCGAGGCCGCGCGCGCGCAGCTGGACGACCTCCTCGTGCGCTACACCGACGCCCATCCGCTCGTGCGCGAGCAGCGGGCGCGGCTCGCCGCCCTCGAGGCGGACCAGCGCCAGACCTCGTCCCCGCCCGCGGGGGCCGCGCCCCCCCGCTCCCGGATGGCGCCCGCCACGGCCGTTTCCCCGCAGCTCTACGGCCGGGTCACGCCGGAGGAGGTCGCCATGAGCGAGCGCGTCCGCGCGCTCGAGACCAACCGCGCGCTCCTGATCGAGCGCCAGAGGGCGATCCAGCCGTTCCGCGACGCTCCGCCGGGATACTTCCGCGTCCTCCTCTCGGCGGCCGTGAACCCGACGAGGCTGCAGCAGTACCGGCTCCAGATCGCGCTCTTCACCTGCCTCGGCGCGGTCTTGGGCCTCCTCGGCTCGGCCGCCCAGGTCCTTCTGGGGGAGTTCCTGGACAACCGGATCAAGACCCGCACCGACGTGCGGCGCGTCACCGGGCTTCCCCTCCTCTCGACCCTCGGCGACCTGGGGCTCATGTCGCCCGCCGGCCAGGAGCAGTGGGCGTTCCGCGCCTGGACCTCGCTCCAGGGCCGGCTCAACGTCCTGAACGGCGACGGCATGATCTGCGGCGTCACCTCGGCCCGCGCCAGCGACGGGCGGTCCACGTGGATCGGCCTCCTGGCGCGCGCCGCCCACAGCTGCGGATTCCGCGTGCTGACGATCGTCGCGCAGCCGGCGCAGGACGCCCGGGCGCTGCCCGCGGGCTCCGGCAAGCGGGAGATGCCGGCCGCCTCGGCTGAAGACTCACGGCGGTGGTCCGCGATGATGGAGGGTGACCTGTCGGCGCCCGGGCGCGTGGTCACGAGGCTGACGAGCGAGGAGTGCCCGCCGGTCGTCACGATTCCGCTGCCCGGCTGGATCTGGAACCTCGAGCGCCGCAAGGAGTGGCGCTCGGCCCTCGAGGCCTGGGGGGCCATCCACCATGTCGTGATCCTCGTCGATCTCCCCCCCGCCCTCGTGGCCGAGTCGGTGCTGCTCGCAAAGACGCTCCCGAACCTGGTCTGGCTGGTCAACGGGGACCGGACCAGCGCGGCGGAGACCCTGACCGACCTGGAGACCCTGCGCCACGCCCGCTGCAACCTCGTGGGCGCCGTCTTCAACCGGGAGCGCACCGCGCCGATTAGCGGCCGGTTCGGCCGCTGGCTCGGGAGCGGCGCCCTGGCGCTGCTCGCGTGCGCGCTGGCTCTTGCGCCGGACGGCCGGGGCGCGGCCGAGGCGCCCGCGGACGCGCCGTCGTCCTTCTCCGCCAATCTTCCCGCGCAGCGCGCGGCCTGGCAGGAACGCCTGACCCTCGGGCCGGGCGACGTCCTCAGCCTCCACCTCTCGGGCTCCCCCGAGCTCACGCGCGAGAACGTGACCGTCGGGCCCGACGGGACGATCTCCTACCTCGAGGCGCAGAACGTCGCGGCCGCGGGCCTCACGGTCGACGAGCTCCGCGCCCAGCTGAACGCCGCGCTCGGCAAGTTCCGCCGGGCCCCGGAGGCCTACGTCACGCCCGTCTCGTTCGGCAGCAAGAAGTACTACGTGC
>CAYQOH010000292.1:0-3668 GCA_964419075.1 uncultured Opitutaceae bacterium | reverse complement strand
AAAGATCGCGCTTGCGCGTTTCGTGCTCCGATAAGAAACCTTGCTAATGGACAGCGTGACGGAGCTCACCGAGGAAGTCGCGGCGATGGGCTCCCACATGTTCAAGGTGCGCCTGCCGTTCGTCGGCGAGCTGCGGACCTACTCGTGGAGGAAATTCCGGGCGGACCTGGCCGCCGGGGCGACGGTAACCCTGGTGTCCATCCCTCAGGCGATAGGGTTCTCGCTGATCATGAACCTGCCGCCCACGCCGGTCATCGTCTCCGTAATCATCGGCGGGTTCGTGGGTTCCCTATTCTTCTCATCGCGCCACCACGTCTTCGGCCCGACGAGCTCCATCAGCCTGATCGTGGCGGCGACCATCGCCGCGAATTCGGCAATCGGCCTCAAGCCGCTCCAGCTCGCCGTCTACCTCGCGTTCCTCATCGGCGTCATCCAGCTCTTTTCGGGGCTCCTGAACTTCGGCGAGATCACGAAGTTCATCTCGCGGTCCGTGGTCGTCGGCTACAGCACGGGAATCGGCATCCTGCTGATGGCGAGCCAGCTCCACAACCTGCTCGGGTACGAGGTGGAGCAGGGCCAGAACTTCTCCACCAACGTCCTTCAGGCCCTCTTCGACCTGGGGACCGCGCGGGTCTATCCCTGGGCGATCGGCATAGGCCTCCTCACCTTTGCGATCTTCTGGACGGTTCGGCGCCTGCGGCCCCGCTGGCCCGAGGCGCTCATCGGCCTGGCGGTTCTCGGGATTGCCGCGAAGCTCTTCACCCTCTACCACCCCGCGCACGTTCCATTCCGGATGGTCCGCGACGAGGGCTCGCTGACCGCAATCGTCCCGGCCTTCGCGGGCTATCCCTTCGGCCCCAAGCGCCTCCACCTGCTGCCCGAGCTTGCGGTGACCGCCATCGCCATCTCGATCCTGGGGATGCTCGAGGCCGCCTCGATCACGAAGGGCCTCGCCGCGAAGAGCGGCCAGAAGATAGAGCCGAACCAGGAGCTCATCGGCATGGGCGCGGCCAACATTGCCTGCGCGTTCTTCGGCGCGGTGCCCGGCTCGTCGTCCTTCGCCCGCTCGGCCGTCAACTACCAGAGCGGGGCCGCGACCCAGGTCTCGTCGATGCTGAGCAGCGCCGTCGTCCTGCTGGTCCTCACCTTTGTGACGCCGGTCTTCAACTTCATCCCGGTCGCGGCCCTGGCCGCCCACCTGATCCGCGTGGGGACCAAGATGATCAACTGGCACCAGATCCGCATCTCGTGCCGCTCCACGCCTTCGGATCTGGTCGTGTTTGTCGTGACCCTCGGCTCCTGCCTCTTCCTGAAGCTGGATACGGCCATCTATGTCGGCATCGGGGTCTCGCTCGCCCTGTTCCTCAGGAAGACGAGCACCCCCACCCTCGTCGAGTACGCGATCAACGAGTCCGGCAACCTCGCCGAGCTGCGCGACCCGGACCAGCGGCCCCATCCGCAGATCTCGATCATCCATGTCGAGGGGGAGCTCTTCTTCGGCGCTGCGGACCTGTTCCAGGAGCAGGTCCGCAGCCTCGCGGAGAACCAGAACATCCGGGTGTTCATCCTGCGCATGAAGAACGCGCGCCACCTCGACGCCTCGACGGTGATGGCGATGGAGAACCTGCACGACTACCTGACCCAGACCGGCCGCCACCTGCTCATCAGCGGCAGCAGCCCGGAGGTCACCCGCGTGCTCGAGAACAGCGGGCTCTTGAAGCAGATCGGCAGGGAGAACATCTTCCCCGCGGAGGCCAACGCCACGATGGCCACCCGAAATGCCCTCAAGCGGGCGAAGGAGCTGCTCCCGGGGGAGGCCGCCGACCTGCGCGTCTTCTACGACAGGAAGCCGGCGTAGGTCAGAACGTCCGCAGGCGGACGCGCAGCAGGACCGGGCGAGCCGCGGGCAGATTGAGGCCCGAGTCCGTCTGGTCGCCGTTCCAGATGCGGACGACCTTGTACCCGCCGTCCGCGTAGGCGACGTCCTCGACATGAAGGAATTCCCGCTTGGCCTTCGACGCAGCGTCGGTCGGCCTGAAATCGACCCTGCAGGAGTGCCCGGTGACCAGGAACTCGTCGGGGCCCAGGCTCGCGACAAGGGCCACCCCGGTGGGCTCCGGGTTTCCCTTGGCTTCACTTGCGGCGCCGAAGCGGGGCGCCCCGTAGGACACCACCGCCGTCCAGCCCCCGAAGTCCATCGACTGGCTATGGGCGCCCGCCTCCTCCGCCACGGCGTGGAGCCGCCCCTCGAATTCAAGCCGAGCAACCTCCCTCATGATCGGACCCACGATGCCGTAGTTGAGGGCGAGCGGCGCCAGCCGGTCCTCGTCCCGGCCGCCTCCCGCGGGGTTCCCGCCGGCTCCGCCCACCTGGTCGATTCCGAACGGCGCCCATCCGACCGCCCCCTTGTCGAGGGCAGCAAAGAGCATGTGCGCGTACCAGGGTGAGACCCCGGTCTCTGGCACGAAGAGCGGGTTGTCCGGCCTTGCGTACAGCTCAAGGACCCTGCGGTACCGCGCGCTGTCGTCCTGGTAGATGTCCGGGGACAGCACGTCGAGTGCGGGCGCGGCCGCCTTCCAGATGGCCAGGACGTTGTCCGTCGGCCCCCCGCTCTCGTAGGTGCCGGCCGGCCCGGGCGAGATCGGGTCCCTCAGGGCCGCGTTGGCGTACATGGGCAGCGGGTAGGCCTCCTTTCCCGCGGCGGCAACCTGGCCCACGTAACGCGCGACAAACCACGCATGGAAGAACTCGTCGGCGTCCTTCCCGAAGACGGCGGTCCAGCTGGCCCCGGACTTTGCCGAGAGGCCGAGGGCTCCGAGGAGCTCGGCGGGAACGGGCTCTTCGAAGATCGCCTGCGCGGTCGGCGAGTAGTCGCGGATCGTGTCCCAGGCCCCGGGTTCGTTCTCGACCTGGACCATGATGACCGTGTGGTCCGGGTCCACGGCCCGGAGGTGGGTCATCAGCGCCCTGAAGGCACGCTTGTCGAGCTCGAGCGACGCGGGGAAATGGGGCGACGGTGAATCGACGCTCTGGCCGCCCTTGCCGATGATCTTCGGGTAGAGCTCCTGCGTGGCCTTCATCCAGAGCGGGATGTAGTGCGAGCTGCCGTTCTTCCACGTCCCGAACCACAGGAGCACGAGGCGCACGTGGCGCTCCCGCGCCTGCCGGATCATCAGGTCGACGATGGAGGGGTCGAACGCGCCGGGCGCGGGCTCGAACTGCTCCCAGTAGACGGGAACCTCGAGCGTGTTGGCGTGTAACCGACCGACCGCGGACCAGACGCCCGCCAGCTCGGAGGGCCAGGCGCTCGAATTGCCGCTCTGCCCCCCCAGCATGAGGAAGGGGGCGCCGTCCACGATGAACGCGTGGCGTCCGTCCTTCTGGACGAAGTGGGGCAGGTCGCCCTGCGCCGCACGGCTGGCGTCCGGCAGGGCCGGCAGCGCGGTTGCGAGCATGAGCGCAAGGCAGGGGCGTAGGCGTGTCTTCATGACGGGGGTCAATATTCCTGAGGCAAGCGCATCGTGTCGCGGCGGGCGCCGATCCTCACGGACGCCCTCCCGCGCGGGCCCGGGGGCCCTCGTCCAGCCGGCCGAGGACCCGCAGCAGCCCGTCAAGGATGGTCAGCGGATGCGGGGGCCAGCCCGGTATGTGGAGGTCGACGGGCAGGA
>CAYQOH010000291.1:0-3702 GCA_964419075.1 uncultured Opitutaceae bacterium | reverse complement strand
GCGCTGAACGTCTCGACGTACCGGCGCTGGCCCTCCGCGTGGAGCGTCTCGAAGACGAGGGAGCTCTTGCCGGCGCCGCTCAGCCCCGTGACGACGACGTAGCGGCCGAGCGGGACGTCGAGGTCGAAGCCCTTCAGGTTGTTCTGGCGGACGCCGCGCAGGCGTATGCACTCCGGCTTCGTCGGGGAAGCGCCGGGTTGTCCCCCCTTTGCCCGTGTCACAGCGCTTTGGAGGGTTGCGGCCCCCGGGCGAGGGATTCGAAGAGGCGGAGGTAGGCGCCGACCTGGCGCCCGGGGTCGAACGAGGCGCGCGCGAAGGTCCGGGCCTCGGCCGCCCTCGCGAGCCGCTCCTCGGGGGCGTCGGACGCCAGCAGGGCGAGGGCCTTCCTGAACCCGTCGAAGTCCCCCTGCTCGACCATCCATCCCGTCCTGCCGGGGACGAAGCACTCCTGGATCCCGAGAGCGCGGCACGCGACGGCGGGCAGGCCGTGCGCCTGCGCCTCGATCAGGACGTTCGAGAGGGCCTCCTCCTTTGAGGCGTGGACGGCGATGTCGGCCGCGCGGTAGAATGCGGTCGGGTCGGGCTGAAACCCGACGAACCGGACCCTGCGGCCGAGCCCGAGGCTCTGCGCCAGCCGCTCGCACCGGGCCCGCCGCGGCCCGTCGCCGGCGAACCAGAGCTGCCAGTCCCATCCCTGGGGGAGGCCGGCGGCCATCCGGATGAGATCGGCCTGGTTCTTCTCGGGCCTGAACATCCCGACGGAGAGCAGCACGGTGGTGCCCGGGCCGGCCCCGAGGCGCGCGCGCAGGTCCGGATCGCGGCCCGGGGACGCCTCGGCGAACACGAGGGCGTTGAGGATGACGGAGACCCGTTCGCGCTCGAGGCCGTGCCGCGCCACGAGCTCGTCGGCCGCCTCGAGGCTGTTGGTGACCAGGTGCGAGGCCCGGCGCACGGAGCGGTAGTAGAACCAGGGCAGCCGGCCGCCCGCCCTGAGCGTGGCGACGACCCGGGTCGGCAGGCCGCGGGCCGCGGCCCGCCCCTGGAGTCCGCCCGCAAAGCAGTTCGCGGTCTTCCCCATGCACAGGACGATGTCGGGGGGATCCCCGAGGACCGCGCGGGCGAGTCCCGGCGCCAGCCAGTCAATCCCGGTGTCGAAGGGCTGCAGGGCCGCGGGGACGGCGCCCGCCGTGGGGGAGAGCCTGCCGCCGGGGCGGAACGTGAGGAGCCTCGCCGCGTGCCCAAGGCCGGCCAGCTCCCGGGTCAGCAGGATCGAGTGCCGCTCCGTCCCGCCGCTTCGCAGGTGGTCCTGAAGGACGATGATTTTCATTGCGGGCGACCCCGGCCGGGGGAGAGTGGGAACACCGATGAAGTCACCTTTCGCTCAGCTCCTTGTGCGCTGGATGGTCCTCGCCCTTGGCGTCGTGATCGCGGCGCACGTGGTGCACGGGATTCATTACAGTGACTTCGGGTCGCTGGTCCTGGCGGTCATCGTCCTGAGCTTCGTCAACGCCGTCCTCAGGCCCGTGCTGGTGCTGTTCACTTTGCCGTTCATCTTCGTGACGATGGGCCTAGGCATTCTGGTTATCAATGCCTTCCTGTTCTGGATTGTCGGGCACCTGACCGGCGGCTTCACGGTCGACGGCTTCTGGCCCGCCCTCGGGGGCTCGCTCGTCCTGAGCGTCACCAGCTTCGTCATGAACGGGCTCGTGCGCTCGTCGGGGCCGAGGCCCCCCGCGCCCCCTCGGGCGCCGCCAGGTCCGGGGGGCGACGTGATCGATATTTAGTTGCGGGCGCGCCTTACCGAAGCACGTTGGCGGCATGGCCGAAGCGACCGAATACGATCTCATTGTCATTGGCGGCGGGCCCGCGGGCTACGCCGGGGCGATCCGCGCCGGGCGCCTCGGCAAGAAGGTCGCCTGCATCGAGCTCGAGCGGGCGGGCGGGACGTGCCTGAACTGGGGCTGCATCCCGACGAAGGCGCTCCTGAAGAGCGCGGAGCTCTACCAGACGATGAGGAAGGCCGAGGTCTACGGGCTCTCCGCCTCGGGCGTGGGGTTCGACTTCGCGAAGGTGATGGAGCGCTCGCGCTCGGTGGCCGGGCAGATGGCCAAGGGGGTCGAGTTCCTCTTCAGAAAGAACAAGGTCGAGTACTACGTGGGAATGGGCTACGTGAACGCGCCGGGCATGGTCTCCATCACGCAGGGCGAGCACAAGGGCAAGTTCTTCCGCACGAAGAACATAATGATAGCAACGGGCTGCAAGATGCGGAGGATACCGGGGCTCGAGTTCGACGGGGTGCGCACCATGACCTCGCGCGAGGCGCTCGCCGCGAAGACGCTCCCCAAGTCCGTCGTGATCGTCGGCGCCGGGGCGATCGGCGTCGAGTTCGCGTATTTCTTCAACGCCTTCGGCTCCAAGGTCACGCTCGTGGAGATGCTCCCGCAGATCCTGCCGGTGGAGGACGACGACGTCTCGAAGGTGCTCCACCGGGCCTTTGAGAAGCAGGGGATCACGATCCACGTCGGGACCAAGTGCGAGAACTTCAGGGTCGGCAAGAACTCGGTCCGGGTGGACCTGGTGGCGGGGGACAGGACGTCGACCGTGGAGGCCGAGGTGTGCCTCTCCGCCATCGGCGTCGTGGCGAACCTGGAGGGCGTGCTCGCGCCGGGGATCAAGCCCGGGCTCGAGGGGAACTACCTGAAGGTGGGCGACGACTACCAGACGAGCATCCCCGGCCTCTACGCCGCGGGCGACATCATCGGCCCCCCGTGGCTTGCGCACGTGGCGACCTACGAGGCCGTGAGCGCGGTCAACGGGATGTTCGGCCACGGAACGTCGAAGCGGGTGGGCAACTTTCCCGGCTGCACCTACTGCCAGCCCCAGGTCGGCAGCACCGGCCTCACGGAAAAGGCCGCCCGCGAGAGGGGCCTGGACATAAAGATCGGGAAGTTCCCCTTCACCGCCTCGGGCAAGGCCGTGGCGTCGAACGAGACCGAGGGCTTCGTCAAGGTGGTGACGGACGCGAAGACCGGGGAGATCTACGGCGCGCACATCATCGGCGCCGAGGCGACCGAGCTCATCGCGGAGTACGGGCTGGCCATGGAGCTCGAGGCCACGGTCGACGACGTCCACCGGACGATCCACGCCCACCCGACCCTGAGCGAGGCCGTCATGGAGGCCGCGGCCTCCTCGACCGGCGACGCGATCCACATCTAGGGCGCGGGCGGCGGGCCGCTTGAACCCGCCCGGGCAATCGGTGTAGGGTGGAGGGCATGACCGCGGAACACCCGACGCCGCACCTCAACGTCCACAGGCTCGCCCGGATGGCCCTCTTCGGGTTCATCCTGACCTTCGTCGCCGCGCGGGTGTGCGTGATCCTGATCATGTCGCGCACGTTCCCGAACTTCTATTTCTTCCTTCGGGGGACCCACGTCCATCACCTCAACTACGGCATCTTCCTTTTGGCGGCGAACGCCGGCTACGCCGTCTTCCGCCGGCCGGTCGGCCGGTCCGCCGAGGTCACGGCCCTCCTCTACGGGGTCGCCATGGCCCTCACCTTCGACGAGTTCGGCATGTGGCTCCACCTGGGGGGCAGCTACTGGCAGCGGGCGAGCGTCGACATGGTCATCATCGTCGCTGCGGTGCTGGGCCTGTGCGCCTACCTGCGCTCGATCGAGCGCTTCGAGTCCCGCCACCGCTGGG
>CAYQOH010000290.1:0-3742 GCA_964419075.1 uncultured Opitutaceae bacterium | reverse complement strand
GACCAGTCCATGGTGCCGGCGAACGTCGGCGTTCCGCTTAATGATCCGCCGATGAAATCGACGTTCTCGATGGCGATGTTCCCGCTTGCGGCGAAGGTTCCGGATTCAAGGCGGATGGGTCCGCCAATCCCGGAGAGCGAGGAGCCGGGGTTGAGCGTGGCCCCGGCGTTGAGGTCAAAGGCGGCGCCGCCGGCGACCGTGACGCTGCCCGAGTTAACAAACGGGACATCCATGGCGGTCGTGCCCGCCGTCGTATGATAGCTGGCGCCGGCCGAATTCGTGAAACTGAAGCTGCCTCCCCACGGATTCGTGATCACGCTCGAAGCGGAGTCATTCCATGTCCCGTTGTTCGTAAGGCTTCCTGCGCTTCCGGAGCGCAGCTGCCCTCCCGTCCAGTTGACCGTGCCGTTGTTGACAATCGAGGCTCCGTCGAAATCGAGGTAGCCGGCGCCGTTGAACTGCAGGTCGGCCCCGCTTTGCACCGCCAACGCCCCCAGACTGTCCATGTTTCCCGCGGTCCAGATCGACCCGCTGCCGGTGATCGTAAGGCTGCCCGCTCCGGTGATCGCCCCGCCGCCGAGCCTGAGGATGCCGACAGATTCCGTGTCGGAGACGGTTATTGTGTAGGAGCCTATGTTGACGGTGTCTGCAAAGCCGGGAACCTGCCCCGGGACGCTCCACGTGCCCGTCGGTGAATTCCAGTTCCCTGAGGCACTGTCATAGAAGGTGGTTTGGGCGCGGGCCCAAGGCGCGAATGAAAGGAGGACCCAAAGCGCTACCGCAGCAGGGGATCGCGCGCCAGGATCGGGACGAATCAATGCCGGGGAGGGCATGTTGAAAGGGAGCGGATGCACAGTGCGAACGGACCATTATCCGCACTAATGCCTTACGATAAGCAGCCTAATAGACCCCGGGCGTCAGGTGAAGATCTTTTTGCAAATCATTTCCATAATGCATGCACACCAAATCCATAAGGATGATTCTCTTCTGGCCGACCCCATGAAGACGAATGGGCACAGAAAGTTGCACCCGCCAGAATGTCATGAGGGATCGGCAGACCCCTGCACGCGCAAGCTCTCCCAGCCTTGACCGGACGTGCCGGAAGCGCGAGCGGCCCTCAGTCCCGAAGCCAATAGTAAAGCGACGTGGCCAGGAAGGCGAAGGTAACGGTCGGGCCGATCACCCAGAGCGGGTTGAACGGCATCGCGTAGTGATGCACGGCCCAGACAACAACGAAGCACTTAAGCACGATCAGGCCCCAGCAGACGGAGATGAGGGTCTCAATCCGCCTGCGGTGCCGCAGCTGGCGCTCCTCGTCGGTCAGGCCGGCTTCGCTGTCGAGGTGGAGCCCGTGGCGTATCAGGGCGCGCATCCTCAGGTGGGTTGATCTTTCGGCATTCATGCTGAGCCTCCTGGGGTTTGGGGTGGACCGAGCGGCAATCCGCTAAGGGCACAGTAGGACGGCGCGGCGCGGCGCGCTGCGCATGGGTTGGCAATCCCCGCGCATTAATTGCCTGCGGCCCGCGTCGATGAGGCGTTCCCCCACGGGGGCCTTGGGGAATCTCATAAGGGAAGGGACCCTTTGTGCCGATTGGTCGGGGTTGAAGCGATCGGTGCGCACGCGCTCCGGTGAACATGAACAAGGACCTCCACGCCTACTACCAAGCGCTCGGCCTGAAGGAGGGCGCGGGCCCGGCCGAGATCAGGCGGGCCTATCGGCAAATGGTTCAGACCTGGCACCCGGACCTGTTCAAGCCCGGCTCGGTCATGCAGATGACGGCTGAGGACATCACCAAGGAGGTGAACGAGGCCTACGAGCAGCTCTACCGCAAGAAGCTCTACCGGAGGTTCGTCCAGCAGGCGGAGCCCGGAGGCCGTTCGGAACCGGCGCCCGGGACGGCGGGCCCTGCGCCGGGCGCCGCCGATCCGGCGGCCGCTGAGGGCGCGCAGCAGCCGCGTGGATCGGGGAAGGGGCCGCGCCGCCGCAGCCGGCCGAAAGGGAAGGGGCGTTCCTTTGACTGGAGGAGGCTGCGGCCGTCCCGGCGCGTGCCGTGGGGGCGGGTGACCGCCGTCTTGGGACTTGCCGTCGCTGTCGCCGCCGCGGGCCCGACGGCCTATGACGTCCTCCGACGTGCGCTGTTTGAAGCCAGGCCGCTTCCGCCCGCCCCCCAGGCGATCGATGCCGGCCCCGTCCCTGAGCCGGGCGCGGCCACGGGCCGCGGCGGTGAGCCGGTCCGCGGCGTGACTGCCGCACGCGTGACGGCCGGAATGGCGAGCGCCGCCCGCGTGGTCGATGGACCCGGCGTGCGGAGCATCCGCCAGCTGACGGCCTTCGACTCGATCAAGGTCACGGCGGGTGCGACGACGAGGCTTGGTCCCGGAGACTTTGCCCGGCTCTTCGAAAAGGCCGGTGCGCTCCTCGAGGTCTTCGACGTGGGGGATTCCAAGGCCAAGGTGATCGCCGTGCAGGGAACGCCGGATGACGCCGGGGAGACCGTCTTCAGGTATGGGTCGTCCCTCGTCTACTTTGAGCGCGGTCGCGTCACTGGATGGACCGATCGGCTGCCGTGGCTTCATGTGCGTCCGTGGGCCGAGCCCAAGCTCGCGTCGCTGGACACGTTCTCGCTCGGCTCGACGCGCGGCGATGTGGTCCGCGCCCAGGGGCAGCCCACGGCGTTCACGCCCGGCAGTTACGTCTACGGCTCGTCGACCGTGTACTTCGAAAACGATGTCGTGGCCGGCTGGAGCGGCGGCGACGTGAATCTGCGCAGCTTCGACATCCCGGTCCTCCCGTTCCGCGACATAGGCCGGCTGGCTCTCCGTTAGGGCCTGCGGACGGCGGCCGCGCCAGTGTCCCTCAAGAGGCCTACTGTGCCTGGACTCCGAGATAGTTGCCGTAGCCGACGGTCAGGGTGGAGAGGATCAGGATGGCGATGCCGGCGCCGATCAGCACGTGGGTCCGCGTGCTGGCACCCTTCCATTCATGCAGGATCCAGCCCCACATCGTGCTAAAGATGATGATGCTGGCCATGTGCAGCGTCCAGGACGAGAACTTGAAGGCCCCCATCTGGGTTTCCCCCATGGTATAGAAGAAGAACTGCATGTACCAGGTGGTGCCCGCCAGGGCGCAGAAGGCCAGGTTGGCGAGCACCGGGATCCGCAGGTCGGCAGGCGCCGACTCGGGGACCGGCCCGGCCCGGAGCCTCCGGCTCACGTACTGATAGCCCGTGCGGTTCCTCAGGTTGAGGGCGACGCACC
The DNA here is from genome assembly GCA_964419075.1 of uncultured Opitutaceae bacterium. Classification (GTDB taxonomy): domain Bacteria; phylum Verrucomicrobiota; class Verrucomicrobiia; order Opitutales; family Opitutaceae; genus Palsa-1447. Next base: position 484 of record CAYQOH010000290.1, on the reverse strand, counting down.
ACGTCAGATTGGTCGTGAAGCCTCCGAGAAGGACGACGACCAGCTTGGGAAGCCCCGTCCATATCGCGCGGGTGCCGGCGGCGGCGGAAAGGTCCGCGATGGGCGCGCCCGCGTTCAGCCCGTAGGCGAAGCAGGAGCTCATGATCCCGGAGAACACCGCGACGACCATGCCCTTTGAGAAGTTGAATTCCTTGATGGCGGCCCGCTTCTTGTCCTCAGGCATCTCCCGCTCCTTGGAGAGCCCGGCAAGCGCCGCGATCGCAATGCCGGACAGGCAGACTCCGACGCCGACAAGGATGATCTTGCCCGAGGTGCTGGCCGCGATCGCGACCAGCTGGCCCTTGAAGATCGGCGGGACCAGGGTGCCGAACGCGGCGCAGAACCCGAGGGCGACGCCCATCCCAAGCGACATGCCCAGGTAGCGCATCGTCAGCCCGAAGGTGAGGCCGCCGACGCCCCACAGCGCCCCGAACAGCCAGGTGTA
>CAYQOH010000289.1:0-3790 GCA_964419075.1 uncultured Opitutaceae bacterium | reverse complement strand
CTGGCGATCCTCGGCGGGGCCAAGATCGCGGACAAGATCCCGCTCATCCGCAACCTGATCGACAAGGCCGACGAGATCATCATCGGCGGCGGCATGGCCTACACCTTCAAGAAGGTCCTCGGCGGGATGGAGATCGGCGACAGCCTGTTTGACCCCGAGGGCGCGAAGATCGTCGGCGAGCTGGTCGAGAAGGCCCGGGCGCGCGGCGTGTCGATCATCCTGCCGGTCGACTACGTCTGCGCGGACAAGTTCGACGCGAACGCGGCCACGAGGCCGGCGGACGACTCCACGGGGATCCCGAAGGGCTGGATGGGCCTCGACTGCGGCCCAAAGTCCATCGCCCTCTACGACGCCGCCATCCGGCGGGCCAAGACGATCGTCTGGAACGGCCCCTCGGGCGTGTTCGAGTTCGAGAAGTTTGCGGGGTCGACGAAGGCCATGGCCGCGGCGATCGCCGCGGCGACGGCGCACGGCGCCACGACGGTCGTGGGCGGCGGCGACACGGCCACGGCCGCGAGGAAGTTCAAGGTGGCCGACAAGGTGACCCACTGCTCGACGGGCGGCGGCGCGAGCCTCGAGTATCTCGAGGGCAAGGTGCTTCCCGGCGTCGCGTTCCTCGAATCCTAAAACAACCGCCTCCCAAACGGCCCCCACCATGACCCGCAAGAAGCTTATCGCAGGCAACTGGAAGATGAACAAGACGGCGACGGACGCCGTCGCGCTCGCCCACGACATCGTCGTCGCGCTGGGCTCCCAGCAGGAGGTCGAGGTGGTCGTTTGCCCGCCGTTCACCTCGCTCGAGGGCGTGGGCAAGGCGCTCGAGGGCTCGGTCGTCAAGCTCGGCGCCCAGAACATGCATTTCGAGGCCTCGGGCGCCTTCACCGGGGAGATCTCCGCGCCGATGCTCCGGGCGCTCTTCGCGACCCACGTCATCCTGGGTCACAGCGAGCGCAGGACGCTCTTCGGCGAGACCGACGAGCTCGTGAACAAGAAGCTCCTCGCGGCGCTCAAGAACCAGCTGCGGCCGATCCTCTGCGTCGGCGAAAGCCTGGCGGAGCGCGAGGCCGGCTCGACGCTCAGGGTCGTCCAGGCGCAGACCGAGCGGGCCCTGGAGGGCGTCAGCAAGGAACTGGCCGCCGGCATCGTGATCGCGTACGAGCCGGTCTGGGCGATCGGCACGGGTAAGGTGGCCACGACGGAACAGGCCCAGGAGGTCCACGGCTTCATCCGGGGCCTGCTCACGAAGCTCATGGGCGAGGCGGTCTCCCAGCGGGTCAGGATCCTCTACGGCGGGTCCATGAAGCCGGCGAACGCCCCCGAGCTCCTGGCCCAGAAGGACATTGACGGCGGGCTCATCGGCGGCGCCAGCCTCGAGGCCCGCAGCTTCCTCGAACTCGTCAAGGCCGCGGCGAGCATCCGCTAACCCTCAGGGCTGCGCGGCGGCCGTGACGACCTTCTTCGGGGGAGCGGCCGCGGCGCCATACGTCTTCAGCAGGCTCTCGTTCGAGCGCTTGAGCGCGGCCGCCGCGTAGTCCTCGAGCGTGCCGTCGGCCTGGCGGGCGAGCAGGGCCTCGACCTCCGGCAGCCTCAGCCCCTCGCGCACCCTGAGCGAATGGTAGACCCGCAGCATGGCGACCCAGCCCGGGTAGGGGCTCGGGTCCTGCCTGCCGGACTCGAGCTGCGCCCTGACGGACCCCGAAAGGTAGGCTGCAAGGAGCAGGCCGCGCTCGCCCGAGTTCGGGAGCTGCGCGAGCCCCTTCTTGACGTCGCACCAGGGGACGGAGTCCGTCCCCAGGTCGACCACGACGTCGTCGCTCTCGAGCGCGAACCGCAGGATCGTGTTGGAGGCCACGGCGACCGCGCCGTTCGCCTCGTCCGCCGGCTTAGGCGCCGTCAGGCTTGCGCCGGCGTTCGCGTCGAACACGCGGATGGCGCCCAGGACCTGGTCCCTGGTGACGGGAGAGGACGCGAGGGCGGGCGCAGCGAGGAGAAGCGCCAGCGCAAGGGCGCGGGGCAGGAGACGGGGCATGGGGCGGGAGTTCCCCCAAAGGGTGACCCCAATGCCGCCGCCGTTGCAAAACGATTCAGCGCGACCGGGCGACGAGGTCCTCCGCGAGCGTCGTGACGAAGGTGGTGTCGCCCGGGAGCCGGCGCAGCGCGGCGATTGCAAGGTCGGAGCGCTCGCGCGCGATCCGCCGGGCGCGGTCAAGGCCGTGAACGGTGACGTAGGTGGCCTTTCCCGCCCGCGCATCCTTTCCCGCGGTCTTGCCGAGGGTCGCCGAGTCGGAGGTGGCGTCCAGGATGTCGTCGACGATCTGGAAGGCGAGGCCGAGCTCCCTGCCGGCCTCGCGCAGCGCGACGACGGCCTGCGCCGGGGCGCCCGCGCACAGGGCGCCCATCGCCAGCGACGCCTCGATCATCGCCGCGGTCTTGTTCAGGTGGATGTACCTCAGGGCCTCGTCGGTCGCCCCGGGACTGCGCTCGGCCAGGAGGTCCTCCATCTGGCCGCCGATCAGGCGCCGGCTCCCGGCGGCCCCCGCCAGCTCGCCGGCCAGCGAGACGGCGAGCGCGGGCCGCGGCAGGTAGGACTCGGCGAGGATCGCGAAGGCCCGGGTGAGCAGGGCGTCGCCCGCCAGGAGCGCCGTGGCCTCGTCAAAGGCCCTGTGCGCGGTGCGCCGGCCCCGCCTCAGGTCGTCGTTGTCCATGCACGGCAGGTCGTCGTGCACGAGCGAGTAGGTGTGCACGCACTCGACGGCGACGGCAGCCGGCAAGGGATCGGCCGCGTCCGGCCCCGCGAAGAGCTCGGAGGCCGCAAGGACGAGGACCGGCCGGAGGCGTTTCCCGCCGGCCTGCATCGAGTAGCGCATGGCCTCGTGAAGCCGCGTCGACGGCTCGCAGGCCGGGGGCAGAAGGAGATCGATCCCCGCCTCGACCCGCGACGCCAGCAGCTGGAGTTTGGCGGCATGGTCCATCGGCGGAAATTGAGGTCGATTGCGGTTCGGCTGCCGAGAACAAACTCGCCAAGCCGGTGGGCTTCGCCCATATAGGCGCGGTCCCCTTCCGATGCCCACCTACGAGTACGCCTGTTCAAAGTGCGGCCACCGCTTCGAGAAGTTCCAGTCCATGCGGGACGAGCCGCTGCGCAAGTGCCCGAAGTGCCACAAGGCGGCGCTCAAGCGGCTGATCGGCCGCGGAGCGGGCCTCATCTTCAAGGGAAGCGGCTTCTACATTACCGACTACAAGAACAAGGGGATGGCCAAGGACGCGGCGAGCGAGTCGGCCCCGGCGGCGGCCCCGAAGCCTGCGGGCGAGGCTTCCCCGGCGGCGGCCCCGAAGGCTGCGGGCGAGGCGGCCTCGGCCGTGGTTAAGGCCCCGGAGGCCGCCCCGAAGGCGGCGAAGCCCGCCGCCCCGTCGAAGAAGTAGTTTTCCTCCCATGCTAAAGAAAAACACGAAAGCCCAGAGGGGCCCGACCTGGTTCGAGGTGGGCCTTGGCGCCGCGCTCAGCGTCATCCTCGGAGTTGCGGTCGGCGCGGCGTACATGGTCTCGCGCCCCGTGCAGAAGGTGACGGCGATCCCGAAGGACGCCGCCGCCAACGCCCTCTTCTACATCGAGGGCTCGCGCAGCGCGGGACGTTCGGCCGACCTCGCCGAGAAGCGAAAGGCGTTCGCCAACGGCGAGTCCGTGTCGGTCGACGAGGGCGAGCTCAACGCCCTCATCGGGACCATCAGCCAGCCGGAGACGCCCAAGGCCAAGGCGCCGAAGCCGGGCGAGAAGGCGCCGCCGGCCGCC
>CAYQOH010000288.1:0-3808 GCA_964419075.1 uncultured Opitutaceae bacterium | reverse complement strand
TCGAGTTGTGGACGATGATATTGCGGATCTGCTCGCCGATCTCGGTGCCGCCCGGTTCGCGCACCGTGACCACGTCGCGCTTCATCTTCTGCAGGCGGCCGGCGAGACGCGCGATCTGCGAGGTCTTGCCGCTCCCTTCGGAGCCCTCAAACGAGATCAGTGTGCCGGTGTGTTTTGACTTCAGGACCATTGGCTGGGCAGCTTGGGGAAATTCGCGGCCTTTGGCGAGGAAGCTTTGAAATCCATTGGACGAACCCCGAAAATCATCCAACGATCGGACCATGCCCGTGCATTTCGCCCCCCTCCTTGCGTCGACCAACATCATCGAGGTGTTTGAGCACTGCGATCCGGTCGGCCAGGTGATCACCGGCGGCCTCGCCGTGTTCAGCGTGATCGCCTGGGCCGTGATGCTTGGCAAGCGCAACGAGCTGAACACGCTGCGCCGCCTCAACCTCTCGTTCGAGCGCCACCTGCGCGACCAGAAGAACCTGCTCGAGCTCCCCGAGTCCCTGCGCGAGCGCCGGGACATCCCCTACGCCGACCTCTTCGGCGACGCCGTGGAGGCGTACTGGAAAGCCGCCTCGATCGGCAAGGAGAAGGGCATGGACACGCTGCGCTTCCGCCTGGAGCACGCCGAGAACGCCCTGCAGCGTGCGCTCGCGCGCCAGACCCTCCGCTATGAGTCGAACATGGTCTTCCTCGCGTCGATCGTCTCCGGGGCGCCCTTCCTCGGGCTCCTGGGCACGGTCTGGGGCGTGATGACGGCCTTCAGCGCCGTGTCGGTCCAGCAGACGGCGAGCATCCAGACGCTCGCGCCCGGCGTGTCCGCCGCGCTCCTGACGACGATCTCGGGGCTCCTGGTGGCCATTCCGTCCCTTTTCGGCTACAATATGCTCTTCGCGAACACCAAGCGGCTCATCACCGAGCTGGAGAACTACGCGAGCTCGCTCGCGGACCGCATCGAGCTCGAGTCGGCCTGACGGCCGGCCGCGGGACACACCCCCATGGCACGGACCTTCAGGCGCCCCCGTCAGTCCCATCCCATAGCGGAGATGAACGTCACGAACCTCATCGATCTGGGGTTCACGCTGCTGATCATCTTCATGATCGCCACGCCGCTGATCAACCAGGAGCAGACGATCCCGGTGACGCTCCCGTCGGAGTCAAGGAGCCAGCAGCAGAAGCCCGACAAGAGCACCCACTTTGTCGCGATCTCGATCGACGCGAAGGGCAACGTCTACCTGGACGAGCGGACGACGCCGGTCGGCCCGGCCGAGCTGAGGAGCCGCCTCAGGCTCTACGCCTCCGAGTCGAAGCCCCCCGTGGTGCGCATCCGGGGCGACGCGAAGGTGCCTTACGAGAAGATCGTGGCCCTCATGGACGAGCTGAAGCAGGAGAACCTCCTCAAGTTCACGTTCGACACCCAGAGCGTATCCAAATGAGCGCGCAGTCCCCAGGCGCCTACGGCATGTCCGTGCTCCTCCACGGGGCGGTCGTCCTCCTCATCGGCTTCTTCAGCTACGCCGCGAGCAGCGTCGTGCAGGACTCCCCGAAGATCCTCGAGCTGGTCGCCGGGGCCGGCGACAACTACCGGGCGACCGAGGCGCCCGCGCTCGGGAGCCCCGGCGGGATTAAGCTCCAGGCCGCCCCCGTCACGCCGGCCGCGAAGCCGGAGCCCGCCCCCATCAAGGCCGCTCCGCCCGAGGCCGCTCCCACGGCGCCGGCCAGGCCCACGGCGCCGGCCAAGCCCGCGGCGACGGCCCCCGCGAAGCCCGTCGACCTCGTGAAGAGCCTCAACCGCGTCGAGCAGCGGCGAAAGGACCGACTGGAGAAGAAGTACAAGGAGCAGGAGGCGCGCGAGGAGCTCCTGCGCAGGCAGGCGGAGGCCAGGGCCGCGAAGGCGGCGCGCATCGACGCCGAGGGCATCCGGGACGGGGTGATCGGCGGCTCGACGGCGAACAGGGTCGGCGGGGCCGGCGGCAAGGCCCTCACCCGCGAGGAGGCGAGCGAGCTCGAGCTCTACTGGTCGGAGCTCCTGGCGAAGATGAAGGAGAACCACACCCCGCCCGAGGGCGTGAGCGACACGCTCGTCGCCCGCATGGAGTTCTTCGTCGCGGCCGACGGGTCCCTGTCCCACTTCCGGATCGTGTCCCCTTCGGGCAACCACGAGTTCGACCGCTCGGTGATCGAGGCGGGCGAGCGCACCCGCTCCATCGGGCCCCGCCCCGACGGGCGGAGCGAGACGGTCCAGATGACCTTCAAGATGCGCGAGGACGAGGCGCCGTAGGCGCGCGCTCCCCGGCCCCGGCCTTATGCCCCGAACCCCGCTCCGACTGCTCGCCTGCCTGCCCCTGGCGCTCGCCCTCCCGTTGGCCGCGCAGACGCCGCCCTACAAGGATCCCGCGCAGCCGCTCGAGGCGCGCCTGGCGGATCTCCTCAGCCGGATGAGCCTCGAGGAGAAGGTCGCGCAGCTCCAGGGGTACCGCACCACGGACCCGAAGGCCTTCGACGAGCAGGGCAACTTCGTCGGGGGCGCCGACGCCCCCGCGCTGGCCAACGGCGCCGGCTCCGTCTGGGCGTGGACGGGCGCCCCCGACCGCTTCGCGCGCAACGCGCGCGAGCGCGTGCTGCGCCTGAACTCGGTCCAGAAGTACATGCTCGAGAAGACGCGCCTCGGCATCCCCGTCTTCTCGTTCTCCGAAGCCGTGCACGGCTACATGGCCGCGGGGGCGACCAGCTTCCCGGCGGCCATCGCGCTCGGAAGCACGTGGGACCCCGCGCTCCTCGAGCGCGTCTTCACCGCCGCCGCGCAGGAGGCGAGCGCGCGCGGCGTCCGCCAGGTCCTGGCGCCCGTGCTCGACCTCGCCCGCGACCCGCGCTGGGGCCGCTTTGACGAATGCTACGGCGAGGACCCCTACCTGGTCTCCCGGATGGGCATGGCGGCGATCTATGGGCTCCAGGGCCGCGACGCCCGGATCGGGCCCGAGCATGTCGCCGTGACGCTCAAGCACTTCGCCGGCCACGGCCAGCCCGAGGGCGGGCGCAACATCGCCCCGGTCAACTACTCCGAGCGCGAGTTTCGGGAGAACCACCTCTATCCCTTCGAGATGGCCGTCAAGGTGGCCCACGCGCATTCGCTGATGGCCTCGTACAACGAATGGGACGGGATCCCGAACCACGTGAACCACAAGCTCCTGACCGACATCCTGAGGACGGAGTGGGGCTTCGACGGCTTCGTGATGAGCGACGGCGGCGGCATCGACAACCTCTATGAGGACCACCACGCCGCCGCGGGCCCCGCCGAGGCCGGCGTCCTCAGCATCGAGGCCGGCGTCGACTACGACCTCGGGGGCAAGGGCCGGTGCTTCTCCACCCTGGCCGCGGAGGAGCGGGCCGGGAAGGTGTCGATGGCGGCGATCGACCGGGCTGCCGCCGGCGTGCTGCGCGTGAAGTTCCTGTGCGGCCTCTTTGACCGGCCGTACACGGACCCCGACCTGTCCCCGAAGGTCACGCGCTCCGAGGCGCACCGGGCCCTGGCCCGCAAGGCGGCGGACGAGGCCATGGTTCTCCTGAAGAACGAGAACCACACGCTCCCGCTCGACGCCTCCAGGATCAAGACCCTGGCCGTGATCGGGCCCAACGCGGCGGACGTCCACCTCGGCGGCTATTCCGCCGTCCCCATGGAGGGCGTGAGCGTGCTGCAGGGCATCAAGGACTTCGCGGGCGGCTCGTTCAAGGTCCTCTATGCGGAGGGCTGCAAGCTGACCGTCAACCACGCCTCCGGCTGGCTCGTGAACGAGAACCCCGT
>CAYQOH010000287.1:0-3820 GCA_964419075.1 uncultured Opitutaceae bacterium | reverse complement strand
GTGCAGCTCGCCTTCCGCGCCGACCCGAACTACCACATCGAGAACTTCAAGATCATCAACGCGCAGACCGGCGAGGACTATCGCTGACGGAGGTTTTTTGGGGAAATCCGTCAATTCTGCTTGCAGGCTCGGTCGCAGCGATCAGGCGGGCCGATCGCGCGGATCGTAGCCGGTCAGCAAGGCACTACCCCAAAGTTGTCATGAAGACGTGCGACGCATGCCGTCCTCGCGTCCTTGGGCGCCTCTTCGCAGAATTGGAGTGGCAACGGTGGCCGCGACAATGAGAACCCTCGCAGCTCTGGCCGTCATGGGCCCGCTGGGAATTCTTGCCGCGCCGGTCGAGGTGGCGACTTATCCTGCGCCGGCGGCAGAGGTGCTCTCGTCCGACTTCCACGTGACGGCGGCGGGTAAGCCGGTGTCGGTATACACGGCGCGCACGCTGGATCCACCCTTCGCTGGCAAGGAATGGAATCACGGGGGGCCGTATGCGTTTGCGAGTTTCGACACGAGCGGCAGCGTGGAGGTGCGGATCACCTCGGCGCGATCCCTGCGCGACACGGTGATTCGCCCGGCCGGTTTGGGTATTAAGACCCGCCTGGACTCGGACAACGTCCTCGTTCTTTCGATGCCCGGCCCTCGCAAATTGAGCATCGAGCCGGATGGAAAGAACGGACCCCTGCTCTTATTCGCCAATCCTACGGAGGACCCCCCGCCGAGACGGGGCTCGGACAGCGTCATCTATTTCGGTCCCGGACTCCACCGTCCTGGAAGGATCGAGGTCGCAGACAATCAGACGCTCTACCTCGCGGGCGGAGCCGTGGTGTACGGGGGAGTCGTGGCGCATGGAGATAATATCCGCATCGCAGGCAGGGGCATTCTTGACTCCTCGGACTCCGCGTGGGAAGAGGGGCCGACGCCGGAGGTGGTGACGGTTCATGGCACCAATGTGGAAATCGGCGGCATAACGATCCGGGGGGCGTCGCGGTGGACGATTGGGCTGCACGACAGTCGCCGCGTGGCCGTTCGCAACGTGAAGATCTGCGGCGGCCGGGTCCAGAACGACGACGGAATCGATGTGTGCAACTCGCAGGACGTCCTGATCACCGACTGTTTCATCCGGACGGACGACGACTGCGTGGCGCTGAAGGGGCTGGAATTCACGGCACCCGACAGCAACGTCGAGCGCATAACGGTTGAGGACAGCACGCTCTGGTGTGACCGGGCGCGCATCTTCCTGCTGGGGCACGAGAGCCGCGCAAAGTTCATGCGCAGCATCAGCCTGCGGAACCTGGACATCATTCATTTCATGATGACGCCGTTTCTGTTCCAGCCTGGGGAGGAGATGGTGCTCGAGGGCGTGTCGGTGGGGGATGTGCGGGTTCACGGAGAAGGGCAGCACGAACTCATTCGCGTGGAGCCGACCGTGAACCAGTACATGTTCAACAAGGTGCCTGGGCACGTGCAGAAGACCCTCTTCCGCGATATACGGGTTGAAGGAAAGGCCGGGGCCTATGGGGTGCGCCTTGAGGGGCCCGACGAGCGGCATGGCGTGGACGACGTGACGTTTGAGAATGTCGACATACTCGGGGAGCGCCTGGCTGCGGGATCGGAGCGCCTCACGGTGGGCAGGTTCGTCGAAAACGTGCGCTTTGTGGCGCCAGGTCCAGGCAGGTAGGGACGAGGCCGGGGTCAAGCAGGCGAGGCATGGGGCCGCACGATGGCGACGCCCGCGCAGATCGCGCTCGCCTGGCTCCTGGCGCATAAGCCGTGGATCGTGCCGATCCCGGGGACGACGAAGCAGGAGCGCCTGACCGGGAACATCGGGGCGGCCTCCGTCGAACTCTCGCCAGACGACCGTCGCGAGATCGACACCGCGGCCTCGAAGAATACCATTCAAGGCGCCCGGTATCCTGAAAGCCTGGGAAAATCGACGGGCCTCGAGGAAGCCCACCGCTGATCCCGGCCGCCGCCACCGGCGCCAGACCAACGAACTCAGCCCTAAGTCAAAGGAAGATCCCATGGAAATCAAACGAAGTGGCTCGCAACCCTCAGCCAGAGGACCCGCCGATTGGTTCACAGGCACCGTGCGCATTGACCCGCTCTTTCCAGCGAACGATCCGGCCCGAGCGGGAGGCGCGAGTGTCACGTTCGAGCCCGGGGCCCGGACCGCGTGGCACACGCATCCGCTGGGCCAGACCCTGATCGTGACGGCGGGCTGCGGTCGGGCGCAGCGATGGGGGGGCCCGATCGAGGAGATCCGGCCGGGGGACGTCGTGTGGTTCCCGCCGGGTGAGAAGCACTGGCACGGCGCCGCGCCCACCACGGCCATGACGCACATCGCCATTCAGGAATACCTGAACGGGAAGCCCGTGGATTGGATGGAGAAGGTGAGCGACGAACACTACCAGGCATGATTCTGGCCCTCGGCCGTGGGGCCTGCACGGCCCTCGCGCCTGAGGTTCGCTCGGGTACGCGCCTCGGGCGCCACGGACTATCGCATGCGCAGAAGCCGTGCCCAAAACGCGGACCGGCAGGAGAGGCGAAAGCCCAAGGAGAGGGCATCCCGCTCTCGAACGACATGGGCGGGCACCCGCAGAGCCCGCCCTTGGCCGACATTGTCCGGATGCTTGTGGTTTCCCGGCCAGGCTCCAACCCTCGTGCCCGCGGCAAATTAGCCCCTGAGCCATGAACCCCCGGCGTCTCCACCGTTGTGCCCTCTTCCTGATCGCCCTGCCCCTTGCCGTCGCCCTGCGGGCGGGCGACCCCATTACGGACGCGGGGTCCGGAGCGCCGCGGGCCGGGGCGCAGTGGCGCCAGTCGCGGGTGGGCGGTGGCGGCTACATCACGGGACTGATCGCGGATCCGAACACGCCGGGCCGCGTCTGGGCGCGCTGCGACGTCGCGGGCGTGTTCCTCAGCGAGGATGGCGGCCGGAGCTTCCGCGCGATGAACCGGGGAATGACGGCCTCGTCCCACCATTCCGTCGAAAGCTTCGCGCTGAGCCCGCACGACCCGAACGTCCTCTTCCGCTGCTCCGGGGAGGCGCGCGCCGGCAGGAGCTTCGGGTTCATCCACGGCTCCAGGGACGGCGGGAGGACCTGGCGCCTGCTCACCGAGCAGGCCGACTTCATCGGCAACGGCGACACCCGCTACATGGGCGAGATGATCGCCGTCGATCCCTTCGACCCGAACACCGTCGTCGCGGCGAGCTACTCGCGCGGGGTCTTCGCGAGCCACGATGGCGGAAGCCACTGGACGTGCACCGGTCTCCAGGGGGAGCCGCTCAAGTCCCTGGCGTTCCATCCGAGGATCCCCAACCGCCTCTACGTCGGAACGCTCCAGACCCTGGCCCGCGCGGACTACCTCTTCCCCAGGGGCTACAGGCGCCCGCAGGTCGGCCGCCTCTATGTCTCGAACGACAAGGGCCGGACCTGGAGCCTCCTTGCCGAGGGGCCCGAACTGGCCTTTGCCGAGCTCCAGTTCCCCGCCGAGGGTGGCGAGGTCCTCTATGCCGCGGCCGGGAAGTCGGGGCTCCTGAAGAGCGACGACGGCGGGCGCAGCTTCAGGCCGATCAACGCGGGCCTTCCGACGGCGGAATACCCGTGCCTGGCTGTCGACCCGCGCGAGCCCCGCACCCTCTACACGGCCGCCTGCGTGGGGGCGGACGCGCCCGTGCCCATCGTGCCCCTCTACGTGTCGCGCGACGGCGGGGCCAGCTGGTCGCTGATCAAGGACTACACGCCCTCCGACTTCACCGAGTACCCTTACCCGCCCGGGGACATCCGCCCGATCGGCTGGGCGATCTCCAAGGTGCGGGTGG
>CAYQOH010000286.1:0-3822 GCA_964419075.1 uncultured Opitutaceae bacterium | reverse complement strand
CGGCCAGGCGCCTGCTGCGGTCCTCCGAACGCTGCCAGAACTCCCTGCGGTCGTCGCCGAGGAAAAGCGCCATGTCCTTCTGGGTCTCGTGGCAGAATATCGCGCGCCGGCGGCGCAGCACCTCCTGCGGGCTGAGGGGGACCGCGAGGTCGATCTCGTCCACGGACCACTCGGACCACGCGCCCCGGTAGAGCCAGAGCTCGCTCTCGCGCACCCACGGCTCGTCGGAGAGCCGGGCAAGGGCGTCGCGAAGGGCGTGCAGGCAGAGCCGATGCGTGCCGTGGGGGTCGTCGAGGTCGCCTGCCGCGAAGATCAGGTGCGGGCGGATCTCCCCGATGAGCTCGCGCATGACCGACCGGTCCGCGTCCCCGAGTTGCCGCCTGCTGCCGGGGCTTGCGTGGTAGAACGGCAGGTCAAGGAAGTGGAGGCGCCCCAACGGGACGCCGCACACGCGGGCGGCCGCGACGGCCTCCTGCCTCCGGACCAGACCCTTCCAGTTGTGGACCTCGGCCGTCTCCGGGAGGGAGCCCGTGGACTCGAGCGACGTGCACAGCGCGCGCAGCCTTTCAATGACCGCCGGGCTCGCGAGGCCCGAGTCGCCCACAAAGCGCAGGGCGCGGGCCAGCGCCTCGTCGGAGACGGCGTTCGCCCCGGACACCTGGTACGCGACATGGACCTCGTGGCCGTGCTCGACCAGGCGGCAGAGGGTGCCGCCCATCCCGATCACGTCGTCATCCGGATGGGGGGAAAGCACGAGGATCCGCTTCGGGAACACGCCGGCCGAGGGGGCGCGCAGCGGGCGAACCGGGGCGTCTCCGGGCTTGGTGCGCTTCGGGTCACGCCCTCCCGGCCATCCTGTGATCGTGTGCTGGAGCTGGTAGAAGCCCGCCAGGTTGACCTCGTAGGCCGAGCCCTGGATCCTGAGGAGGTCCTGGAGCCCCGCCTCGTTGTAGTCGTCGTCGGTGAGCTTCAGCACGGCCTTCTTCCTGAGCTGGGAGAGCCAGATGATCGCGCGGCGCACCATCGCCGGATCCCACTCGAGGCCGAGGTCGCCGAGGGCCCCCAGCAGCCACGGCGTGCGGTAGCGGGTCAGCGCGCCCGCCGCCGCCCGGTCGATGACGAACTGGACCTGGTCGTGCTCCTGGAGGAAGGACGCCGTGACCTGGGGCGTCACGGGCCCCTCGACCGCAGCGCCCACGATCTCGGCCTTGTGCTGGCCCCAGGCCAGCAGGACGATCCGGCGGGCCTCGAGGATCGTGCGCACGCCCATGGTGATCGCGTATCTCGGCGTGTGCTCCTCGCCCCCGAAGTCCCCCGCGGCGTCGCGCCGTGTCAGGGCGTCCAGCGTCACCAGCCTCGTGCGCGAGCGCCGGGGGCTCCCGGGCTCGTTGAAGCCGATGTGGCCGGTGCGCCCGATCCCGAGGACCTGGAAATCTATCCCACCCGCGGCCTGGATCCGCTCCTCATAGTCGCGGCACTGCGCGTCGACCGACGCGGCCGGCGCAGTCCCGTCGGGCATGTTGATGCTGGCGGCAGGGATGTCGACGTGGTCGAACAGATGCGCCTGCATGTAGTGGCGGTAGCTCCGCGGGCTTGTCGGCTGGATCGGGTAGTACTCGTCGAGGTTGAACGTGACGACATTCGAGAAGCTCAGCCCCTCCTCCTTGTGGATTCGCACTAGCTCGGCGTAGAGCGCGAGCGGCGTGGAGCCGGTCGCCAGCCCGAGCACCGCGGTCCGCTTCGCCTTCTGCCGCTCGCGGATGAGCACGGCGATCTCGCGGGCGACGGACTGCGAGGCCTCGGCGCTGCTCGCGTACACGGCGAGCGGGACGTGCTCGAACCTGCTATGGGCTGAGGTCGGCGGGCCGGTCATGGGGTCTTATTGCAGCGAGGTTGCGGGTATTTTGGTCAGGTTCCGATGTTATTCTCGGCGCCGCCGTTAAAAAATGGCAGAACTGACGATGTTTTTAACAAAAATGTCAGAAGCACCAAACGCCCGGATTCTTTCCCTCGAGAAGCTCGCCAACCTGCTGCCGTCCCCGCTCAGGCCGCTGCACGGCAAGCGCGCGGCTCCGCTCGCGCTTCCCGACAACATCGTCTGCTTCTGCCGTCGCACGGCGACGGACCTGAACCGGCCGCAGCGCGGCCGCGCGCTCCACCACCGCTTCGTGCTGATACTCGCCTTGGAGACCGCGGTCACCGTCGCGGTGGACGACCGCGCGATACGCCTCAATCCCAACGAGGGGCTCCTCGTGCTTCCTTTCCAGTTCCACGACTACATCCAGCCGGCGCGCGAGGACCTGATGTGGATCTTCATCACGTTCGACATGATCGACATGGCGCCGCTCCAGGTGCTGCGGTTCCGGCCGTTTGCCATCACGCCGGTCGTGCGCCAGGCCTGCGCCGAGCTCGTCGAGGCCTACCTCACGCGGGGCGAGGGGGACCTCACGAGCCTCCTGCTCTCCGTTCTGCTGCAAAGGATACGCCGGGCCGAGCCGATCCTCAGAAGGCACCAGAGGCCGCCGGTCGCGCCCGGGCTCATCATGCAGGTCAACCAGCTGGCGCAGAACAAGGAGGAGCCGCTGAGCGTCAAGGAGATCGCGCGGTCGCTCGGGATCAGCGCGAGCCACCTCAGGGCGCGTTTCAGGGCTTCCTGCGGCGTGAGCCTCGGCCGGCACCTCAGGAGGCTGCGTCTGGAGAAAGCATGCGGCCTCCTGCGCTTGAGCCAAAGGCGAGTCACCGAGATCGCGGAGCTCTGCAGCTTCTCTTCGATCTACAGCTTCAGCCGCGCGTTCCATACGGCATACGGGGTGTCGCCGATGGCCTACCGCCACGGCGACAGAGCCTACAAGGCGTCCGACCTGGCCTAGGCGAATGCCTTGAGCCGCCGCGAGACGTCCTCCGCAAGCCGCGCCACAAGCGACGCCGTGAGGTCGTGCACGGAGGGCCCGCCGTCGCGAATGACCGGGGTCAGATCCATGGCCCAGGTAATCCCGGAAAGGTTGTCCGTGGCATGGGACGCATGGAAGGTCGCGTTGGACGCCCGCCTGCCGACGGTGGCCAGGTCATACCGCTTGCCCCCGGCGATCTGCGAGTCGAAGGCGGCCAGCAGTTTGCGCGAGAGCTCCGGATGCCTGCCTGAGTCGAGCGCGACCTTGTCCGCGTCGGGAAGCCAGTCAAGGTTACGCCACACTTCGCAGCCGACCACCTTGCCCGGCCTGCTGGCCGCGGGCAGCGACCGGATTGCCTCAAGGCAGCGCAGGAGGACGGCGACGTGGGTGTCGTGCTTGTCCGCGGGATTGTGGAGGAAGACGACCTCTGGCCTGCAGCCCGAGAACACCGCCCTGAGGTCGCCCGCCACGCCAGGGTGGCCCGGGCGCTTCACCTCGGCGCTCGTGTACCCGAGCTGCAGCTGGATCGAGTATTGGCCGAGTTGGGCCGCCTCGCGCTGCTCGCTGCGCCGGACGGCAAGCATCTGCTCGTCCGTATACGAGGCGTAGCGGCCGGACCTGGGCGAGCCCGCCCCGTTCGTGACGACCACCCCGCCGAAGGCCTTGCCCGGGACGCCAAAGCAGTCGCTTATGCCCGACTGGGCCATGATCTCGATGTCGTCCTGGTGGGCCACCACGCAAAGGTGCGTCACCCGCCTGAGCGCCTCGTCCGGGGAGATGGACGAGTCGGGAACAAAGATATCCGCAGCCGGATTGGAGAGTTTCATGGGGAGTTATTTTGAACCTAAATGCACCGCATGCGAGCCCGCAGCCGCGCCGATCGAGGGAAGGCTTGCGGCGGCGATCGCCTGTCCGTGGCGCTTGTCCTTCT
>CAYQOH010000285.1:0-3843 GCA_964419075.1 uncultured Opitutaceae bacterium | reverse complement strand
AGGGGGATGTGGCCGCAGAACGCCTTCTTCGCGAGCCACAGGAGCACGTTCGAGTCCTTTCCCATGGACCAGAGCATCGCGGGCTTCTCAAAGGCGTGGTAGGCCTCGCGCATGAGGTAGATGCTCTGGGACTCAAGTTCGTCAAGGTGGGTCATTGCAGAGGCGGTTCAGATGTTCGCGGCGGGGTCGTGCAGCCCGCATTCGCGCTTGATGCCGAAGAAGCGGGTCTCCTCGGGCGTCATCTCGGCCGTGAGCGGCCGGGTCGTGTGGATGTCGCCGATCGAGACGTAGCCCTTCTCCCAGAGCGGGTGATAGGGCAGGTCGTTCTCGGTCAGGTACCGGTGCACGTCGCGGTCCGTCCAATCCACGATCGGATGGACCTTGGTGCGCCCGTCCTGGCTGGCGACGACGGGGAGGCGCTCGCGGGTGCTCGACTGCACGCGCCTGAGCCCCGCGAGCCACGCGCGCGCCCCGAGCTCGGAAAGCGCCCGCTTCATCGGCTCGACCTTCGTGACCTGGTTGTAGGCGGCGAGGCCCGCGGCCCCCTTTTCCCAGAGCCTCCCGTGCCGGGCCTCGATCCATGCCGGCGACTCGACGGCCCGGTACACCTTGAGATTGATCCTCAGTCGCTCGGTCAGCTGGTCGGCGAAGGCGTAGGTCTCCGGGAAGAGGTAGCCGGTGTCGACGAACACGACCGGCAGGTTGGGCGCGATTCGCGTCGCCAGGTGCAGCATCACGGCGGCCTGGGCCCCGAAGCTTGTGCTGAGGACGAGCCCGTCCCCGAAGTGCGCGAACGCCCAGGCGATCCGTTCGCCGGCTGACAGCCCGGATAGCCTCCGGTCCACCGCGGCTGGATCAACCGCGGTGGAGAGAGTTTCCGCAGTTGGCATTATCTAAAATGGGCAGCAGCAATCACAAACGCAGGGAGCGTGGGCTGCTTTTGCCATGGCGGAGGCCAGTTTCATCAAGGGCGGGGAATTAATGTGCAGTATTAGGCCCTTTTTTACAAGCCTCCCCAATGCGATTCGTGTCATAGCCCGGACGGACGGCACCCCGCCACAGGGGCCGCCCCGCCGACCCGTGCAACCCGCGGAGGGCCGGGGCGCACGGCCGCCGGTTGGGCCTCGCCGGGCGGGGGGCTTTCCGCCTCAATCGCCGCAGCACATGGCCACCGTTGTCTCGATGATCCGCGGCATTAATGTCGCCGGGAGGCGGCCCCTGAAGATGGACGCGCTCAGGGCCCTCCACGAGGCCCTGGGCTTCCGCAAGGTCCGGACCCACCTGCAGAGCGGAAACGCCGTCTTTGAGGCGCCAGGAACGGGCGCCGGACGCCACGGCCCCGCGATCGAGCGCAGGATCCTGCGTGACTGCGGCTACGACGTCGCTGTCGCCGTGCGCTCCGCCGGCGAGATGACGGCGGTGGCCGGGGCGAACCCGTTTCTCGGGCGGCCCGGGGTCGACCCCAGGTTCCTCCACGTCACGTTCCTGGTAGGGCGCGCCGCCGCGGCCTCGCTGGACGGGATCGGGCTGCCGCTTGCGCCGGGCGAGGCGGCGGTCCTCGCCGGGGACGTCGTTTATGTGTATTGTCCTTCAGGATACGGAGTCACGAAGATCAACAACAACTTCTTCGAGCGGAAGCTCTCCACCCGCGCGACGACCCGCAACTGGCAGACGGTGACCGCGCTTGAGCGGATGGCGCGCGGGGAGGCGCCCGGAGCATGAGGCAGGCGATCGGCTGCGTCTGCCTCCTTGTCCGGGACTATGACGAGGCCCTGGGCTTCTACGCCGGGGCGCTCCGCTTTCGCGTGGTCGAGGACGCGCCGCTCGGCGGCGGGAGGCGGTGGGTCGTGCTCGCGCCGCCGGGTTCGGGTGGGGCGCGCCTGCTGCTGGCCAGGGCGAAGAACCGGGCGGAGCGGGCCGCCGTGGGCCGCCAGGCGGGGGGCCGCGTGTTCCTCTTCCTGCACACGGACGACTTTTGGCGCGACTACCGCAGGATGAGGTCCCGCGGCGTGAAGTTCAACGAGGAGCCGAGGACCGAGGCCTACGGCACCGTCGCCGTCTTCGAGGACCTCTACGGGAACAAGTGGGATCTCCTCATGCCCGGCAGGGTCCGCCGCAGGGCATGAGCGACCCCTTCGACACCACCTCGCCGGTCCTGGAATCCGACACGCTGACGCTGCGCCCGCTGCGCAGCGACGACGCGCCGTCGGTCTTCGCGTACGCCTCGGATCCCGAGGTCGCCCGCTACACGCTCTGGCCGCCCCACGACTCGGAGGAGCAGACCCGCAGCTTCCTGAGGATGCTCATGGGGCCCGACATCCTGAGCTGGGCGATCCTCCCGCGCGGGCGCGAACGGCTGGAGGGGATCGTCTTCCTGCACTCCCTCAACAGGCACCACCAGCGCGCGGAGATCGCCTTCAACGTGGCGCGGGGCCGCTGGGGGCGGGGGATCGCGACCGAGGCCGCGCGGCTCGTGCTAAGGTATGCGTTCGAGCATTACGGGCTGAACCGGGTGGAGGCGACGTGCATGCCGGAAAACGCAGGGTCGCGCCGGGTCCTCGAGAAGCTCGGCATGGAGCACGAGGGAAGGCTCAGGCGCTCGCACCTGCGCCACGACGGGTTCCACGACATGGACCTGTTCAGCATCCTGCGCGACGAGGCCCGGGGGTAGGCGGGGGCCGACATGAACGTCGTCCTCGTCCACGGCTTCGGCGACACGGGCCGGCTCTTCCGTCGGCTCTGGCGCCACCTCGAGGCCCGGGGGCACCTCTGCCACGCCCCGACCTTCCACCCGAGGGACGGGGGCCTCGGGCTCGAGGACCTTTCCGGGAAGCTCGCGTGGTTCATCCGGGCCAATGTCGCCCGCGGGGCGCCCGTGGCGCTGGTCGGCTTCAGCATGGGCGCCATCGTCGCCCGGCACTACCTCCAGGCGCGGGGCGGCGCCCGCTCGACGCGCGTGTTCTTCTCGATCGCGGGACCCCACCGCGGCACGCTCAGCGCCTATTTCCACGGCGGGGCCGGGGTGCGCCAGATGCGCCCGGGCAGCACGTTCCTGCGCGACCTGGACGCCGGCGCCGGCGCGCTTCGCGGCCTGCCGGTCTTCACCTACCGGACGCCGCTCGACCTCATGGTCGTCCCGTCGCGCAGCGCGCGGATCGCCGCGGCCTCCGAGCGGGTGCTCTGGTGCCCCCTCCACTCCCTGCTCCCGGGCCACCGGCCGCTGATGGCCCACGTGGCGGGCGAGCTGGCGAGGCTCGAGGCGGCAGACCGCCCCCTATGACTACGGTGCTTGCCCCTTTCGAAATCTCCCATTCCTTGGTCCCTGTCACCGGAGGCACCCCGTCCCCGTCCCCATCCCCCGCATGCCATGAACGTCCGCCGCGATTCCCATGACTCCGCACTCTCACGACGCACGTTTGTCCGCAACATGAGCCTGGGCGCCGCGTTTCTCGGGAGCGGGGCCGCGGGAAGCCTGGCCGCCGAGCTTGCAGAGGCGACCAAAGGGGGCGAGAGGAAGCTCGGCGTCGCCCTCATGGGCCTCGGGCTCTACTCGCGGGGCGAGCTGGGGCCGGCCCTGAGGAGGACGAAGCTCTGCCGGTTCGCGGGCGTCATCACGAGATCCCGCGAGAAGGGTGTCAGCTGGAGCCGCCAGTACGGGTTCCCCGAGAGGCACGTCTGGCAATACGACTCGTTCCACGAGATCGCCGACAACCCGGACATCGACATCGTCTACGTGGTGACCCCCAACGGGCTGCACGCCCGCGACACGATCCGCGCGGCCGAGGCGGGCAAGCACGTGATCTGCGAGAAGCCGATGGCGAACAGCGTCGCCGACTGCGACGC
>CAYQOH010000284.1:0-3845 GCA_964419075.1 uncultured Opitutaceae bacterium | reverse complement strand
CGAGGCGCAGATGAGCCTCGCGTAGCCGGCCAGGTCCCCCGGCGGCCGGCCCCCGCGGCCCGCCAGCTGCCTGTCGATCGCCGCCCTCATCGAACGCGGGTTGAAGAGCCTCGGGTCCGAGAGATCGAGCAGCCGCTCCGGGGGCCGCGCCAGGGAGGCGGCGGCGCTCAGCCGCCTCCACGCCCCGGGCGTCTGCGGCCTCGAGCTGAATTCGGGAACGATCCGCTCCAGGAGCCAGAGGCCGAGGCAGCTCTTGAGCGGCCGGTACCGGCCGTCGCCCATCCGCTCGTTCGAAACCCGCGCACCGAGGGCGCCCCTCCCCAGGAGCGGCACCGCGCTCTCGAAGCCCAGGAGCGACCAGGTTCCCGAGCTCAGGTAGAGGTCCGAGCCGCCGGGGGCCGCGGGCATGGCGGCGAACGCGCAGGCCGTGTCGTGGCCCGGGACGAGCACGGAAAGGACGCCGCGGAGCCCCGGGACGCCCGTGACTGCGCCGAGCCTGCGTGGGGAGAGCGCGGGCCGGGCGAACCAGCTGCGCGGAATGCCGAAGAAGTCGAGCGCGCCCCGGGACCAGTCGGTGCCGTGAACGTCGATCAGCTGCGAGTGGCTCGCGATCGAGAGCTCGTTCTCCATGCGACCCGAGAGCAGGAAGTTGAAGTAGTCCGGGATGAAAAGGCAGCGCGACGCCGCCTTCGCCACCGCCGGGCAGGCCCGCAGCGTCTCCTGAAGCTGCAGGCTCGTGTTGTACGGGTAGTTCGGCACGCCCGTGAGCGCGTAGACCCTGCCGATTCCCCGGCGGGCGAGCGCGCGCGACGCGGCGGCGGTGCGGGTGTCGCGGTAGGCGTGGACCGGGAAGACCGGCCGCCCCTTGGCGTTCACCAGGACGTGGTCGACCGCCCATGCGTCGACGCCCACCGACGCCAGGCGGGGATAGCGGCTCTTGGCCTTCGCAAGGCCCGCGCACACCTCGCCCCACAGGCGCGGAAGCTCCCAGTAGTCGTGCCCGGCCATCGGTCGGAACCCGTTCGGGAACCGGTGGACCTCGTCGAGCTCGAGACCCGCTCGGCTCCACGTGCCGACAATCACCCTCCCGCTGGTGGCGCCGAGGTCGACGGCAGCGCACCGCACCGGTTTCATATTAGCGAAGGAACGCCTCGGGCAGGCCGCCGTCGACCGCGATCACCTGGCCCGTCGTCTTGCCCAGGCGCCGACCGACCAGCAGGAAGTAGGCCTCGGCCTGGTCCGCGGTCGTGATCGGAGCCTTCGTGAGCGTGCGGTCGGCGTAGAACTGCGCGAGCCGCCGGACGAGCGCCTCCGTGGGCTCGTCGTCGCGGTACGGCAGGTTGTACTTGGCGAGCGAGCCGATGACACGCTCCCGAGGGAACATTGCGCTTCCCTGCACGACCGTGGCGGGGGCCACGCCGTTGACCCGCACGAGCGGCGCGAGCTCGATCGCGAGCTCGCGCACCAGGTGGTTGGCGGCGGCCTTCGACGTGTCGTAGGCGAGCGAGCCCCGCTTGGCCACGACCGCGTTCGCCGACGTCGTCAGGACGAGGCTGCCGGGCAGGCCCTGCAGCCTCCAGGTCGTGGCCGCCTCGTCCGCCACGAGGTAGCTTCCCGTCACGTTGACGCCGAAGTTGAGCGGCCACTTGTCGTCCGGGATGTGCCCGGTGGTATCGCTCGGAACGAAGACCCCCGCCGTGACGCAGATCGAGTCGAAGCCCCCGAAGGCGTAGGCCACCTGGTCGAGCATCCGCCGGATGCTGGCGCGGTCCGTGATGTCCACCCCGAGGCCCACGGCGGGACCGCACGCCGCGAGGCCCGCGCCCGCGATCCCTATGCCCATCCCCAGCCGGTCCGTGATCTCCTTTGCGGTCGCGAGGGCCGCGCCCTCGCTTAGGTCGGCGCACGCCACGTGGGCGCCCTCCCGGGACAGGCGGTGGGCCGTGTCGCGACCGATGCCGGAGCCGGCGCCGACGACGACCACCACCTGCCTCGCAAGCTCCTTCTCCGCCGGCATCCTCCTGAGCTTCGCCTCCTCGAGGAGCCAGTACTCGATGTCAAACGCCTCCTGCTGGGGAAGCGCGGTGTAGCGGTCCAGCGCCTCGGCGCCCCGCATCACCTCGACGGCCGCCGTGTAGAACTCGGCGGTCACGCGCGATTCCGACTTGTCCTTTCCCCAGGCGACCAGGCCAATCCCCGGGATCAGGAAGACCGTCGGGTTGGGGTCCCGCATCGCAGGCGAGTCGGTGCGCGCGCATCTCCTGTAGTACGCCGCGTAATCCGCACGGTACCGCTCCAGCCCCTCCGCCAGCCTCGCCTTCAAGGCCCCGACGTCCCGCGTCTGCGGGTCCCATGCGACATAGAGCGGTTTGATCTTCGTCCTGAGGAAATGGTCGGGGCAGGAGGTTCCGAGCTCGGCCAGGCGCGGGGCATCCGCGGAATTGACGAACCGAAGGATGCCCGGGCCGCCCTGGACGGTCGCGACGACCCGCCTCTCCACCGTCGACACCTTGCCCCGCAGCCACGGCAGGACCGCCGAAAGGACCGTCCGGCTCTCGGACTCCTCCAGGGCCGCGTGCTTGGCGCCGCCGAAGGCCGTCGTGTCCCCGCCCTTGCGCTCGTACGTCGCCTCGATGTGCGCGGCGGCCTTCTCGATGAAGCCGAGGGTCGCCGTGTAACAGTCCCGGTCCTCCTCCGCCCAGGAGATGAAGCCGTGCTGGCCCATCATGATCGCCCGGACCTGGGGCTTCCTGCGGACGATATCCTGCATCGCCAGTCCGAGCTCGAAGCCGGGGCGCATCCAAGGCACATACGCCATCTCGTCCCCGAAGATCTCGCGGGTGAGGCGCTCGCTCGAGGCGGCGGCCGCGATCGCGATGATCGCATTCGGGTGCATGTGATCGACGTGCCTGCCCGGCAGGAACGAGTGGAGCGGCGTATCGATCGAGGGCGGACGCGGGTTCAGGTTGTAGGTCGCGTGCGCGTACATCCCCACCATCTCGTCCTCGGCGACGGACTTGAGCCCCCGGTCGGCGCGCGCCAGGTAGCTTCGCCTCAGGCCCGAGAGCTTCTCCTGGTCGAGTGACGAGAAGTTCTCCCGCCTGCTGGTGCGCAGGTCCCCGCCCGAGCCCTTGACCCATAGGACCTCGACCGGCTTGCCCGTCAGCGGGTCCGTGCCGGTCAGCTTGGAGGACGTGTTGCCGCCGCCCGAGTTGGTGATGCGCGGGTCGCTGCCGAGCAGGTTGGAGCGGTAAACCAGGCGGTCGACCGGGTCGAGGGACGACGCCTTGGCGTCGTCCCAGAGGTAGTTCACATGCCGGAAGGTATGCTTCATCTTAAAATCAGCCCCGGAGGTTCAGCACGTCGTGCTCATACCGGCGGATCTCGGGATACCACGTCCTGTCGGCCGGTGCGCCGTGCCGGCGGCAGTGCTCGTCCCACACGGCCCCCAGGGGGAGGGTCTTCGTCTCCTCGATCAGCGCGAGGCGCGCTGCGAGGTCGCCCTCGCCCTCGAGGCGCCTGAGCTCGCCCGACGGCTCGAGCAGCGCGGCCAGCAGCGCCTTCTGCGCGTTCCGACAGCCGATCACCCATGACGCCACCCGGTTGATGCTGCCGTCAAAATAGTCGAGGCCGATGTGGGTGCGGCCGAGGAAGCCGCCACGGACGACCTCCTCGAGCACCGCCCGGGTCGGCTCGTCAAAGAGGACGACATGGTCGCTGTCCCAGCGGACGCCCCGGCTCAGGTGGAGCAGAAGCCCCGGCACGAACTGCAGCACGGAGCTGACCTTGTCCGCAACGGACTCGGTGGGGTGGAAATGCCCCATGTCGAGGCAGATCAGCTTCTG